>WQSW01000044.1 GCA_009787695.1 Treponema sp.
GGTTTTGATGGAATGATTGAATATTTTAAACGTAGACAAGAAATAGAATTAAAAGTAATAAAATCACTAGAATTAAATTGTATAATAATTGTAAACGATAGTTATGATTGGAAAGCAATTCAAAAGAAGATATATGAAGCATTAATAGCTTAAATAATATTGTATGCCCCTACTTCGTCTAATCAAGCTGGAGAAAAATTCAAAAGTTGCACCTAACAAATAAATAAGATCGAGAGGGGAACCTTCGCCTTATAAACCTTCGGTTCATAAGGCTCGGTCGAGGTTCGACAATTAATAAAAAAATGATAAAATAACACTCATATGGCAAGATATAAAGAGACCGAAAAAGGAGTAGGTTTATTTTTATCAGTAAATTTAAGCGAACAGCTGTTAACCGGAACGTTTGAATGGACGTTAAACGCAATACGTCAAAGTGTAATTGACACATATATAATGGTTATGTATTGAGATGTTGGTAAGAAAATTTAAATGTTTCCTGTTAAAGATCAGTTGACAATTAATAATATAAAATATATTGTCTGTTATTAAGAGGTATTAATGGCTATTTTTAATGAATCAAAAGATAATATTCCTATAGATTCTTTATCAATAATACTAAAAAAAGTAGAAAATTTACATCAACCGAAAGATATAATTGATTTCTATAAAGGTTTATCAAAAAAATACCAAAAAAGGATTAATATTGTTAAAGCATGTCTGGAGAGGTTTTCTAATCATTTACCTCCCGGTAATAAAGATGAATTAATTTGTTTTTTCAAGATTTTACCAAAAACAATACAAAATAACAAAGGCATTGTATGTATGTTTATAAAAAAAATATTTTCTAGATATACTGTTACTATAAAAGAAGTAGTCCCGGATATATTTTTAAATGATATTGATATTATAAAACTAATTATAATAAAAATTCACTCTAACCAAACAGTAATCTTTTATAAGATGTTACCTTTAAATATGCAGGAAAACATTGAAATCATAATGTTTTGCTTAAAAAAGTTTTATAATTATTTTGGTAATAACTCTAAATATTTTTATTCAGAAGGAATTATTTCTTTTTATAATATTATCCCTAAAAAAACTAAAGATAACATTGAAATTATCAGTCATATTGTAAATATTATTGAATCAAAATATATTATTTCTTTTTTTAAAGAATTATCAAATATATCTCAAAGTAAAAAAGAAATAGTTCAATTGTTTATTGAAAAAGATAAAGATAATATTGATATTTTTAAAGTATTACCGGAAAAAATTAAAAAAGATAAAAATATTATTAAGCAACGTAAAATGATAATGAAGAAATTAAATGATGATATAAAAAATATGATTGAAATGTCATTAAAAAAAATTTCTGATATGCCTCTTGAAGAAAAAATTAAAATTATTACAGATGAAGTAGAAAGAGAAGGATATTGGTATGACGCTTCTGAGTTAGGTTATGGTGCATGGCCTTGTTATGAAGAACCGGTTTATAAAACAAAGGAAGAATTAGTAAAAAATCGTCCTGAAAGAGTCCGCAGTTATTTGTTTAATTATAGATACCTAATACCAAAGAAAAATCGTTTAATTTTATGTAATCGATTAAAAAAGGAGGTAAATAATATATATATGGAACTTATAACCGCTTATCCGGATTTTATTGATAAATATATTAGTAAATAAAAAAGCGCATTGTGTTGAACGAAGCAGCAGAAAACCCCCAAAGTTGCACCTAACAAAGAAAAAAAGTTAGACAATTAACAAAAAAAATGTTAAAGTAACTCTATTATGGCAAAAAATAAAAAACCTCAGACTAAAGTCTGGAAAAGGACAAGGTTTGTTTTTAACAGTAAATTTAAGCGAACAGCTGTTAACCGGCTTGTTGAGCCTGATTACAACAGCGTAAAAGTTGTTTTTAAATCCTGAAAAGTGTTACTGATGTTATGCTACATAATCGTGAACGATGTCTTGAGGTTGTACCTTACCCAGAGTTAATTATAGCCCTATACCATCCATGACATGGGAAGTTTAAGGTTTAATTGAATATAGAATACTTGTAAATTATAATAAAATATGTTAAGAATAGGTTTATTGGAGGAATTTAATGAAAAAGTTGTTTATTGTTTTAATTGTTTTCATTTTAACGGCATGGGTTGTCTCTGCTCAAGAATTGGCTCTTGACGAGGCAATTGAACGTGCCGCAAGGGATATAGAGGCAGAAATGCCCCAAAGGGCTTAATTGCTAATGTTAAACATATCGTCTCCTTCTGAGGATTTTTCCCGTTATGTTTACGCTGATTTTTCATTTTATCCCAGATGGTATCTTGGTCTAGGTTATGCGTTTTAAAGTTAAGAATAAAATCTAAAAAATATTTTAAATGTAATGGACGTTAAGAAAACAATGATTTTTCAAAAAATGGTAGTCAAAAATTGAATTAAATGGTATGATAATGTAATTGGTATTATGAATGGAAGTATTTTGGAGAGGTGACTTATGAGGTATAGTTTTTTAATATTTTCTGTTTTTGCATTTTTGATTTTAACTTCTTGTGTCTCGTTTCAGGATAGAACTTTATCTCAAGAAGAAAAGAAATCTGTAAGTATAATTGGTAATGTTGATGTAACGTTTGCTTCGTATCAATTTTTTCATATTATTCGCCAAGATAATATTTCCAAAAAAGCGTATACTAAATTATTGGAAAAAGCCAGGCAATTATATCCGCAATATAATAATATTGATGTAGTAAATATAAGCGCCAATGGTACTTTTAATGGGCTTTCATTGTTAATTCCATTAATGTTAAGCAGTTATCTTGTTTCAAATTGGCAAACAGTACACGCCTCTGGTGTTGTAATTGCCACAGATGGAAATGTAACTATAAACAATAGAATTGAAATGCCTGCAATTGCAAATCAAAATAGCGGAATAGAACAAGCGCTGAATAACGCCGCCAAATTAATAATGAACTCATTGAATAGAAATTCTAAATTGGCTATTGTTAATGTTTCCTCAAATGATAGGGATTTTTCTGAATATGTTGCAAATGAACTTGAGTATATATTGGTTAATAGTCGTTTCACAGTTGTGGATCGTAGTGAATTAAATAGAATACGAATCGAACAAAATTTTCAATTAAGCGGAGAAGTTGATGATAGTACAATTGTTTCTATTGGAAAATTTGCAGGGGCTGATATGGTAATCACTGGTTCAATAACTGGAACTGGTGAGACAAGAAGATTACGTTTACGTGTGTTGAATACTGAAACAGCACAGGTTATGGCAGTTGCATCAGAAAGGTTTTAATAATATTATACTAAGAAGTTTTTTCTAACGCCTAACGAAGTTAAAGAAAAACCACAAAGTTGCACCTAACAAATAAAAAAGATCGAGAATGGGAACCTTCGCCTTATAAACCTTCGGTTCATAAGACTCGGTTGAGGTTCGACAATTAACAAAAAAAATTTTAAAATAACTCTCATATGGCAAAATATTAAGAGACCTCAGGCTAAAGTCTGGGAAAGGACAAGGTTTGTTTTTAACAGTAAATTTAAGCTAACAGCTGTTAACCGGAACGTTTGAATGGACGTTAAACCATGCTCTGTACAACATTTTACAGCGAAAGTAACCGCTTGCTTAGAAAACTTCTTCATGTAATAATAATTGTATGAAAAAAATAACAATTTTTGTTTTATTCTTTATTATGTGTTTTTATTTTGGCTGTGCCAATAAAAATAGCAGTATTCCGGAACTTATTAGTGCAGATCTATATACCGCGCAAGGGCAAATACGTCCGAATAATTCAGGCAGCATTATAAGAGATTATGTGAATGATGCAGCTATAAAAGCCGCTTTCACTCTTGATTACCGTCCTTTAAAAGCAGAGCCGATAAACGAATCTGAAACTTTAAGTGCAGCAGACCTTGCAGGAGGGACAACAAGTTCAGGGCAAGGAGCTGTTGTCGGCGGCGGTTTGCGCAGATTATCAAATTATAAAACTGTCTATTTTGATCCGGCAAAAGAAAGCGCAAAGATGCAGGAAATTTTAGCCGCGCAAGAAGCGGGAAAGCAAGGGCGTTTAGTAACTTCAAATAACGAGCCTCTTACTGTGATTGATTGGGGACCGCGCGGTAATTATTCTTCCGCAATACAGCGCCCTTCTGTCTATGTTATTTTTTCTCAGCCGATGATTGCACTTGCAAGTTTAGGCGAGCCAAGTGATGTTTCTCCAATCGTAAAGATTAATCCTCCAATCAAGGGGAAGTTCCGATGGTATGGGACAAATTTTTTAAGCTTCGAAGGAGAAGAACCTTGTCAAAGTCAGCAGGTTTACACAATTACAGTTGCAGATAACGCTGTTTCACTGAGCGGGGACAGAATCACAGGGGATAAAGTTTTTTCTTTTGTTACGGAAACTCTTCGTATAAGCAGGGTAACTCCGGGCGAAGAATTCAGAATAAAAAATAATTTCCGTTTTGATAATAATAATGTGCCTCCTGAAGCCGCAAAAGAAATAAGTTTAATTTTTAATTATCCTGTTCAGGCTGCCGATATGAATCAGTATTTAGAAATTAATGCAAACGGTGTTAATAAAAGATTTACTTTAAGNCAGGCTGATGAATANAAACTTATTGCAAANGTGCAGGATGCGATTGANTTTGAATCGCAGGTAAATATTATTTTAAAAAGCGGAGCAAGGTCTCGCGGCGGCAGCAGNGGAACAGAGTCAGATCGTACTTTTAGTTTTAAAACTCCTGCCGCTTTTACTGTTCTTGAACACAACAGAAGATCGGGTTACGGAAGATATAATAATATTGTCGAAATATATTTTTCTCATAATTTAAACGAAAGCACTGCATTAGGTGCATTCAGAACAGAACCTCCCATGCAGATTGAAAGTAAAAATATAGAAGTATATTCAAATGTGCTAAGGCTTTCTAATTTTCCTGTAAGTTACAGGGATCGTTTTCAATTAATAATAGAAAATAAAATTGAAGATGTTTACGGCAGAAAATTAAACGCTTCTTATTATTTCGATATTGTTATGCCAAATGAGCCGCCGCCAAGAGGGGAAGTGCGCTTTTTAGATTACAGAAACAATGTTATGCTGGAAGCGCAGTTTCCGCCGCGTTATCTTTTTGAATATTATAATATAACAAGAAATTCTTTTTATAAATTAACTAAAGACGGCAATCCTTTTATAACAGGTGAATATAATAAAAATGTACGTAATAAAGATGCACAAACTTTTTATTTGCTTCCCGGAGACACAAATGCAAAATATTTTGAGCAGATTGATTTATCTCCGTTTTTAAATAATCAAGGGAAAGGTTTTGTATTTTTCTCCAGTAATATTGAATTATTAACAAGTCAAAGGATAAATGATAATATATTCCAAACAGGGACAAGAGATACAGAAAATAATTGCAGCATTCAGGTTACTGACCTTGGTATTACGGTACGTTATGCGTTTAATAAAGCTGTAGCGCTTGTCACAAATCTTTCTACAGGAAAACCGGTAGAAGGCGCAGTTGTAAAATTACTTCCTAATGAAGCTGTTAATCATGAATATGATTTATCATCAATAGGAAGTTATGCGCAAGCTGTAACCAATAAAGAAGGTCTTGCTGTTCTAAATATGAACGCATCAATTTTAAGAAATAATACTACATACGGAAATTATCCAAGACCTCCGTATGTAATAGCGGAAAAAGACGGCGATAAAGCTGTCTTCATTCCTAATTCGCATAATATGTGGCGTTCAGGTGTTTGGTCGGACAGCCCTCATCGTGCTGAAGAAATAATTCCACTTGCGTTTGTTTTTTCAGATCGCGGTCTTTATAAACCGGGAGAAACTTTGAAGTTTCGTGGCGTTGACCGATCAAGAGTGCTTGGTATGTATACGATCTACAACGGCGATTATGAAATTACATTGGAAGAAAATTCATACAGACCTGCAAAAATTGTTACGCTTAACGGAAAGACAACTTCTTCAGGAAGTTTTTACGGTCAAATAACCTTACCTGAAGATATAGTGCCGGGCTCTTATATGCTTGTTTACAGACGTGCTGTTGGTATGGATGAGATTGATGAAATTGTCGCCAGTGTTCCCGTAACGGTTGCGTTTTTTGAACGTCTTAAATTTCAAGCTGCAATTTCTTCACCGGCTGAAACTGTTATATTAGGTGACGATATTGATTTAACATTGAAGGCAAGTTATCTTTCAGGCGGAAGCCTTGCAGGCGCGTCATGGGAAGCTGCATGGTATGAAGAGATGTCTGTTTTCCGTCCGTCTAACAGAGAAACAAGAGGTTTTGTTTTCGGTCCGCGCCGTGTATGGGACAGTATGCGTCATGTCGGTAATGAAAACGGAGTGTTAAGTTCTCAGGGAAGTTCATCGCTTAGCAGAAAAACAGGAGGCAGTAAGGTTGAAGGCGCGCCGTATATTTATCAGGCGGAAGCGAGAGTTACAGATATCAGCAATCAAATGATTACCGCATACCGTTCTGTGCTGGCGCATCCTGCAAAATTTTATATCGGTTTAAGCAAAAACAGGGGAGGCTTTGTCCGTTCAGGCGAAGAATTTTCTTGCAATTTTATTACAGTCAATCCGTTAGGTGAAAAGACTTCAGGCAACAGTCTTTTTCTGCAAACAGGTGAAGGCGCAGGGCAATTAAAAGTTGAACTTATACGCGAAGATTGGCGGCGTGTTCAGCAGCGCGGCGTGAACGGTTATATAAATGATGAATATACCTTGCATCAAGTTACAGACAGTGTTCAAATGATAAATATTCCAAATACAGCTGCAGGCGTAATAAAAGTGAAACCGTCATCCGCAGGCTCTCATGTTTTGCGTGTTTCTTCCAAAGACAGGGAAGGAAGAATCGCTCTTACAGAAATGTTTTTTTATGTAACAGGTTCAGGCGGTTATTGGAACATGGATAATCCTACAGAATTGCGTCTTGTTCCTGATCAGGATATGTACGAACCGGGCGATACTGCAAAAGTTTTATTGCAAAGTTCTCTTCCGCAAGGATCATATCTTATTACTGTAGAAAGAGACGGAATATTCACAGAAGAAGTGCGACACTTTACAGAATCTGTTTCTGTAATTGATATACCGATTGCACGTAACTATGTTCCTGTTGTTTATGTTGCAGTCTCTTCATATTCTGTACGCTCCGGTACTCCGACTCATGAATACGGAAATCCTGATTTAGATAAACCAAAAGGATATTTCGGCGTAACACGTCTTAATGTAAATCCGCGAACAAAAGCGTTTTCTGTCAATGTTCAAACCGATAAAAAAACTTATCGTCCCGGCGAAGAAGTGACGATGACATTAACCGCGACAAGAGACGGAAGACCTCTTCCCGATGCAGAACTTTCTTTAATGGCTGTTGACAGGGGAGTGCTTGACCTTATCAATTACCGTGTACCAGATCCTATAGAACATTTTTATTCCGATTACCGTTTCCCTCTTTTTACATGGGGAGGCGATTCCCGCTCTATGCTGATGGATCCTGTTACTTATAATATATCAAACAGAATGGGAGGGGATACAGGGGATAATAAAATAGAAGAGAGAAAAGATTTTAATCCGACCGCTGTTTTTGAACCTATGCTTGTTACAGATGCAAACGGAAAAGTTACGTGCAAATTTAAACTTCCTGACAACCTTACAACATACCGCATAACAGTATTCGGTGTTCGCGGAGATCTTTTTGCTCTTAAAGAAAGTGAAATTGCAGCCCAAAACAGAATTAATGTAAGAGAAGTCCTCCCTCGCCGCTTGCGGACAAGGGATACGGCAGAAGCAGGGGTGTTAATCACAAATCTTGATTCAACCTCTCATACGGTGACGGTAAGGCTTGATATAGGCGGTCCTTTGGCAAACGATGAATCAAGCGGATTATCAAAAGCGGCAGGGCAGTCTTTTGTTGACGGCGAGTCACAGCGGCGCGTAACAGTAAGAAGCGGAGAAAACGCTGTTGTCTATTTTGATGTTGCCGCTGTCAAACAGGGTGTTGTTACTTTAAACTTTACAATTAATTCTGATATTTTAAATGAAAGATTAGTCCGTGAAATGATAATCGAGCATCCGCTGATCATGGAAACAGTAACAACAACAGGAACGGTGTCAGGCGATTCTGAAAGCGAAGGTTTTGTGATACCGTCATTTGCAGATAACGGCGTAGGAAGCCTGAGTCTGACGTTAGACGCAACACGCTTGAGTTTGTTGGATTCTGCCATTAATTATCTTTTCCGCTATCCGTACGGGTGTCTTGAACAAAGAAGTTCTGCGATCATGCCTCTTGTAGTTTTCGGCGAATATCTTGATGCTTTAAGCCTAAAGAGCGAAGTTGCAAATCCAAAACGTGTTGCAGAAAATGAAATAAGATCATGGGCAAATATCCAGCTTTCAAACGGCGGTTTCCCTTATTGGCCCACAGGCACAACAGCGGATTTTTACGTTTCATTAAGAATTGCCCATATAGTTGCTGTTGCAAAATCCAAAGGGATGGACATTCCGTCTTCGTTTAACATTCCTTCTCTTGCAGAATATTTAAACCGCGAATATCAAGCCATACAAAGATGGAGAACTGACTCTTATGATTATGTTTATCAATCATATTTACAATCATATATGCTTTATGTAATGTCTCTTCTGGGAGAAAGAGTTGATCCTTCCCGCTTAGCAGAAATTTTAAGCCGCGAGAATGTTGATCCGTCTGTTCTTGCATTTGCCGGAATGACATACAGTGCAATAGGTAGAGAAGCAGAGGCGGCAAATACAGCGCAGCGTCTGCGTAATCTTGTCCGCATGACGGCAAGGGGAGCAGAACTTACAGACCCGCTGGAAAAAAACCGTTTTAGTTATTACGGCGGAAATGTTGAACAGACAGCTCTTACCTTACAGTTTTTTGCAGATCAATTTACAGGAGATGATATAAATACAAGACTTCTTTATTCATTGCTGGAAATTCAAAGAGCATCATCAGGAGCGGGTTTTTGGCAAAACACTGCTGTTACAGTACGTGTTCTTTCGGCAGTGGAAGCATTAATAAAAGCAGAAAATCTTACAAGTATTAACGTGAACGGAACAGTCAAGTTAGGTGCAACAGAACTGCTTAGAGGAACATTTAAAGGTTTGGGTGCAAAACCTGTCACAAATGTTTTGGATTTTTCTAATCCGGCTCTTTCCAATTTACAAAAAGATCAGATGAATCAGATAAACTTTACACGTAACGGAACAGGAAATATTTATTATACAGCGTCCTTGCGTTATGCCGTCCCGTCAGAATTGCAATCTTTCCGTGATGAAGGGTTGGGAATATTCCTTTCCATACACGACATAAACACAGATGAAGAGATAAAAAGCACAGCTTTAAAGAGCGCAAAGACATACCGCGCAAGAGTGCGTGTGTCGTCTAACAGAGACCGCACTTATGTTGCTCTTCGAGTGCCTGTCCCTTCCGGTTCTGAAATTCTTGACATGGCATTTGTAACCACAGCCTCCTATGCAGATACAAGCGGCAATGAAAATGAAATAATAAGAGGTTCATGGCTCAGCCATCAAACAATTATGGATAACGAGATTCAATATTTCTGGGATTATTTTAATAAAGGAGAGTCAACTGTAACCTTCCTTTTCCGCACATCAAGAAGGGGAGTGTATCCGACACCTCCTGTTCAAGCTGAATGTATGTATGAACCGGAAATTTTCGGCAGAACAAAAGGATTGATGTATACGATAGAATAAGTATATAAACTTCTTAGAAATAAATGAAGATTAATCGTAAGCTATTATATGTTCTCGTAACAATATTAACAGTAATGATTTTATTTTGGATATTTCTTAGATTTTCTCCGTATCCGCAATTACGTCAATTCATCTCGCGCCCTTACAGTGTCCGCTATTATGACCGTTATGGGATGTTATTGCAGATAACGCCTCTTGCTGACGGGCTTCGCAGGGAAAGGCAAGAAGAAATTCCTCAGCATATAAAAGATGTTTTTGTTTTTGCAGAAGATAAGCGTTTTTATCAGCATTTCGGCGTGGATGTTTTTTCTGTGTTACGCGCTTTTTCTCAGAATGTTTCAAATAAAAGAAGGGTTAGCGGAGCGTCTACCATTACCATGCAGCTTTCCCGCATAATTTCAGATAACGCGATAAAGCAAAGTAATCCGGCGAGGTTACAGAGCATGCGGCAGAAAATCGGCGAGGCTTTTAACGCTTTGCGTTTGGAAACAAGGCTTTCCAAAAACGAAATACTTGAACTTTACATTAATTCACTTCCTTTTGGTTTTAGTGCAGAAGGGGTAACATCTGCGGCGCGGACTTTTTTTGCAAGCGAGTTATCAATGCTGTCTCCCGCTCAGCTTTTTTGTTTGGCGGTAATTCCGCGCCGCCCGAATCTTTATAATCCTCTTGAAAATCCTGAAGTTTGCAAAACTACAGCGTCTTTATTGCATAAAAGATTTGCAGATAACAAAAAATTATCCCGTAAATGGCAATTGCTTGCAAAAGCAAATGAAATGGATTTTCAATATGCTGTTTCATCTGCAAGGCGTTTTCAGTATCCGTTTGAGATGCCTCATTTTATAAGGTATATAAACTCTCAATTGAATTTTTCAAAAAATCAGCCTTGCGAATTTTATCTTTCTGCCGATCTTGCATTGCAGAAATTTATTCAAAATAAAATTTCCGGAAATACCGCAATGTATTATTCATCGCGTTTAACAAACGGTTCTGCAATAGTAATTGATAATGATACAGGTGAAATTCTTGCATGGGTTGGAAGCGCAGATTTTTTTAATACAGAAGCGGCAGGGCAGATAGACGGAGTGCTGACGCTTAATCAGCCCGGAAGCAGTATGAAACCTTTTCTTTATGCAATGGCTTTGGAAAAAGGTTTTTACCCGACAGATGTTCTCGCCGATATACCGATGACCTTCGGCGAAAGTGAAATTTACATTC
Organism: Treponema sp.; assembly: GCA_009787695.1. GTDB lineage: Bacteria > Spirochaetota > Spirochaetia > Treponematales > Breznakiellaceae > WQXQ01. The sequence continues at coordinate 10,980 of WQSW01000044.1, forward strand.
CGCAGAATTTTAATAATCGTTTTAACGGTCCTATGCTTTTTCGTTCCGCTCTTGCATCAAGCCTTAATATTCCGGCAGTGTATCTCCTCTACAGGTTAAGCGTAAGAAATTATACAGAGCAGCTTTTAAAATTAAAATTTGATTCTATCGAACACACTGCGGAAGATGCCGGCTTAGGTTTGGCATTGGGAAACGCACCTGTCAGTCTTTTGGAATTGGTAAGAGCATTCAGCGTGTTTCCCCGTGACGGTTATTTTTTGCCTCTTGTATGGAAAGCGCAAACTCCGTTTGAACAGAATAATAAACAGCGAACAGCAAACAGCGAACAGATTTTTTCTTCCGATACATCAAGGCTGATTTGTTCTTTTCTTTCTGATTCAAGCGCTCGTGTTCTTGCTTTTGGAGCTGGCAGAAACTTCAGAACTTCTTTTCCCGCTATTTTTAAAACGGGAACAGCAAATCAATATCAAAGTATAGTTGCGTTAGGTGCAACTATGAAATACAGCGCAGGTGTATGGATGGGAAACTTTACAGGGGAAACAGTGTTGGATAAAACAGGAAGTTCAATTCCGGCTTCTATAGTCCGCGATACATTAAATGCTCTTCACGAAGCAGATCGCAATTTAATACGAAATTTTCCTGTACCTGAAAACTGGCGGGTAAACAGGATTTGCGGTCTTTCTGGAATGTCACCCTCAGAAGCGTGTCTTTCCGTTATAAATGAATATGTTAACCCTGAACAGGAAAGAAAAATTTGCACATGGCATTATCTTGTAAACGGCAGAAGCGAAACTGTCTATCCTGCAGAATATCAGAGCTGGTTCAATTCTTCCGTAAGACAAGGCTCTGTTGATTACGCTTCCCGCTCACTGGAAATAATAAATCCGCGCGATGGTTTTGTGTATTTATCAAATAATAATAACGGCATGGAAGAAATACCTGCAGAGGTTATAGGCGGCGAAGAAAATATATTGCGCATAACATACAACGGCAGCACTTTTAATATAAGCCGCCCCTTTGTATTTTTCCTTCCGCGAAAACAAGGGCAAAATATTTTGCATGTACGGAATGGAAACGAAGAAGAGATGATAACATTCACTATTGAATAAATCAATAATTAATCGCAGAATTACACAGAGAGATCATTATAATTTAAAAATGAATATTTTACATATTGCCTAAATAAATAACATATGTTATTATACCTGCATGAGAAATATTAAATTTACAATTTTTACATTGATAGGAGTGTTATTTATTTTGAGTGCAGTGGAAACAGCGGATGCCCAAAGTTTGGGCGACGGGCTTTTTGCGCGGATTACAACCAACAGGGGAGAAATAATCGTGCGTCTTGAATATCAGAAAACGCCCCTGACAGTTTGTAATTTTATCGCTCTTGCAGAGGGTAATATGGCAAATCACCGCGGCAGGCGTTATTATGACGGGTTAACTTTTCATAGGGTTATTTCCGTAGCAAACGGCGATAGGTCAGATTTTATGATTCAAGGCGGCTGTCCTCAAGGAAACGGCATGGGCGGTCCCGGTTATCGTTTTCCAGATGAATTCGATCCTACATTAAGACATAACAGACCGGGTGTTTTATCTATGGCAAATGCAGGCGCAGGAACTAACGGCAGCCAATTTTTTATCACCATTGTTCCGACTCCGCATTTAGATAATAAGCACACTGTTTTCGGTTATGTAATTCAAGGGCAAAATATTGTAAACACAACAAGACAGGGAGACATCATCCAGTCAATTACGATTATCCGAAACGGAACTGCGGCAAATGCTTTCAAAGCAGATCAGGAAAATTTTGACAGATTGCTTGGGCAGGCAGGTTCTGCAGGTGAAAGAAGATTGCAGGAGCAGCGTCAGGCTAATATCGCAAAAATTAATGCAGACTATCCTAATACACAGCAAACCGCATCCGGTATTCGTTACATAATTCAAAAGGAAGGAACCGGCGGAAAACCGGCAAGAGGAAGGACGGTAAGCGTTCATTATACAGGCAGATTGCTTGATGGAACTGTTTTTGACAATTCAATTTTACGCGGCAGACCCATTGAGTTTCAGGCAGGACAGGGAAGAGTTATTCAAGGATGGGATGAAATGGTTTTAGATATGAGGATGGGAGAAAAACGCCTTGTGATTATTCCGCCTGAACTTGCATACGGAGACAGAGGCGCAGGAGACAGAGGAGCGGAAGTGATTCCCCCAAACAGTTTTTTAATTTTTGAAATGGAATTAATCGGTATAAGATAATAAGAAGATTATATGGATAGTGATAATAAAGCACCTGAATCAGAAAGTACAGCCGGAAAAAAAATATTTTTTCTCTATCCGACTGCGTCTGTTCAGAATCAAATTATTACCGAATTAATCCAGAATGAATTCGAAGCATATGTAGCAAAAGATCATTCCCGTCTTTCATACGCATTAAAAAATTATTCAGACTCAATTATCTATATAAATATTGATGATAAAATGCCTCCTCCGGAATGGGAAAAATGGATTGGAGGTATTTTAACAGTCTGTCCGAATTTAAAAATCGGTATTTTTTCTAATAATAATGAAGATGAGTTCCGCGAAAAATTTATTCAGCAAAATCATGTAACATGCGGTTACATTTTTCAAAAAGTTGATATGACCAAAGCTGTTTCCGTTGTTCTGGATAAAATGAACGAGATGAATGTTAAAGGACGGCGTAAATATTTGCGCGCTTCAACAGAACGCGAAGCAAATGCGACTATCAATATTCCTTACGGCGGTGATTTTCTTCATGGCATGATTAAAGATATAAGCACAGTAGGTTTTTCCTGTGTTTTTGATCAAGTGCCGACTCTGCCTAAAAACTCTCTTATAAAAGGTATTCAATTAAAATTACAAACTAATCTTTTAAATGTAGAAGCGGTTGTTTACGGTTCACGCGATGATAACGAACAAAAAATATTTGTAATGCTGTTTACTCAGCGTGTAGACACTGATGTCCGCAGCAGAATCAAAAAGTACATACAAGGAAATATCCAAAGCAAAATGGACGTTGAAATAAATTAAAAAAAATTATTTTGCATCTGAAGACATTCCAATTTGCGAATAACGCTCCAAAAACTTTTTTAGCCTGTCACTGGAAGGATTGTCAAGAAGTTCAGGAGAACCGTATTCAATTATTACACCATCATCAATGAAAAGGATAGTATCTGCTACTTGACGGGCAAAATGCATCTCGTGCGTTACAATGATCATTGTTGTGTTTTTTTCTGCAAGGCTGCGGATTACTTTTAATACTTCTCCTGTCAATTCAGGATCGAGAGCGGAAGTCGGCTCATCAAAGCACAGAATGTCAGGTTTTAACGCTAAAGCCCTTGCGATAGCGACACGCTGCTGCTGCCCCCCCGATAATTGATGCGGATAAGAATCTCGTTTGGATGTTAAACCGATCTGTTCGAGTAACGCCATTCCTTCGCGGTGAATTTCTTCTATTATGTTTTTCTTATTCTTTTTGTAATCCGGTAATTTTTTTGCCGCCAATTCTCTTGCAAGCACTACATTCTGAAACGCTGTGTATTGAGGGAATAAATTAAAAGATTGAAAAACCATTCCGAAATGCAGGCGTTTTTGGCGGAGGATAGACCTTGCATAATGCTGATGATCTTCGCTGTCAATCAGTGTTTCTCCCCGTACAATGATGCAGCCCTTATCAAGTTTTTCCAAAAAATTTAAACAGCGCAAGAGAGTGGTTTTACCGCTGCCTGAAGCGCCGATTATGGCAAGCACTTCACCTTCATTAAGAGTGAAATTAATGTTATTCAAAACTTCTGTTGTTCCGAATTTTTTTGAAATGTTTTTTACTTCAAGAATCACCATATACTTACGCCCTAAAATAATTTAATTTCTTTTCAAAATAACCAAACAACAAAGTCATAATTCCGACAAACAATAAATAAAAAACTCCTGTATAAAACAGGGGCCAGATAAAACCTCTTGCCGCCATAAATTCCGCTTCTCTGATAATTTCTACCACCATTACAACACGCGCAAGGGCTGTATCTTTTACCAAAGTGATAATCTCGTTTGCAGAAGGCGGGATAATACGTTTAATTACCTGTAAAAGTATTACGCGAAAGAAAATTTGCGTTTTTGTCATGCCAAGCACTTGCCCCGCTTCGTATTGGCTGCGTGAAATACTTTCGATCCCTCCGCGGTAAATCTCGCTGAAATAGCAGGCGTAATTAATTGTAAAAGCGATGATAGCCGCATTAAATCTTGTTGATATCGGTGTGCCGAAGATAAGACCGGGTACATAAAAAATTATTATAACCTGTAACATCAAAGGAGTGCCGCGTACTATCCACACAATTATTTTTACAAAAACGCGAAGAGGTGTAAATTTTGACATTGAACCGAATGAAAGCAATAAGCCTAAAGGAAGCGAGAAAAGAAGCGTTAAAGAAAATAACAAAAGTGTTGTACGAAAGCCGCTCCATAAAACAAACGTAACATTTAAAAAACTCAAATAATTTTCCTAAAAATTAAAATAACCGCTGTGTTTGCAAAGTTATAGCACCTAACACAGCGGTTAAAAATTATCTTCCGAAACCGGTATCTACATAAAGTCTTTCGTCAACACCGTATTTGCGCGCTATGCGAAACAGTGTGCCGTCATCATAAAGTTCTTTCATTGCTGTATTAACCTTGTTTCTTAAATCATCACCTTTTCTGAAACCGATAGCGTAAACTTCTGCTCCAAGATCAATATTTGCAATTGTTAAATCGGTATAATCTCCTGAGCCTGTTATCTGCTGCGCTAAAATTACGTCAATTACAGCTCCGTCTACTGCGCCGGATTTAACTTCCATAAAGGTGTTTATTTGTGCAGGCACACCTATAATTTTTCCGCTGTCTCCTGTTAATTCCTTTGCCTTTGTTTCTCCTGCAGACCCTGCTTCGGCAGCCAAAGTTTTTCCCGCTAAAGAAATAAGCGATCCGAATTCTGAAGCTCTTTCAGATTTGATAACGATGCACTGTGTGTTAAGCATGTAACTGTAACTCATGTCGCATAAATTGATTCGCGGTATACCGTTTTCAGATGCAGTAGCGGTAAATCCGTTCCATATTGCATCAATCGATTTTGATTCAAGTTCAATAAATTTATTACTCCAATCAATAAGCTGGAATACAGCTTTAAGCCCGAGTTTCTCCGCCACTGCCTGAGCGAATTCGGTATCAAAGCCGGTCCAGTTTCCGCTTGCATCCCGGTAGTTCATCGGTTCATATTCCGTAACACCGCATACGAGTTTTCCTTCACTCTTGCTGCATGATGTAAAAACCATGCCAAACAACAGGAAAACCGCTATAACAAGATAAATTACCTTTTTCATAATACTTATCTCCTTTTTAATAAAAGTTTTAACCCTAGTAATCATATCAAATAAATAAAGCAGGTACAAGTTGCTTCTCATAAAATGTTATCTGCTATATAATAAAAATATGTTACCAAAATTGATTAAACACATATTAAAAGAGTCTCCTATTTCTCAGGAAATAGAAATTTCAGGTTGGGTCAGGACAAAGAGGGATATGAAAAATCTCGTCTTTGTAGAAGTAAATGACGGCTCTTGCTTTGCAAGTATTCAATGCACATTTGATCGCGGCGCGGGTTTGGATGCGCAAGTTGAAGAAGCAATCGCATCTCTTTCTACAGGCGCGTCTGTAAAAATTAAAGGCGCTCTTGTTCCTTCCCCCGCTTCTGGTCAGGCGGTAGAAGTTGCGGCAGTTTCGCTTGCGATACTGGGTTCGGCTCCTGCAGAAAACACAGATAATATACAAGCTTATCCGCTTCAGAAAAAACGGCACTCTATGGAGTTTCTCCGCGAGATTGCACACCTTAGAGCGCGGACAAATACTTTCGGCGCAGTTGCTCGTCTTAGAAGCCGCATGGCTTTTGCAATTCACCGGTATTTTCAAGAGAGGGATTTTCATTATCTTCACACGCCGATCATCACAGCGGGAGATTGCGAAGGCGCAGGAGCGATGTTTCAAGTGACAACACTCGATCCTAAAATAATTGCAAAAGATGCGGCAGCAGGCGGTGTTGATTATACGAAAGATTTTTTCGGGAAGCAAACTTTTTTAACAGTTTCAGGTCAGCTGGAAGCCGAAACTTATGCGACAGCGCTTTCTCGCGTTTATACATTCGGACCGACATTCAGAGCGGAAAATTCCAACACAGTGCGCCATCTTGCAGAGTTCTGGATGGTAGAACCTGAGGTTGCATTTGCTCAGCTCGAAGATGATATGGCGTTAGCTGAAGATTTTATCAAATATATTTTAAATTGCGCTTTGGAAGAATGTGCGGACGAGTTAGCTTTTTTTGACGCTCATGTAGAAAAAGGTATAATCGAAAATCTTAAACAGGTAGTAAACGCAAAATTTGCACATATCACTTATACCGAAGCTGTTAAAGAACTTGAAAAAGCGGTCTCAGCAAAAAAAGGTCTTTTTGAATTTGAGCCGAAATGGGGAAGCGATTTGCAAAGCGAGCATGAAAAATATTTAACTGAAAAAGTTGCAGGAGGTCCTGTAATTGTTACAGATTACCCGAAAGAAATAAAAGCGTTTTACATGAAATTAAACGATGATAATAAAACAGTACGCGCTATGGATGTGTTAGTCCCAAGGTTAGGTGAAATTATAGGCGGCTCTCAGAGAGAGGATGATTTTAATAAATTATGCAAGCGCATAAAAGAAATGGGAATGAAAACGGAAGATTATTCATGGTATCTTGACCTTCGCCGGTACGGAAGCGTCCCTCACGCAGGATTCGGTCTTGGTTTTGAAAGGCTAATTCAATATGTATCGGGCATGGCGAATATCAGGGATGTTATCCCTTTCCCAAGAGCGGTTGGGCAGGCGGAGTTTTAATAAATAAAAAAAGAAAAATAAAAAATATAATTCATAAAGGTATTAGACATGAAAAAGATTTTTTTAATTTGTTTGTTTTTTTTCTCGGCATTTTTTTTGTTTTCTCAGTATTTTCATACACCGTCTTTGCTTACGCCTTACTATGAAGCCGCTCTTGAGACGCTGGAACTCGATTCGCGCTCTGTTGTTTTAATTGATGCATCAACTGCGACTTTGCTTTTTGCAAAAAATGCCGACGAAGAAATTCCTCCGGCATCACTGACAAAATTGATGACGATGAATATTGCAATGAATGAGGTAAAAGCGGGAAGAGCTTCTTATGATGAGGTTGTAAAACTTACAGAAGACAGCTGGTCATTAAGGCAGCCTCCTCGTTCCAGTTTGATGTTTCTTGAGCCAGAGCAAACTGTTACGTTACGCGAAGTATTATTAGGGCTTGCAGTTCCTTCAGGTAACGATGCAGCTGTTGCTATTGCCCTGCGTTTTGCTCCGTCCATGAATGATTTTGCACAAATGATGACAAAAGAAGCGCGGAATATGGGGCTTAAAGTTACGCGCTTTGTTGAATCTTCCGGTTATTCCGAGCAAAATATAATAACTGCAAATGAGTTTGCTTTTTTTTGTTATCAATATGTACGATTGCATCCTGATAGCATGAAAGATTTTCATTCTGTAAAAGAATTTTCTTATCCATTGGGAAAAAATGAGTCCGGAAGATTCCGTAATTATCCGCGCACAATTACGCAAGTTAACCGTAATAATCTGCTCTATAATTATGAAGGAGTTGACGGATTAAAAACCGGCTACATTAATGAATCTGGATATAATCTTGCACTTACTGCAATTCAAAATCAAAATCGTTTTATTGCTGTAATACTCGGAGCATCTTCTGAACGCACAAGGCAAGATGACGGAAGAATTCTTTTAAATTGGGCGTTTGAAAATTTTAAAACTGTCCGCCCTCTCATCAGTCATATTGAACAAGCCCGTCTTTGGAAAGGAAAAGAAAATAATGTGCAATTAAAACTTGCAGGAGAAGCTGATTTTACCTCTCCTTTAAACCGTTCTAATAATTTATTTTTTCATAATGAGATAAACGATCCTTTGATCGCTCCGTTATCTGAAAATCATCAGGTTGGTTTTCTTGTCATTTCTGATGAAGAAGGAGAAGTGAGCCGTGTGCCTCTTTTAACTGTAAAAAATTATGAGAAAGGCAATTTCTTCAAAAGAATTTGGCATTCGATTTTACTTTTATTTAAAAGATAAGGTTATGATGACAAAGAAGAACGAAAAGTTTCCGATTAAACTTAATGTTATCACGGCAATTATCGGTTTGTTAGGTGCAATATTTTTAATTATAATTTCTAAAGAGAATATGAGATCAAAAGTTTATGAGTACGCAACAATTGAGATATCCGACTCTGTTACAGGTAACATTTACGGGCAAAGGCTTATAAAAAACAACGATCATTTTTCTGTTGAATATTTTAATTCAGAAAACAACAGTCTTGCAGAAGATTTTTTTAAAGTAGTAGGAAAAGAGATTTACAGTGCAGCTGCACACGCAGCGCAAGATCGAAGCTATACAGAATTAAATTATATGACACAGACTGATACAGATCATATTTTAATAATTAATAAAGAGCGTATAAGTTTAAGAGATCTTTGCGGAAGGAATACCCATATTACATTGTATATTTCCAAAGCAGCCAGAAGTGAACAATGAGTTAGTATATATGAACATAAAGCTTGGTTTTTTAGCTTTTCTTAAAGATACAATAACAATAGCGGTGTCGCGTCAATAAGGTTTATGCGGATAAAAAAACGCCAGACCGTTGGAAAATTTTGATTGCATTAAAACAACGGTCTGACTAGAAGGAAGATTTAAGCAAAAAGCTTACCTATCTAAAAATATTTATATCATAAATTAAAAATATAAATGAACATTTTTGATTATTATTTATTTTTTTAAAATATTCTATAATAAATAAAGCAATTTTCTTTTATTGAGTTATAATAAATGTATCCATAAAAATAAAATATTTTAAATTGTAAGGTAAATAACACTGAACAGTGAACAATAAAAAAGAGGAACTTATGAAATCGAAATACAGCTTTATTATATTAATTATTTTCGTCCTGTTCTCAGGCATCCTGCACGCGCAGCAGACGCTTACGGTAAACGCTCAGGCGGCTGTCAATATAAACAACGGGCAGAGGGTGCAGTTGAATTTTACCGCGCCTTCAGCGGGATTTTACACTTTTGAATCATTAAACAACGGTTCGTTAGATCCGACGGCGTTTTCGGCGGCGAGCGGCACGGGAAGCGCGGCGGCTATTAACGATGACGGCGGGCAGGGCAAAAATTTCCTCTTTACGCAAAATTTACGTGCGGGGGAAGTTTTTACTTTCTTCGCGGGTGTTCACAGTAATAAAGGGAGTGGCAGTTACACGGTGAGAGTCATCGCCATCCCTTCGGTATCAATTACGGCAAACGCCCCTGCGGCTGTCAATATAAATAACGGGCAGAGGGTGCAGTTGAGTTTTACCGCCCCTTATGCGGGGGAATTCAAGTTTGAATCTACAAACAACGGAACGCTTGACCCGACGGCGTTTTCGGCGGCGATCGGTACAGGAAGTATAAACGATGATAGCGGGGAAGGTAATAATTTTCGTTTTTCGCGGATTTTAAGCGCGGGGGAAGTTTTCACTTTCTTCGCGGGAGTTCGCCGTGACAGCGGAACCGGCGGTTACACGGTAAATGTTCAAGGCAGTCAGATTGCGGCCCAGCAGCCGGCGGGGGCAAAAGTACCTCTTACGGTGAACGCCGCGACGCCTGTTACTATATACAGCGGCGCAAGGACAGAGTTAAGTTTTACCGCGCCGACTGACGGGAATTACGCTTTTTTCTCTTCAAATAACGGTACCTTAGACCCGGAGGCGTTTTCGGCGGCGAGCGGCACAGGGACTATTGATGATAACAGCGGGGAAGGCAGAAATTTCCGCTTTACGCGGGTTTTACGCGAAGGGGATGTTTTCACTTTCTACGCGGGAGTTTACGGCAGCGGCGCACGCGGCAATTATTCTGTAAACGTTCAAGGCAGCCAGACTGCAGTTGAACCCCAGACGCCTGCCGCAACTGCGCCTGCAGTCACCGCTCCTGCCGTTCCTTTCACTCCTGCCCAGTCACCGACTCCAGCTCCGGCTTCCGGCGCTACCGCGGCGGCTTTAAATCCCAGAACAGGGAACATAGTCGGGCTTACAGTGCTGGTGCAGTTTCCCGATCAGAGAATGAGCATGAGCGTCACTCGGGAAATGATTAATGATTGGCTTAACACGGGGAGCAGTTCCGTTCGCGGATATTTCCTTGACGTTTCCAACGGGAGGCTGGATTACACCAACATTTTGACAACGGTTATTACTATGGATCACCCAAAGAGCCATTACGATGTTAAGGTAAACTATAGCACCGGGAGCCGCGCTCATGTCGATATGTTTCTTGCCGAAATTATGGACAAACTGACCAGAACCAACTTCGATGTGTCGAGGCTTACAAAAGACGCAAACGGCAGAGTGTTGGCGCTTAACATACTCTATATAGGCACCGCAAGCCACGAATGGAGGGAAGGGCTTTGGCCTCACGCCGGTTCTTTAAATAACAATGTTACGATAAGGGGAGCTGTTTTCAGGAATTATCAGATAACGGATTGGGGACCTGCCATTATTGTTCCGTCGATCCGTACATTCGTGCATGAAAACGGCCATATGCTGATGGGCTGGCCCGACCTCTATGCGCAAGGGTCAGGGAACGCATACGAAGTCGGGATGTGGTGCCTTATGGCTCGCGGCATATATCCCAACGCCGCTTTCAGGCACCGCTCAGGGTGGATTGATGTAACGGATATCACTAACGCAAGAGACGGGACAAGATTTACCCTCACCCTAAACAGCCAAACCGCTTTAATGTACAGAAGAAACGAAAAGGAAGCTTTTTATATAGAAGCGCTCACTTCGGAGGGACGACGTTACGGGATACCTCCGGGAACCGGGCTTGCGATATGGCACATCCATACGGACGGCAACAACCAGAAGCTTGACAATCGCGGGTTCCCATACGTGGCGCTTTTACAGGCGGACGGCAGGAACGACCTTTACAGCAGCAGCAACAGAGGAGATGCCACCGACCTGTTCCGCCAGGGCGTTAATACTCATTTTAACAGCATGACTGTTCCCGCCGCAGTGTGGCACGACGGATTGCCTTCAGGTTTAAAAATTACCGGCATTGAAAACACAGGGAATGCGATGACGTTCACTATTGGCGATATTCCGCGAACGACCGCTAATGACTTTCTTTTGCAGGTTTTGTCTTTCGCCAACGCGCAGAGCAATATGGTCATAGAACTCAGAGAAGATATTACTCTTAATGCGGCAGTCAATATACCTGTGCCGCGAAACCCTAACGCAACTCTTACCATCCGCAGTGCGAATCCTGCACGCCCGGTAACAATAAAACGCGGCGCGGCTGTTGAATTGCTCCGCGTATCATACGGCAGCGGCGAGACGCCGGGCGTGTTCATTCCGGGCGCGACTCTCATTTTGGAAAATATCATTCTTGACGGCGACTCGGCTAACTTTCCGGATAACTCCACTCCGCTTGTGTTGGTAGACGGCATCAGCAAAGCTTGGAGGCATGAAATCACACGGGCGATAATTGGATGGACCAAAAAGGGGAGCAATTTCATAATGAACTCAGGCGCGGTTTTGCGCAACAACGTAGGCTGCGGCGTAGTTGTCGAAGATAACAGTTTTTTCACAATGAACGGCGGAGAAATCTCAGGCAATACCGCTAACACAATAGATATTACTTATATTATGTCTGATACTTTTAAAGGTACCATGACCAGATTAGACAAGACCAATGGCGGCGGCGTGCGTATACACGGCGGGCTTGACAGCGCAGGGTCATTCACCATGAACGGCGGCAAAATCGTCAACAATACAGGCGGAAACATAATGAATTATTGCGGCGCGTCATCTCTTAATATAAACGGCGGCATTATCGCCGGACCTACCAGCAAACATAACCCCCTGCAAACTGT
>WQSW01000045.1 GCA_009787695.1 Treponema sp.
ATGTGTATTCAGATTCTCTCTCTCTCTCTCTCTCTCTCTCTCTCTCTCTCTCTCTCTCTCTCTTCTTATAGAAGAAACTTGTCAAAAATTTTTTATACTCAATCTCACAAAGAAAGTGGAATTTCTCACAATTACCGGAAAAATGCCGCGAACCTTAGGTTCTATTGCGGCTTTTTAATATAAAAAAACAAATAAGGAGGTTTTTTTATGAAAAATAAAGTGAAATGGAATATCATTCTTAGAATGGTTGGTTTTATTGCCATTGCTGCAATAATCGGGGTTTCAATAGTTGCGTGTGATTTTCTGGAAGATTTGCTGCATGAACACGATCCCGTATGGAAGTCGAACGCAACGCAGCATTGGAAGGAGTGCAGTTGCGGTTACAAAGAAGGAGTTGCTGAGAATCATTCGAGTTACTACTTTACATCATCAAGCGGCTCATGTTCAATATGCGATAAAGCACACGAACACGCATACGCATACAAAATAACTTCAACAAACCATGTGAAGGAGTGCACCTGCGGTGACCAAGAATCAGGTACCAGTGGTACTCACTCATACTTTTTTTGGGGGAAAAATACATCACAGCATTGGAAGGAGTGTATCTGCGGTCGCGAAGATACTAGCACCCCTAGGGTTAATCACTCATTCAGCACAACATATAAATTTGACTCGACGGAGCATTGGCGCGAGTGTGAATGTTATCAAAGAACTGCTGTAGCCGATCATTATTATGCTCCAAACAGCAACCTGTGTGCTTTACTTGATTGTTACTATACTAAGTCCGTTAATTCTGCATTTATCGGTTCGTGGGTTCAGTATTCTTTTTATAATGGTAGTTTATCATCATATACTCGATATACATTTAAGGATGATGGAACAGGCTTATCCGAGTCGAAGTATTCGTTTTCGGATGAAATTTATTCCACTAACTTTGTATGGTCTGCATCCGCCGGCAAGTTAATGCTAGAAATAACTTTGGGGGAAGGATTGTCCGGATCTTCAATTTCTAATTATCTCATAGACGGTTTTACGCTTTCTATTTGGACTAATCCGGATAGTAAATCGTACTATATCCGCCAAGCCGGTGACGGAAGTATGGACGAAAGGCTTACTGCCAATACATGGATAAATAATGAAACTGTAGATCTTGTAGAAGAACTCAGATTTTTCCCTGATGGAACCGCTTCTCGGACGAATAAGCTCGGCATTCTTGCTCCTACGGTAACAAACTTTATATGGACTGCAAAAGACGGTCAATATAAATTGTACAGTGTAATCGGTACGGAAAGTATTTTTACTTATTCCATAAGCGGCAATACACTTAACACATCAAATTCTGCCAGCGGCGCAAGGGCTTATAACAAAAAATACGGCATCGATTACACAATTGGCACAACAGGTCCCGGCGGCGGCATAGTAATCTACGACAAAGGAACCGATAAAGACGGCGGTTGGCGTTACCTGGAAGCCGCTCTTGAAAATTATGGGGCAGGTGTTAAATGGGCAAGTACAGATACTTTTGTACCCGGTGCGACAGGGACAGCAATAGGAACAGGCAGAGCTAATACGCTTGCTATCATTGCCGCTTTCCCGGATGATACAGAATCTAACAATGCCTCAAAAGCAGTGGCATCATACACAGGCGGTGGTCTGAACGACTGGTTCCTGCCAAGCAAGGATGAACTAGGTGAAATTTTTAAACAAAAAAGCTTATTAGGTATAACAGCAGAAAATTACTTTACTTCGTCAGAGTATGGAGAGGATTACCCCAATAATGTATTTTCACTTTTATTTAGTAGCCAATATGCTTTATGGGCTGGTGTACCTAAGGATTGGGCATCTGGCAGTAACTACCATGCTCGTCCTGTACGTTATTTCTAAAATAATTTAACCATAGTCTGTCTATAATTAACATTATAGGCAGACTAAAATTATAATGTATAACGCCGATCATAAAATATGATCATCGGTCTGACAGGAAAATATTGCGCCGGCAAGAATTTTGCCGGCTCTCTTTTGGAAAAAAAAGGTTTACCCGTCCTTGATGTAGACAAACTGGGTTATCAAGTTTTAGAAATCAAAAAAACAGAAATTCTTGCACGGTTTGGAAATGACCTGCAAAATGCAGACCTAACTCTTAACAGAAAAGCGTTGGGTCAGCGTGTTTTCGGCAAACCTGATGAATTAGCCGCGCTGGAGGCTATTGTTCACCCTGAGGCAAATCGGCTTACAGAGGAATGGATCGCCCAAAAGAGCGGTTCTTCTGAAACGCAGGGCGCACACTGTGTAATAAATGCAGCCCTTCTTCATAAATCGTCGGTTTTTCATCGGTTTGAGCGTATTATCATTGTAACAGCCCCGTATTTAACCCGGTTTTTCAGGGCAAGACGGCGGGACAGGCTTTCTTGGACGGAAATAATCAGACGATTTAACAGCCAAAAAGATTTCAACTCTCAATATTTATCAATAAAAGCCGAAATTTATAAGGTAGAGAACCCAAGTTCGTTAGGAACGTATAAGGCTTTAGAACGCCAAATTGATAAGTTCATAGAGGGGATTACTTAAATGGATAAAGAAATGAAAAAACTTTTATTGGTTGCAGTTTCTGTCGGTGTATTTTTACTTATAACCATCACAATTTCGCTGATAATTCTTACGCCAAAAGCGCAAACTCAAGAAACATCTTTTTCTTCGTCAGTCCCCTATTCAAATGTAAGACCTGTCCCGAACATCATGAACAACATACCGGATCAGATTGATACAAATACGGTGCCTTCAGCAATCATTACAGATACAAACGGAAGAACCGAAGTGACAATATCATCAGACAGAAATAACGGAGACAGATTGACGATTCAAGTCCCGATGCCTGTATCTGCCGCAATCCCTGAAACATCACAACCCCCTGCATCTGTAACAAGAACACAGCCTGCTGCGAAACCTGCCGCCGGAACTCAGACTGCATCAAATCAAACAACAAGAAATCAGACTGCATCAAGAACAACAACATCAAGACCGGCAGATCGGAACACTGCTGCAAGAACAACAAATTCAAATTCAAGAACTACAAATGATTACTGGATACAGACGGGCGCATTTTCTGCGATAGTCAGAGCCGAAGATGCAAGAGAAACTCTTGCAACTAACGGGCTTGTATCGATAATTGAAAACCGCATAATAGACGGAAAAACATGGTATCGCGTAAGGCTCGGTCCGTACACTTCCGAGAGGGAAGCAAATCATTGGCTTACGATTGTTAAAGCAATTGACGGCTTCGCAGAAAGCCAAGTAAGGCAGACGATAAGAGCGCAATAAGCGGACAGCAAAAGGGGAATGAACATTCATTCCTCTTTTTTTTAATTTGACAATAACGATAAAAATCAACATAATAAATATATGAAAGAAAACAAGTTTTTAATAAGTTTATTAGTATTATTACTGGCAGCCGGAACATCGGCATATGCTCAAGCCAACGATTCTCGTATAAACGGAACATGGGTTTTTGATAAAATTGTTGAAGTATACGAAGATTTTATAAAAGAAATGGCAGAAGAATTTGACGGTCCTATTGATCTTGATGCATTAGCAAAAGAAATGGGATTGATAGAAATGATAATAACCGGCACAACCTACGAAGTAAAAATGAACAACGTCTCATTCGGCAGAGGGACATACACTGCAATCAACGGAATATTAACAACCAATATAACTCACATTTTCGGAAACGCGATAGGGCTTAATGCACAATGGTATTCGATAACGGAATTGGTTCAAAAATACGGAGATATATTCCCGGATTTATCAGAATCCGTTAATTACACAATAAGCGGCAACACATTAACGACAGTTAATAATTACATGAAAACTCAGTATAGACGAAAATAACTGATAACACTTGAGCATCAGCACACTGGACAAGGAACATCGTTTTTTTATATACTTCTTACTATTGGAGCGGTGTCCGAGCGGTTTAAGGAGGCGGTCTTGAAAACCGTTGTGCCGAAAGGTACCGGGGGTTCGAATCCCCCCTGCTCCGTAGGTATTAATAATACCTTTAATTCTCCCTATTAGGGAAAAAATTAAAATTACAGATCGCTGGGGGATTCGAACCGCAGCGCTCCTGTAAAAAACTTCAAGGCGAAAGCCTTGCTTTTAAAAAATGCCAGTGCATGGATGCACTGGGGAGCGCGTAGGCGGAGGTGTAAGGAGCAAACAGGATGTTTGCGACTGGAACCTCGAATCCCCCCTGCTCCGTAATAAAAATGCTTCGCATTTTTATTTTAGGAGTTTTACTTCGTAAAACTCCAAAGGGAAAACCAATAAGTTTATCCCTTGCAGAAAATTTCCTTGGAGCGGTGCGAGAGAGGCCGAATCGGGCTCCCTGCTAAGGAGTTGTGCCCCGAAAGGGTACCGGGGGTTCGAATCCCCCCTGCTCCGTAACAAAAAAAATCCTTTGTATTTTTTTTGTTTTAGGAGTTTTGCTTTGCAAAACTCCCAAACTTTTTTTCAGGGGATTCGAACCGCAGCGCTCCTGTAAAAAACTCAAGGCGAAAGCCTTGCTAAGAAAAAATGCCGGTGCATGGATGACGTTGCACCGCCGAATGGCGGTGCAGTAAATCATTCCATACGACAAACGACCGAAAGGTCGTATGCACCGGGAGCGCGGAGGCGGGGGTGGAAGGAGCAAACAGGATGTTTGCGACTGGAACCCCGAATCCCCCCTGCTCCGTAAGGTATTGAAGTTGTAGCTCAGCTGGATAGAGCATCAGATTGCGGATCTGAAGGTCGCACGTTCGAATCGTGTCAGCTTCATAATGTAAGAGTTCAACTTCCCAAATCAAAAATTTAATGCTATAATTGAATATGGAGTATCGTGAGGACTTGAATATTCCGAATGTGGCTTGCCCTCCAGCAGGAGCGGTTCCCGCTAGACTTACAGTGTATCGGCTTGTAAATAACGTTCCTATAATGGTTGAGGATATCTGGTCATACCGTACACTTTATCCTTCGAAGATATTCAAGGATGAATGTATAGCAAGAGCGTGTTCAGTGTTTACCGATAGCAGAGAATTAAAAGAACTTCGGAAGATACCGAACTTCAAAGGGAAAAAGATGGTTGTTATTGACATTATGGAAAAGGATGGGGTTTTATTAGGAACCCCAAGTAAAGTTCATAAGTCACATATTTCTTGGTGGATTTCTAAGGAGTTCAACTTAACAACAGTCAAGGAAGCAAGTTAATGAAACTAAAAACAGGAACCGTTTATATTCATTATGATTTCCCCGTTATATTCTCCGCAACAAATGAAGAGGGTAATATTTTTATCTGTCTTTTTGCAAATGAAACAAATTCTTGTTTAAGATATTTATGCAGGGAAGTTTCTTCTTCTTTGTTTGCAGATTTAGAAAATAACAAAAAAGATATAAGATCGATATTTGAAAACTCCGAAAAATTATACAGCATTACATTAAATGCTCAATCAGAGGAACCGATTGAAGCTGTCGAAACTACCGAAGACATTTCTTCTTTTCTTCCTGATAAAGACCTCTTTATTGGAAACAGAGAAGGCGGTACATCTAAGCCAATAGACATCCCATCGTATTCATACGCAACCGCATAATCAATATTTATGAAGCATTAAAGAATAACTCAACTAAGGCACACTTTTTTGAAACAATCGCTGCAAGTTACCGCTTGACACGCTGACACATAGTGGCATACAATGAACCACCTTTATAAAGGTAATTCCTTATAAAATAAGGAGTTAGGAGCTGTTAGCCCCTATTTGTCAAACGTAGAAATACAGCGTGAAACACCTTGATTTCATACAAAGACAGATTGCGGATCTGAAGGTCGCACGTTCGAATCGTGTCAGCTTCATATGAATATTGATGAATTATCTAATTATATCGTTATTGATCAAGGAATACGCTTTGGAAAACCCTGTATAAAAGGCACAAGAATTACCGTTGGAGATATTCTTCAATGGTTATCGGAGGGAATTCCCATATCCGAAATATTAGATGATTATCCTTTATTACAAGAGATACATATAAAGGCAGCTCTTTCATTTGCAGCAAGACGTGAAGAAATTGTAAAAGTAATTGCAGCAGTCTAAAATAATGAAAATTTTATTAGATGCCAATATTTCATGGAAATTTGTAAAAATATGAACGCAATTAAAAAAGCCCTAAAACTTGCAAATAAAAAAATCGCTTATGTCGGCTCTGTAAACGAAAATAATGCTCCGAACATAAAAGCGATGTTAGTTGCAAAACATGACGGATTAAAAACATTTTATTTTGCATCAAATAATTCCGCAATAAGAACAGAGCAATTTAAAATTAACAATAATGCGTGCGTATATTTTAACGGCGGAATTATCTATAAAGGGGTTATGCTGGAAGGAACAATGGAAGTATTAAATGATACGGAAAATAAAAAATCAATCTGGATAAAAGGAATGGAAAGCTTATATAAAAACGGAGGGATAAACGATCCCGATTATTGTGTTTTAAAATTTACTGCAAAAACCGGAAGATATTATTGTTTGTATAAAACTGAAATTTTTGAATTATAAAATGATTGATCTGTTAAAAAAATGAAATATACTTTAGAATAAGATATTATGAAAATTCATCAGCCTACAGAACTGATTGAGGATGCAAATGTCGCTTTGCAAATACTCAAAGAAGGGAATGAAAGGTTTTTAAAAGGTGAACTTATTCATAAAGTAACTAATAATTCTGATCGAGAAGTTCTGTGCCGCGAACAAAAACCTTTTGCCGTAATTCTTACTTGTTCCGATTCAAGGGTAGCCCCAGAAATTTTCTTTGATCAAAAATTAGGTGACATCTTCATAATCCGCAACGCAGGCAATATCGCAGACAAGACAGCGCTTGGCAGCATTGAATTTGCAATTGAATATTTAAAATGCAAATTGATTGTCGTATGCGGTCACACAAGATGCGGTGCAATAACTGCCGCCTGCTCAGGGGCAGAATTTACACCTAACATTAAACACATTATAGAATACTTAAAACCGGCAGTAGAAAAAGGCGGTTATTTAGATGAGATTATCTGCAGCAATGTGCAGATAATGACAGAGCAGATTAAAACAGATATAATAGTCAGGCATCAGGGAGCAAGGGTTGTCGGCGCATATTTTGATCTGCACAGCGGAGAGGTCAAGTGGCTTTAACAAGATGAGTATCATTATAAGAAAATATACCGATAAAGATTTACAAGAAATGAAAATAATTTGGAATGAAGTTGTAGAAGAAGCAAATTCTTTCCCTCAGGAAAAACCTTTAAATGACAAAGATGCTTTTGATTTTTTTGCAAATCAATCTTATACAGGTGTAGCAGAAGAAAACGGAAAAATTGCCGGGTTATATATTCTTCATCCGAACAACATAGGACGCTGCTCTCATATTGCAAATTCATCTTATGCGGTAAAAAAAGATCAAAGGGGCAAACACATAGGAGAAGCATTGGTAAAAGATTCATTAAAAATTGCGTCGGGGTTATCTTTTAGAATATTACAATTTAATGCAGTGGTCGCAAAAAATCACGGCGCAATACATTTATATAAAAAATTAGGTTTTAAACAACTGGGAATAATTCCGGGAGGTTTCCGAATGAATAACGGAACATATGAAGATATAATCCCTTTTTATATTAAACTTATGTGAGTTTACAGAAAAACACGCACTTCACCTCACTATTGACACAAACATTTTCGCCAGCTATAGTATCAAAAGCTCTTACTGGAGAGATGCGAGAGTGGTTGAATCGGGCGGTCTCGAAAACCGTTGAGCCCGCAAGGGTTCCGAGGGTTCGAATCCCTCTCTCTCCGATAAAATCGGGGGGAGAGGGATTCGAAACGGAGCGTTGCTGTAAAAATTCAAGGCGTAAGCCTTGCTAGAAAAAATCCGGCGCATGGATGCGCCGAGCAACGCGCAGGCGGGGGTGGAAGGAGCAAACAGGATGTTTGCGACTGTAACCCCGAATCCCTCTCTCTCCGATAAATAATGTGAGAGAAAGATTCAAAAACTGGAGAGATGACCGAGCGGCCGAAGGTGTACGATTGGAATTCGTATGTGCCTGGAAGGGTACCGAGGGTTCAAATCCCTCTCTCTCCGATAAAAAGTAACTAACATTAAGTGATATTATAATTATAATTGGATGTTACTAAAATAAGATGTGAGGGATTTGAACCGGAGTGTTGCTGTAAAAAACTCAAGGCGTAAGCCTTGCTGGAAAAAAATCCGGCGCATGGATGCGCCGGGCAACGCGCAGGCGGGGGTGGAAGGAGCAAACAGGATGTTTGCGACTGGAACTCCAAATCCCTCTCTCTCCGAGAAAAAAAGTTGAGGGATTTGAACCATAAGGAGTTATCATGGAAGAACAAGTAAAAGCGGCGTTAGAAAATGTCAGACCGACCTTGCAGGCAGACGGCGGCGATGTTGAATTTGTCTCTGTAGACAATGAAGGGGTTGTATCAGTAAAACTGACAGGAGCCTGCGGCTGCTGCCCGCACGCGCAATTAACTCTAAAAATGGGAATCGAAAACTATCTCAAAAAGGAAATCCCCCAAGTCAAAGCAGTTGTCGGCGTGTAAACCGCGCAAAGACTCTTTTCTTCCCGTCTGCCGCCGTGATATGGATGAGCGCGGATGGGAAGAGTGCGACTTTATTTTTGTATCAGGCGATGCTTATGCAGACCACCCTTCTTTTGCAGCGGCGCTTTTATGCCGTTTGCTGGAAGCCGAAGGTTACCGCATCGGTTTGATTCCTCAGCCGGATTGGAAAGACCCTGCCTCTTACACTATTTTAGGAAGACCTCTTCTTGGTTTTTTAGTCGGAGCGGGTAACATGGACTCGATGGTTGCGCATTACACCGCCGCAAAACGTCTTCGCTCTGAAGATGCATATTCACCTAACAATAAAAAAGGGTATCGCCCGGATCGCGCAACTTTAGTTTATGTTGAGGGAATAAGACGCGCTTACAAAGAGGCTGCGGTAATTATCGGCGGAATAGAGGCGAGCCTAAGGCGTTTTGCGCATTATGATTACTGGTCGGATACTGTGCGCCGTTCTATCCTTTTGGATTCAAAAGCCGATATTCTTGTCTGCGGAATGGGAGAAAAACCTTTGCTGCAAATTGCCCGCCGCTTGGCGTTAGGTGAAAATATCAGCAGCATAATTGATGAAAGAGGGACATGCGTTGTTAAACACAGTAAAAATTCTGCGGATTTAAGTCAATGGAAAGATGCGGTTTTTCTTCCGTCTTTTATGACGGTAAAAGAAAATGACGAAGCGTCGTTACGCGCATATGCAGAACACTTTATGATGCAGAAAAAAAACGCAGACCCTTTAAGCGCAAAACCGCTAATCGAAGAAAATGACGGTAACCGTTACGTTATTCAAAATCCCCCTGCCCTGCCAGTTTCTTCCGCCGAAATGGATCGTATTTACGAACTGCCCTTTACAAGAAAAGCACACCCGATGTATGACGATATACCCGCTTTAAAAGAAGTTTCCTTCTCTCTTGTTTCAAGCAGAGGATGTTTCGGCGGCTGTTCATTTTGCGCTATTACAAATCATCAAGGGCGTGCTGTCACAGGACGCAGCAAAGAAAGTTTGCAAAGAGAAGCGCGCAAACTTACTTCTTATAAAAATTTTAAAGGGTACATTCACGATGTGGGAGGACCTACCGCAAACTTTTTCCGCCCTGTTTGCGCAAAACAAAAAAAGGGAGGCTTTTGCACAGATCGCGAATGTTTGTATCCTGATGTATGCCCTAATTTAAAAGCGGATCATCATCAGTATTTAGAAACATTAAAAGCTTTAAGAGAAATAAACGGTATTAAAAAAGTTTTTATTCGTTCGGGTATCCGTTTTGATTTTATTCAATATGATAAAAAAAACGGGAACGAATTCTTGGAAACATTATGCCGTCATCATGTCAGCGGTCAATTAAAAGTTGCCCCTGAGCATGTTTCTGCCGAAGTGCTTGATGCGATGGGAAAATGCCCTTCTTCCTGTTACGAACAATTCAGAAAAGATTTTTCCGCTGTAAATAAAAAACTCGGATTAAAACAATATCTGCTGCCTTATTATATTTGCGCCCATCCGGGAGCAGGAATGAAAGAAGCAAAGGAACTTTCCGAATACTTAAAAAAAACAGGTTTTATACCTGAGCAAACTCAGGAGTTTTATCCCACTCCCGGAACGCTCTCCGCTGTGATGTACCGAACAGGGCTTGATCCCCGCACCATGAAACCTATTTATACCACAAAAGGAGACAGGGAACGGCGGAAACAAAAGGCGTTGATAAAAAAATAAACTATGAATATAATTATTTTATGAAAATAATCTGTCCGAAATGCAAAACACAAATCGAGAACAATAATATCAATGCAGCGGAAAATATTTGCGTTTGCCAATCTTGTAATGAATTATTCAAATTGTCAGAACTTCTGGATCAGGATACAATCGATGATGCTGAACGGATGTTAGATAACCCGCCTGAAGGAACATGGGTTAAAAAAGATATGAGCACGACTGTTGCAGGTGTCAGCACTCATACAAAAAATTCTTATATTCTGGCATTATTCGCACTTGCTTTTTCCGCTATCTCTCTTTTTATTTTTTCTAAAGCCCTTGCAACAGGAAACATATTAGTCGTAATTTTTGTTTCTACCTTTGTGGGTTTTTCTGTATATCTATGGATAAAAGTTATTTTTTCTATGTTCGGAAAAATAGAACTTGTTATGACGCATAACGAAGATTATCTTTTTATCGGTGTAAGATCAATCGGACAAAAATATTTATTAAATTGGTCAGAAATAAAAGATATATATGATCAAACACTTGTAAATTCACGCGGGGTGCACCTTAAAAATATTTATATTGACGGGGATAAATTAATTAAAATACCCACAGAATCAATTGATAAAACAAAATCAGATTTTCTTATTAAAATATTAAAATATTATAAAGATAAAAAAAGAAGGTTTTATTGAATGATTGACTTACCGCCAATCCATTAAATATAATACTTTTATAAAAAAAAAAATAATATTAAGGGGTGATACAAATGAAAACTAAAATTACAAATGCACAGGAACTGCAAAGGCTAATTAACGAAAATGCAATTAAGGAGCTTGATTTAACAGAATTTGATTTTACAGAAAATCAAATAAATTTTTCCGGAAAGCAGCTTGAAGGAATTGATTTCTCCGACAATAAAACGCTCAGGAATGTTTTATTTCAAAAATCAATATTGATTGACTGTATGTTTGAAAGAGCTTTCGTGGATGCCTGCGACTTTACCCATGCACAAATAAAGGGGTCAGGAGATGCAAAATATGCTTCTTTTAAAGACGCGAAAATATATAAAACCAAATTCAGAGAAGCGCAAATCGATCTTTGCGACTTCCGCTATGCGGATATTATTGACAGCACATTACAGGGAGCATATTTAAGATACACAGATTTTTACAGAACCGCCTTTAAGGGAATAACCATTTTTCAGGACGCAAAAATTGAATCCTCCAGCCTAAATTATATTTCGTTTGAAACATTTTGTATCACCAGCGACAACCTTAAGAAAAACAAAGCCGGCGCTTCTTTAGTACAGGAAAACCATGCTGTTTACGAGGATTTCCTTGCCAAATGGATCAGGCTTGATAACGTAAAAAATGAAATGTCAATTGTAGAAGGCGGGCTTGCCTCCAAATACAGGGAAGCCGAAAGAATTTACCGCCAATTCAGCGCGCTGTGGGAAGGAAGAGGGCATAACAAAGATGCTGAATGGGCTTATGTTCAAGGGAAAAGAATGGAACGTAAACGCCTGTGGTTTGAAAGCAAGGACAACATCTTTATAAATAAACTTAAAGCAATCTTAAATCTTTTACTGGATGTTGTTTTAGGATACGGTGTCCGCCTGCTAAGAGTTATCGGCACCTACCTCATGTTAATTGTGATATTCGCCTTAATTTATAAACTCCTGTCTAACCACGACATTGTCAACTGCATGAGATTAAGCATAGGTTACACAATCGGCGTAAGATCAGAAGCATCTCCGGCAATAGAAATTTTATCCATGCTGCAAACAGGCATGGGTATGTTATTAACAGGATTTATGGGTTTTGTCGTTGCAAACAAAGTCAGAAAATCATAATAAATTAGAAACGAAAAATTTAATTTAAGGAGAATTTTATGGCAGAGATTGATGATCTTTTTTACAAGTACAAAAACGGAAAAATGGATGTTGGTTTCAGATGGCATGCCGACAGTTTTCAATGTGAAGCATCAGCCTTAGGTGAGGTTAATTTTATCTGGATGAGCAGAAGTAATACCGAGTTTACAATTCAAATGCTCACCGATCTTCACATCCCCAGAATCCGATGGTCAGGATATAATATCAGCCAAAGCGGTTGTTTAACTTATACCGATACGCAGCGTGACAGTGTAAGCGGCAGAGAAGTAACACGCGATTATAAGGTTAAGTTCAGAGCGGAGTTTGAACTCCAAAGCGATAAAAATCTGCACGTCGTTCAATTTAAACGCGTCCCCGAAGAAAGCGAAACAACTAAGAGGTGGGTCTTTGAAGATTACAACGAAGGGATGATGTATCTTACAGGCGAAGGATTTCCGTTTGATTTTGACAAAGCAAAAGAGCTATTCAAGGAAGCCGCTGATAATGATCATCCCGGTGCAATCGCCATGTTAAAAAAACTTAGATTTGCAAAAGCGGCAGATTATATACCGAACTTGGTAAAAGCAAAAACCGGAAATCCAAAAGCGCAATTAAATTTGGGGCTTGATTATTATAACGGAACGGGAGGCGTTGCAAAAGATTATGCAAAGGCAGTCGAATGGTGGCAGAAATCCGCAGATCAAGGAAACTTAGATTCTTTGTGCAATCTTGGTACAGCATATCACCGCGGTTTAGGAGTAACGCAGGATGAGGCTAAAGGGTTGGAACTTTATCAAAACGCCTCAGATCAAGGGTTAGGCAGGGCAAGTCTTTTAATCGGCGATCTTTATAAAGACGGAAAAGGAGTTCCGGAGGATAAGAAAAAAGCAAAAGAAAATTACATCAAAGCAATAGAGCAAGGTTTTGAACCTGCAAAGAAAAAATTTGAAGAACTCACAGGCAAACCTTATCAGCCAAAATCGACTTCATCCGGGTCTAATGAAACAGCATTTCAAAAACTTGGAGAGATGCTCGGTTTCCAATGGTGGGAAGACGGAGTTCCTGTCATTCTTGCAATAATTCTTGCATTAGTTATGACAGCAGGATCTGCAGTTCTTGCGATGATGTTCTTACCCAAATGGTGGATACCGATTGTGATCGGCGTTCTTGTATTATCATTCTGTGCGCTCCGCTGGAGAAATCCATTTTTAATTGTTGTATTTTCTATAGCGACTGTCGCCGGAGGAATATTTTATTACCTTAATCCGGCAAATCCGCTTCAACAGCTAGTGACATCGATAATGTCAGGAAACACCCTAAAATTAGATATTGCCGAAAAACAAACCGCAACTGTCACTGCTAATATAAACTTCCGCTCAGGACCTTCCACAGATCATTCGATCATAAGACAGCTTTGGGAGGGTGACACAGTATCATTGACAGGAAAAACATCAGGCGGCTGGGTACAGGTTTCGCACAGAGATGAAACGGGGTGGATAAGTTCTGAGTTCTTAAAAAATAACAGTGAGCCGTGATAAATTATTAAAACAAATATTTTTGCGGTATTGAACTTTAATTCGATACTGAAAAGGAGAAAATTATGTCATCAAATTCAGATAAAAGCTGGGGGATTCTTGTAACATTGTCAATTATGTTCGGAGCGTTCGGAGCGGATCGTTTTTATGCAGGCAGAACAGGTTTTGGGTTTGCAAAAATCGCTTCTATGTTTTTCGGAATCGGATTTCTTTGGTGTGTAATTGATGCTTTTTTAGCAATCGCAGGAAAACAACTTGACAGAAACGGAAATTATATTGCTCCGAAATTTTCATTTAAAAAAATCGGTCCCATTATTATTGTTTATATTATTGTTTTCGGAGCAATTGCTGTATTCGGCGTTAAATCTCTTTATAATTCAATAACCTCATATACTAATAATGAGCCTGCAACAATAACCTCCAATGTAAATTTCCGCTCAGGACCTTCTGTAAACGATGAGATCATCAAGACGCTTAATCAGGATGACGCTGTAATATTAACAGGTAAAATAGCAGGAAACTGGACGCAAGTTTCACATGACAGCGATACAGGATGGGTCAGTTCGGAGTTTCTTAAAAAAGAACAGAGAACCGTAAAAGATATGTTTGCTCATATTTTCTCATCTTTATTTAAATTTTAATTAGTAATATTAAGATGTTATAGAGAGGAAAAAACTAGGAAGCTTGTTTTAATTCAATATTAAGTTTAAACCCCAATGTATCTAATGTTTTTACAACAGTTGCAAAAGCAGGATTACTGCCGGGAGAAAGAGATTTATATAATCCCTCACGAGAAACACCGAGTTCGGCGGCAATTTCTGTCATACCTTTTGAACGAGCAAGAGCATTTAGAACACTTAAAAGGAAATCAATATCATTTTCTTCAAGAGCAACTGAAAGGTGTGCAATTACATCTTCTTTTGTATCTATAAATTCAGCCATGTCCCATTTACTTGTTTTCATCGTCTTTGTGAAAACATCAGTTTTAAGAATTTGTGGCATATTTAAAATGTAATATATAGATTACATTATGTCAATATAAATTCTTCCATATCGAAACTACTCCCCCTAAAACGCAACAAAAGTCCATATTTACACACGTTTTGTTTATATCTTTTTAACCCTTTTTGAGTAATAATAATAATTGGTGAATATTGCCGTAAATAGGAGGAAAATATGACAAAAGAAGAATTTGAAAACGAATATAATAAAATATTCGAAAGAGCGCTGGCAATGAGCGAGAAAACCCGCCGCGAGGGTTTGCTCACATTGGATGATTGCATCGATGAAAAAAAACTTTTTCAAAGGGATGTAATGGAAGTCGGATTAAGGTTAGCTTATGATGGAACCGACTCCGCTATAATCGATAATATTTTAACAAATATTATCGATCAGGAAACTGATAATGATAAAAAGAAATTAAAAACAGTTCAAAAAAATGCCGTGCTGATGATACAAAAAGGATATTCAAAGGGAATATTTGCATTGACGCTTAACTCACTTGTAGGTATCGGTTTTGAAAAAGCGATGAATATTTATCTTGAAACTAAGGATATTTCAAAAATCTTACCTGCAGCAGGTGACGGAAAAGATACCAAAGGTTTTCATTCAAAAAAAACAAATTAAGGAGTAAAATATGTCTGATGAAAAAATTGAAGATGGTGAAATGGATCAGCCAAGCTTTGACGAAGAGAAGTTAAAACTTGCTGTAAGTTATTTAGAAGGTGACGGTGTAGAGCAGGATTATGTAAAAGCTGAAGAACTGTTCTGCAATATTTTAGAAAAAATAAAAGAAGTTTATGGGAAAGATCATATTAATACAGCTTCAACATATTATATAATAGGTGGCAAATACGGTGATCATGAAGATCATGAAAAATCGCTTTTCTATTATGAAAACGCACTTTCAATCTATAAAAAAAATTATTATAAACATCAGGATATTACCGATACCTTAAGTTTTATAGGTAATTGTTATGAAGGGTTATCTGATTATCAAAAAGCGATTAAATATTATAAAGATGCACTTGCGTCAGATGAAGAACTCAATGGAAAAGACAAGGAGAATACCGCTTTTTATTATAATCAAATATCTTTCTGTTATGAAAGTTTAAAAGAATACCAAAACGCTCTTAATTACAGTATGAAAGCTCTTGTAATAAGAGAAAATATTTTAGGGACAGAACATGAAGATACAGTTTATGTTTATTCTAAAATTGCTGATAATTATTTTTATCTAAAAAACTTTGAAAACGCATTAGTTTATTATGATAAAGCGTATAAAGCATATAAAATAATTTATGTTAATGAAAATATTGAGACGAATAATTCGTGTTTCAGCGTTGCTGTTTGTTATGAAGAAATGGGAGAGTATGAGAAAGCGCTTTCTTACTATGAAGAAGCGCTTAATGGATATGAAAAAACTTCAGGTAAGGAACATTCACATACCGCTGCTACAAACTTAAGTATTGCCGGCTGTCATTACAATCTTAATAATTATGAAAAAGCATTGGAATATGATTTAGCAGCTCTTGAAATTTTTGAAAAGATTTTCGAAGAAGATGCTTCTGAAATATCGCTTTCGTATAACAACACAGGTACTGACTACCGTGCTTTGGGTAAATATGATGAAGCGCTCAAATATCATCTGAAAGCTTTAGAGTTAAGAAAAAAATATTGCCAAGTAAAAGATCATATCGCTTTTTCATTTAAAAATGCCGGTAAAGATTATGAAGCGAAAGGCGATATGGAAAATGCCAATAAATTTTTTAAAGAATCTCTTTCAATTTACGAGTCGCTTGAAGGATTTGAAAGCGATGCTGAAGAACTTAGAGAATTTGTAAAGAGAACCGGGAGCAATTAATATTTAATGATGAAAATAAAAAGATTTTTAAAAGTATAAAACTAAACGGAGGATGTTATGACAAAACTAACATTAGAAGACGGTTCTGTATATGAAGGCGAAATTGCTGACGGAAAACCTCACGGCAAAGGAAAATTGATCCGCGCAAACGGCGAAATATACGAAGGTGATTTTAAGAGCGGTAAATATCACGGTAAAGGAAAATTGATCTACGCAGACGGCGAAGTATTCGACGGCTTCTGGGGTCAAACCGCAACTTCCGGCATAAGACAACATGCAAAAGCAGGCGATATATACGAAGGCGATTTCAGCGATTCACAAAGATACGGCACAGGAAAATTTACTTTCGCCGAAGGCGATGTATACGAAGGCGGAATTTACGGCGGCAGATTTCAAGACAAAGGAAAAATGACTTACGCAAACGGCGATGTATACGAAGGCGATTTTTCTCAAAATTACCCAAAAGGTATAGGAAAATTTATTTATGCTGACGGCAGAATTTACGAAGGCGAAGTAGAAGACAGCAAACCATTCGGCAAAGGAAAAATGACCTACTCTGACGGAAAAGTTGAAGAAGGAAATTGGAAGAAAAACGGAGAAAAAAGAACCAAAGAAGTTTTTCTGGAATGGGCAGATTATATTGAAATTGCACAAGCGTTGAATAAACTTTATCCGAACAGATCGCCTGTAGCGATGTCAGATTCAGAGTTGATAAAATTAGTAACCGCTCTGCCCGATTTTGACGGCGAAGCACAGCCGCCGAGAGATATTTATTTATCATTTATAGCGAATAAATGGATACTGGTGAGAGACGGAGGAAGAACATCAACAGTTGATGATTCTCCCTTTGTTTAAGAGGAAATAATATTTATGACCGCGTTAACAACAGCGTTTATTTTTATTACCGAAAGATGTCCGGCAACAGAAAGAATTATATTTTTATCAGCAGTGAATATCTTGTTAGGACGGATAAAACTATTTACCGGCAAACCGCCTGTAGAAAAATCTGACGCTTCAATAGGAAGTGCAAAAGGATCGGATTTGGATTTACTGGTTATTTGGCAAACAATAATATCATCTCCAGAAAGATCAGCTAAAACAAATGCCGGACGCTTTTTATTACCAGTTAAATCAGTAAAAGGAAACGGAATAACAACGACATCACCTTTTATAAAGCTACCCATGCTTTGTCCTCTTCAGGTGTGTTCCAGTCTTTTGCTAAAGATGCTTCGCTCATCAGCATTGTTTCTGGTATTTGTGATAACTTTCTCTGTTTTATCCAAGCTACAAAGTCAATTACTTCACTTAAACAAGTTACCGGAAGCGTTTCTATTTCCTTTATTAATACAGCACGATCCATCATTTTTATTCTCCTGTAAGGTAAATATAACATGAAAAAGTGGAATTAGCAATGAATGGTAAACAATGAGCAAAGTTTTTGCTCTTTAATATTAAAAAAAAAATAATTTAGGAGAAAAAAATGACAGAACAACAAAAGAAAGAAAAGTGCAAAGAAGGAAAAGATTTTTTTGACAAGAAGCAGTATGACAAAGCGGTTTCAATTTTTAAAGAGCTTTCGGATCAAGGACACGATGAGTCTCAATTTATGATGGGCATTTGCAGTGCAGGCGGTTACGGCACAGAAAAAAGCGATGCAAAAGCGGCGCAGTGGTTTCAAAAAGCGGCAGATCAAGGTTACGCCAGAGCGCAGAATGAACTCGGCGTTTTTTATCAGCTTGGCGCAGGCGTAGAAAAGAGTCCTGAAAAAGCGGTTAAGTATTACAGCATGGCGGCGGAACAAGGAAATTTGCCGGCAACAGAACATCTTGCATTTTGCTATCAGCATGGAATCGGAACTAAAGAAGATCTTGTAAAAGCTGTTGAGCTGTACCGCAAAGCGGCGGAAGCGGGATACCCTTCCTGTCAGGATCAGCTTGGATTGTGTTATCACAAAGGGCAGGGAGTAAAAGAAGATTTTGCAGCCGCCGCTGACTGGTACTACAAAGCTGCAAAACAAGGAAATAAATGGGCGCAGTATCATTTAGGGCTTTGTTTTTATCACGGCGAAGGAGTGGAAAAAGATTTTGAGAAAGCGGTTGATGTATTAAAAGCTTCAGCATCTCAGGGACTCGATGAAGCGCAATATTACCTCGGCGTTTGCGTGCTGAACGGGCAAGGCACAGAACCCAATTTAGATGTCGCAGTCGGTTTACTTCAAATGGCGGCACAACAAGGGCATGGCGAAGCTCAGAATGTTCTTAATGAACTTAAGAAAAGAGGGATTATTTGATCATTAACTTTGCAAAGACGAACTAAATGAGTTGTACAAACTAAAAAGACCTTCCTCAGCTATGATTGATTATATGGATTTAGATGCATGAGAGTCTGTTCTCGACAATCAGTAAAAAATACTATATAATTAAAATATACTATATTATCTAAAGAAGAAGCTATTACAATGACTTCTGATGTAATCGAAGAATATCGTCATGCATTAGAAGAACTTGCATAATATCATCCCTTTCAAGGTAGGGATAATCAGAAAGCAATTCCTCGATGCTCATTCCCTCGCCAATCTGACCGACAATCATACCGACTGTTACCCTCATACCGCGAATACAAGGTTTACCGCCCATAACAGAGGGATTTTGAGTAATTCGATCAAAATTATCATCGTTCATAAGACAAGCATAATACGAGAACGAGTAAAAAACAATATAAATAACCTCTTCCCCTGCCAAAACGCAACAATAGTCCATATTTACAAGCGTTTTGTTTATATATTTTATGCTTTTTTTGTGGAATAGTTATATTAAGAAGATTTTGTTAAAATGAACTGTAAGCAAAAATCAACAATATAGGAGAAAAAAATGAAATGTATTCATTGTGAAGCCGAATGGAAAACAAAGGACAGCGAAACTGTCACCGTCACAAAATGCCCTTTTTGCGGCGAGAACCCTCTGCTGAAAAAAGAAGAAGCAAAAAGTTTTGATAATTCCAAAGCCGCGTTAGCCGCAATTTGCAAACAATTCGGTGCGGATGTCCTGCTCGGAAAATTAAAAGGTTATCTGCCCGATTTTGCACCGTCCCTTAAAGACAATGACAAAAATCTGGTTTATACCGTTCAAACCAGCGGAGCATCGAAAGCGTTAAAAGATAATTTAAACGGTTCGCAGGATGATAAGGAAAGAGCTGTAAAGATAGCGATAAGAAATCTTACTGATGCATATATCTCGCAGGAAGTGGCGGAAAATATTATCTATGAGTTTACAGATGCTTTAGGCTGGAAGGTTGTTAAACCGAAAGCTTCGCCGAAGTCAGAACCGAAACCTGCGCCTGAACCTGCAACTAAAAAATCCGAACCGGCATCTGCCGCAAAAAAATCGGAGACGAAAAAATCCGAGCCTGCATCTACCTCGAAAAAAACTACATCTTCGTCTTCAGGCGGTTCTGTATCAAAGCCTTCTGCACCGCAAGAACCGTCAAAACCTGAAAAACCGAATTTCCCGCATGGTTTCGGTGTAGGAAAAAGAGTTCTTGTAGTTGATGACTCTGCTTTTATAGGAAAACAATTGAGTCAAATGTTAACATCTGAGGCATTTGAAGTTATAGCGTTTGTAATGGACGGAGCGCAAGCAGTTAAAAAATATCAAGAACTGCAATCTAAAATTGATTTTGTAACAATGGATATAGTTATGCCGGTTATGGACGGGGTTGAAGCTCTTGAAAAAATCTTAAGTATCAACAGAAACGCCAAAGTGATTATGGTCAGCTCGCAGGAGAATATAGATAAAGTTAAAAAGTGCCTGCTCATGGGTGCAGTGAGTTATTTTATGAAACCGCTTGATCAGACAAGGGTGCTTAACAGGATATATGCTGTTATAAAAAAATAATTATAACGAAAAATATTAATTATATGTTTACAGATGTTTGCTGATAAAAAAGTGATAGGAGATTTTTATGGAACAAGGTTTTATCGATATTTTAAAAACAATGATAAAAGAACACGGCAAAGAATCAATACTTGAAACTTCAAAATGCAAAGCGTTTTTAGCCGACTACACAAAAGGCGAATATAAAAAAGAAAGCCGTTTTTTATTACATGCGCTTGATGCAAAAGTGCAGAAAGCGATTGATAAATCGCAGGAAATTGATATTTGCAGAAAACAACAAGTAAGGTTATTGAACGAAGATTACGGCATTATGGAAGATATCGCCCAAGATGTTTTTGATACTCTTGCTTTTGTATTAAAGGGAGTTCCCATTCCAAAACCGGAATCAGCAAAAAAGAAATCTTCGTCTAAATCAGAAGAAGAAACTGCACCTGCAAAGGGAAAGAAAACAGCGGCGAAAAAGCCTGCTGCTGTAAAAAAACCTGCTGTAAAAAAACCGGCAGCAAAACCATCTGCGGTTAAGAAACCTGCCGCTGCAAAAAAGCCTGCTGTAAAAAAAACTGTTGCAAAAAAGCCGGCATCGAAACCGCCTGAGGTTAAGAAACCTGCCGCGCCTGTTGTAAAAGTTACACCTGCATCTGAATCAAAGTCGATGGATTTTTCAACATACGACGGATCTGCAGAGAATATGTATGAAACATTATTTTATTCTCAAAAACAATATACAGTAACTTCTCATGATTTCGTTGATAACCGAGACGGCAGTTGGAAAGTAAATAAAGGAAAAGGTTACTTTATGATAATAATGGATAAACCGGAAGGTTCTGCGGATAAAAAAAATGTAAAGTTAATTTATGACGGAGTTACCGAAGCCATACTGGAAAGAAACGATAAACAAATTGTTTATTTTCCAATTTTTGTAAATGCGGTTCGTCAGCTGCTTAGTTTTCTTCGTGTTGTTCTTGTCATTGAAATGGACGGAGAAAATATATTCGATGAATATACAGTAAAGTTAGAAAATATAAACCGAGTTTTACCGATCCCTAAACAAGAATATGATAAATTACGATCAAGGGTAAGCTGGAATTTAATGAAAGAAGCGGTCACGCCAAGGCGAATTTGATTATTGAAATTAAAAGGAGTTTTTTATGGAAGAGCCGGCAAAAGGAAAATTGATAATGGAAAACGGCGTTTACGAAGGAGATGTAGTTAACTACGAACCTCACGGCAAAGGAAAAAAAACATTTGACGACGGCTCTGCATACGAAGGCGAATGGGAAAACGGCTTACCCAACGGCAAAGGGATTTATTTATTT
>WQSW01000046.1 GCA_009787695.1 Treponema sp.
AAAAGACTTGTTCCGTATTTTGCTCTGGGATTTCCGTCTTGTTCAAATTCAATTATGTATCTGCCAATGTCCCAATATGTGTTGACTATATTTTCATTGACCGCCCGAATTGCCTGCGCTTGTCCTTCAATATAGCGTTTGGATATTTTATTAAGCAGAGTTTGGTAATGTTTTTGATGCGTTGCTTCTATTTTCATTGCTCTGATTAAGTTTATTATATTTGCAAAAATGAAGCAATTATATAACTATTAACATTACTATCAAAGTTATATATTAAGTGATAAATATCGCTCCATATCACTTAATAACATAGAATTTGCATAAAATACCCATTTCTCCGACTGTCGGTACACCTTACATTTTGAACACAAAATTTAAATGCAAGGAGTTTTTATGCAAAGAAAAAATTCGGTAAGCGACACTGAGGATGTACTCAGAGAGGAATTTGAAACCCGCTTGTTCCAAATTCTTAATACAAATAAAACTCTGCCTCGGTCAAAAGATCAAGTTATTGTACGGGTCAAGCTGGACAACTCTATTCAAATCCTGTGGAAAGACAAGCTTTTGTCAGTTAAAGAAATTCCTACTATATTTAAACAATAACCTTTTTGCTACCTTGTTAAACAGTAACTCATAGGGCTCATTTCTAATGAACGCTGACAGATTGGTAACAAATGTATTAACGTAATTCCTTGTCTGATATAGAATTAGAGTAATATTGCATAACTACAGAGTAAGTAAAAATAAGTGTTCCGATTCTAACAGCATTGCCTTACAAGTCCAATCCCTATCTATAATTTTCCGATATTTCAAAACAATAGTCGCCTAACCTTTCTATGCGGCGGACAAGGTCGATAAACATTAATTCTGCTTTTACATTTTTTCCCGCTTCTATGCGCTTGCGTCCCAATCTGTGTAATTTTTTGCGTCTTTTATCAATAATTTCTTCCATTTCTGCGGCACGTGCTTTTTGTTCGGGTGTTTGTCCGGTTTTTAATTGGTTTTCCAAAAGAACAAGGAATTCTTCCACTTGTCCGACATACGGAATTAATACATCCATTTCTTTCTCTTTAAAAACGCAGTCTTTGCTTACGCTTTTTTCCAGCAACAAGCTGATGCCGTAACATTCATCGCTCATTGATTCAAGAGTGACAATGACGTGTAACAATGACGATAAACGTTTTTCTGATTTAGGATTAAGTTTTAAGCGGGAACAATCAATTAAAAAGCCGCTTAGTATTTCTTTCATTTCATCAATGTATTGTTCTTTTAATAATAAATCAGCGCATAAACTTTCAACAGTGGCTTTGTTATCGTTTTTGTTTTCAGGAACACCTTCTTGTTTACGCAAACTGCTCAGCGCTTTGGAAAAACGCGAATACATGAAAGAGACTATGCCCGCCATATCGCTGATTTCTTTTTCCGCACGGAAAATATTAAGTTCAGGCGCATTTGCAATTGGGGTAGAAAGATATGCAAATTTGTAATGCTCGTCCTTTTTTTCAACTGTTTTTTTATCGCGGATCATTAAAGTAAGAAGTTTTGCATAATGTTTTACAAAAGGAAGGAATAAAATTGTGTTTAACACTTTAAACATTGTATGAAGCATTGCAAGATGAAAACCGATTGCAGGATTATCAATTATATTTCCATTAATATCATGAACAATTGCCAGAGGATCTCCTATCACCATAATATCAACAAGTTTTAACACAGGCATTAATAAAGGAAGCGCCCAGCACGCTAAAACAACATTAAAAAGCACATGAGAAAGAGCCGCCCGTTTTGAATCTGCAGGTCCGCCGATGGAAGCCAATATACCGTCGGTTGTTGTACCGATATTTGCACCAAGAATCATACCGGCAGCCATCTCGTAGGTTATGACATTGCTTCCAGCCATTATTATGATCATGGCAACCGCAGCTGTAGATGAATTGATAATTAGGGTCATTACAAAACTTGTGCCGAAAGCGATTAGGACTGCAATAAAGCCCATGCTTTTAAAAGCTTCAATTGCGTGCGCGTCAAATTTAATTTGACCTATTCCGTCTGAAAGATAAAAAAGACCTAAAAATAAAAAGCCGAAGCCTAATAAAAATTCGCCGATACTTTTATATTTCCAATCAATGGCATTTAAAATAAATCCGACACCTATTGCCGGTATCGCAAGACTGTCTATGCTTATTTTAAAACCGATAAGCGAGACTATCCATGCGGTCAGCGTTGTTCCGATGTTTGCTCCGAAAAGAACTCCGATAGACTGGGTAAGGGAAAGAAGCCCTGCAGTGACAAAGGAAATAACCATAACAGAAACTGCCGATGAAGACTGAACAATTGCGGTAACCAAAAAACCTGTAAGCACTCCGACAAAACGGTTGCTGGTCATAAAATTAACCGCTTTCCGCATCCGTTCCCCGGCGCTTTTCTGCAACCCGTCGCTCATCAATTTCATGCCGTAAAGGAACATGCAAAGACCGCCGGTCATCGTCAATAGAAGGACAAAAATATTCATATTTTAAAATACCACGTTATTGCCCACAATCATAGAGTTATTTACAGCTTTTTTCGCACAAATTGATCGTGCAGTTTGGACAATTTATACAGTGATTTTTCTTCTTATCGCGGCAGATTTTAACAATTATTATTAAAATAATCGTTAATAAAACAAAAAGTGTTATTATCGTTCCCATATTTATACCTTGCTAGGTTTATTTTTTTCCCGGCGGAACAGCATGTATAAAAATCCTGCTAAAATTAAGAATGATATGATTGTTCCAAATCCGAAGTGACCCTTAAACAACATACTGAATTGATAAACACAAAGCGAGACAATGTAGGCAAGACCGCATTGATAGCCGATAGCAAACCAGAACCATTTTGCATTGTTCATCTCCCGCCTGATTACCGCGATTGCCGCAATACATGGAGCGCATAAAAGATTAAAAATTAAAAATGAATACGCGCTGATTGCTGTGAAGTGCGCTGATAATGTGCTCCATAATTCTGTGCCGGCGTTAGGTGCACTTGCTTCTGCGGAATTAAAAAGTATGGCGAATGTGCCGACTATATTTTCTTTTGCAATTAAACCGGTAAAGGCGGCAACCGCTGATTGCCAGTTTCCCCATCCGAGCGGGGTAAAAATCGGCGCGATTACATTTCCTATTATTGCGAGAATGCTTTCATTCATATCAACCATACTAAAGTTTCCGTCTTTCCATCCTAAGTTTGAAGCGATCCAAATAAAAATTGATGCAAGTAAAATTACTGTTCCCGCTTTTTTTATAAAAGACCATCCGCGTTCCCACATGCTGCGTAATATACTGATAACTGTAGGCAAATGATAAGCGGGAAGTTCCATTACAAAGGGAGCAATGTCCCCAGAAAATAATTTTGTCTTTTTTAAAATGATACCTGAACAAATAATTGCGGCTATTCCTGCAAAGTAAGCGCTTGGTGCAACCCACCATGCTCCGTTAAATAACGCGCCTGCAATGAGCGCAATGATCGGTAATTTTGCAGAACAGGGAATGAAAGTTGTTGTTATAATTGTCATTCTTCTGTCTTGCTCATTTTCTATTGTCCGTGACGCTAAAATTCCAGGAACGCCGCAGCCTGTGCCGATTAAAATCGGAATGAATGATTTTCCTGATAATCCGATGTGTCTTAAAATTCTATCCATTATAAAAGCGATACGCGTCATGTAACCGCAGGATTCAAGGAAAGCAAGAAAAATAAATAAAATAAATATTTGCGGAACAAATCCAAGAACCGCTCCTACACCAGCTATTATGCCGTCAACGATCAGACTTTGCAGCCAGACTGCGCAGTTTATCGATGTTAGAAAATCGGACAAGACAACAGGGATACCTGGAATCCATAAACCGAAAAAATTCCAGCCTTCTCCGAATACACCTTCGTTCGCCCACTCTGTAACAAAAGAGCCGATTGTTGTAATCGAAACAAAATAAACGATAAGCATTACCGCTGCAAAAATAGGGATTGATAAAAAACGATTTGTTACAATTTTATCAATTTTATCTGATACAGAAAGCCGCCCCTTATTTTTTATTTTTACGCAATTTTTTATAATTGAATCGATATACACATAACGCTCTGAAGTGATTATGCTTTCGCTGTCATCTTCCAGTTCTGTTTCTCTTCGTTTAATATCTTCTTCGATGTGCGCAACCTGAGCGGAGGTTAGCCCTAATTTTTCAATTATTTTTTCATCGCGTTCAAATAATTTAATGGAAAAAAACCGTTGCTGTTCCTGCGGCAAATTGTGAAGCACCGCTTCTTCGATATGCGCCAATGTATGTTCAACCCCGCCTGAAAAGCTGTGCTGCGGAATATGTTTTTCTTCTTTCGCCGCTTTTATCGCAGCGTTAGCCGCTTCAAAAATTCCTTTACCCTTTAATGCGGAAATTTCTATAACCTGACAGGCTAGTTCTTTTGCAAGCATTGCGCTGTTNATTTTATCACCGTTTTTTTGAACAAGATCCATCATATTAATTACAGCTACAACAGGAATNCCNAGTTCTGTAAGCTGGGTTGTAAGAAATAAATTGCGTTCAAGGTTNGTCCCGTCAATTAAATTTAAAATAGCGTCAGGACGCTCATCAATTAAATAATTGCGCGTAACGACTTCTTCCAAAGTGTAAGGTGAAAGAGAATAAATGCCGGGAAGGTCTGTTAAAATTACATCGCCGTTTCCTTTTAACTTTCCTTCTTTTTTTTCGACTGTAACGCCTGGCCAATTCCCTACATATTGGTTTGATCCTGTAAGGGAGTTGAACAATGTTGTTTTACCGCTGTTTGGGTTTCCTGCAATTGCTATTTTTACGGGCATAACCCCTCCTTAAACCATTATTTTTTCTGCCATTTCCCTGCTTATGGCTATGCGTGACTCTTTGATGTTTACAATAACATTTCCCGCGATTTCGCTTATAATTGTGATATGAGAGCCGGGAACAAAGCCAAGACTGGCAAGAAACAGCCTTATTTCTTCTTTTCCGCCCACTTTTTTTATAGAGTTTTCCACACCTGTTTGCGCCATCATTAAGGGTATCATTGTAAACCGTCCTTAGTTAGTTGCTTCTAACTATAAGTTAGTCTAAACTAACCGTTTTGTCAAGAGGTTTTCTCAAAAAAATAAAAATATTTTTAGAATTCCCTTAAAATTTTTCTATTGTTCACATTATCATTCCATGATAAAATATAGTATCAATTTAAGGAGGAAAAACCTTGAAAGAGCAGGCAATACATGAATCTGTAGAAAATTACCTGGAAACAATTCTTGTGTTGAGCTTTAAAGGGAAGCGTATACGATCAATCGATATAGTAAATGAATTGGAATACAGCAAACCCAGTGTGAGTGTTGCGATGAAAAATCTCCGTACTAACGGTTATATTCTTATGGACGATGACGGTTTTATAACCTTAACAAAGAAGGGGAGAAAAATAGCGGAAAAAATGTATGAAAGGCATGTCGCTATTTCTGATTGGCTGATATTTCTTGGTGTCGATAAAAAAACCGCAGTGCAGGATGCTTGTAAAATGGAACATGTTATGAGCGAAAAAAGTTTTTTAGCTATTAAAAATCATATAGAAAACTGGAAGCGTGAGACAGCGCAGCCGGATCAGCAAACTAAGATTTCTATTGATAATAACGATAAAACATAACAGCTGCCACTTTATTAAAATAAAATGTTGTGTTAACATCTTCTCATGGATAACATAAGACCTTCAATTGAGTTGCTGATAAATAACATCAGACGTTTAATTTCCGTAAATGCAAAAAAATTAGAATACATTATTGCCGCCCAGATTGCAGGCGGGCATGTAATTCTTGCCGATTCGCATGGAGTGGGAAAAACTTCCCTTGCAAGGGCTTTAGCCGGTTCTATCAATTGGCTTCCCGAAACAAAAAAAGCAGCTTTAGAAACAGAAAAAAAAACTGCCGCTAAAACTGAATTTGTTAATATGGAAAATTTTAACCGTATCCAATGTACGGTCGATCTTCTGCCGCAGGATATTCTTGGGTTTAACCGTTTTATCGGTCAATCAGGAGAGATGATCTTTAACAAGGGACCTGTGTTTGCACACTTTGTGTTATGTGACGAGATTAACCTTCTTACCCCGAAAACTCAGGGAAGTTTTTTTCAGGTTATGGAAGAGCAAAGTGTTACCATCGAAGGCAAACTGTATCAATTAACAGACCCTTTCTTTATTATTGCAACGATGAATTTAAAAGGCGTACATTTATTTCCGCTGCCGACACCTCAATTGGATCGTTTTATGATACGCCTTTCTCTCGGCTATCCTTCCGCAGAAGAAGAAACTGAAATTATCAACCGTCATGGAAAGATCGATGCGTGGGATAATTTCCAAAGCGTCATTAACAGCACGGATTTAATCCGCTGGAAAAAAATGGTTGATGATGTGCAGATGCACCCTGATGTTGTTACTTATATTGTAAACTGTGTCCGCTTTACAAGAATGCATCCCGATATTGAAACTCCTGCAAGTCCAAGAGCGGGCGTGCGTATTTCGCGGCTTGCAAGATCGCTGGCTCTGTGCCGCGGTATGGATTATGTAACTGTTGATATAGTAAAAGAAATTTATATACATGCAATGGCTCACAGAATAATAACCCGCGATCCTTCAATACCGCCAGAAACGCCGTTAACAAGCATTTTAAATTCAGTGCCTGTAGAGCCGAAACGGGAAACCTGATGGCTCAAACAGAGTTAGCACAAACATTATTTGCACAAACAAAGTTTGCAGATAATGATCATCGCAATACTGAAAAAAAAACTATCCGCTTTAAACCTTTTTTAACACCCGTCGGCGCAATTGTCTTGTTTGTTTCTCTTTTTATTTTGATACGTTCTTTAATTTTGCGTAACTCTTACGAAATATTAATCGCTTGTTTTATTCTGCTTCTTATGCTCATCTTATGCATTATAGGTGTATGGAAATCTAAAAAATTAAAATCTATGGAAAGCGGCTGGAAACCTCCCTTTCCAATGACTGCAAAAACAAAGTTTACACAAACAGAGTTTGCACAAACGGAGTTTGTAAACTCAGGTGATAAAACTAAAATTACAGGTCTTGACGGTAATATTCCTCTTTTTTACCGCTTGCATTTTTTTATAAAGGGAAGTTTTTATCCAAGCGGTGCATTTAAAGAATTGTATGCAGCGGACAGAAAAGCGTTACAGGCAGTAAGTGCTAAAAGCTGTTATGTGTCAATTGAAACTTCTGTTCCCCGCACAGAAACATCGGCAGAGATGACACTGGATTTTCCAATGTCCGGTCTTTTTCAAGGGGAGGGATATTGCCGGTTACGCGACATTTTCGGTTTTTTTTCTTTTCATTGCGCTGCGCCTCAATCAAAAACAATTAGAGTAAGAAGCGCTCCTTGTTTTGGGAATAAAATTCATATAAACGCGCAATCCGGCGCAGAAGATCAGCGCAATAAACCTTCTGCCGATGTGGAACGTTATTATATGCGCGAATACACTCCCGGAGATCGTTTGCGCGATATTAACTGGAAAAGTTCCGATAAAATCGACACGCTTATTACGCGCATTTCTACTGATAATCAGGAAAAAATCAGCAGGATCGAAGTTCACTTCCGCAATTACGGAAAAATACAAACACTAGAGGCATTGTGGCTTTTAGACCGCGCTAAAGCGCGTCTTGCTTATTTTTTACGCAGCATCATGGAGATGAATACATCTTTTATTTTTGATATTTCCACTGCAAACGGTGATTGGGAAATTAAAGATATGGATGAACTTGATGCTTTCCTTGAAGAATTAGCCGCTTTTTCTTTTTTACCGCCGCAAAATGAAGCGGCTGTAACTAAAGGATCAGGAGATTTATATATTTTTTCTACNGCNTGCGATATAACANTGCAAAGTTTTCTTCTTGCTTGTAATCCAAGACNTGTTTCTCTTTTTATTACNCAACCGTATTGCAAAAAACAAAAAACAGAAAACGGAGAACAAGAGCAAGAGATAGAAAAACTGCGGTTAGAAGATTTTATTTCTAAAGGCTGTTATCCTTCCGCTTCGGCTGTAAAATGGTTTGAAAAAAGTGTTGATAGATTAAATGTTCAAACGAATAAGGTTGAAATGTTTTATGCGGAGATATCGTTATGAGAAAAGCGGTTATAGGTTTATTTTCTTTACGGCTTTTTTTATATTTTAGCGTAACGATGCTTGTTTTTATTCATCCGGGAATTGCTGTTTCTTTTGATCATATCGGCATAATGCAATGGTTTGTAATTGTTCCTTTAATGGCTTTTATTGCTTTTATTCCCAACATAGAAAACAAAATACTTTTTTTACAGAAAGCTTCTTTGCGTATAAAAATATGTTTTTTATTATCGTTATTGATTATTATTTCCATTATTGCAGGGGGATTTAGTTTTTCTGCAGTTCCGCCTTTTATCGCAGGTTTTATCAGTTTTATTTTTACTTTTCTTTTATTTAAACGCCCTCAATGGGGAAAGATTGTATATTTTGAACCCTTTTTTTTAGCGTGGGTTTGTTTACGGCTGCTTGCATTATCGCGTTCAGGGGAAGATGTCGCAGGGCAGAGTATGGCACTTACACAATTCATTCTTGCTTGGACTATTGTAGTTTTTTTATTGCATAACATTGTGATTTATTTTTGTCTCTATCCTGCAAGCAGATTAAAAGCGCGCAAAGAAGCACTTGTATTTTTATTTGCTTCGCTAGCCGTATTACTTGTATTGCTTGTTGTTCTGCCTCCTGATTATGTCCGCAATACTGTTGTCAGTAATTTACGCACGGAAAGAATTCCGGAACTTATTAAACCTTCCGATTCAGATAACGCTTTGCCAAGAGAAGGGAGATCCGGGCGGAGGACTTTGCCAAGAGGTGAAGGCGGGCAGAGACCCAATTTGCGCGGTATTTCTGAACATGAATGGCCCGGCAGCGGAGGAAGTTCCAATGAAAGCCGTCAATACATGGTAATGATTGTTGCTTCAGAAAGAGAACCTGTATACATGGGAAATTCATTTCGAGGGAAACTTGATTCTACAGAAGGGTTTTTAGTTAGCCCTCAAGAGCCGATTAACACTCTTGCAAAGGAAAGAATATTTGTTACTTGGTTTAACAATGAGCGTGAAACAGATCGCAGCAGACGCACACGAGAAGTTTTTTCGCTTTCTACTTTGCAGCAAAAATATTTTCCGTGGAGACCTATCTCCGCCGATCCTGTAATATTAAATGAAAATGCAGGTCCTCTTCGGTACATTCATCAGGTTACGTCGAATATGCATTTTGACGATCCTTTGCGTCT
Organism: Treponema sp.; assembly: GCA_009787695.1. Classification (GTDB taxonomy): domain Bacteria; phylum Spirochaetota; class Spirochaetia; order Treponematales; family Breznakiellaceae; genus WQXQ01. The sequence goes on from WQSW01000046.1 coordinate 9,337, forward strand.
TTTCAACTCATTTTCGCGTTCATTAACAGAACGCGATAAAACAGCTCTTGCCCCTTATTTGGAACTTCCGTTTAATGATTCTGATACGGAAGCGTTTAATTCTTATTTAGATAAAGCTTTGTCTGATTGGAAAAGCAATAGAGAAACAATTATTAAAGACGATCGTTATTTGCAAGATATATTTGCTAATGAAATACGAAGAGGTTCTATCAATATTAATAATGAATATATTGATAAAATACTTGCTTTGCTTGTAAGTTTTTCTAAATATCAATATAACCTAAACTATGATGATGATCATTCCATTGCCTCTCTTAAAAACTTTCTGTTTAATTCAGCAGAAGGCGATTGTGTTGAATTTTCTAACACTCTTGCTTTGCTTGGCAGGTTTGCAGGAATTCCGTCTCGTGTTGTAACAGGTTATTTAGCGGCAGAAAGTTTGCAAACTGCCGCACATCTTCGCGGACTTGCAGCGTTACGCGCAAATATTCCTGTTTTACAGCAATTCCTTTTTGATAATCTTTTTATGGTGACAAATATTCACAGCCATTCATGGACACAATTCTACATTCCTAATTACGGCTGGCTTGATTTTGAATCAACAGCTTTTGCGATTCCTCCTTTAGGTATGGGAGATTTTAACAATTGGGATGTAGTTATACCTTTAATTAATGAAGAAACGACTTTCTCTCAAATTAGAAAATTTCCATGGCAAGCTGTAGGAAGGGCAGCAATCATTCTGATAATAACAGCTCTTATTTGTGCATACGCTCTTCGCTATGTCCGCGAGATTATTCTGTCTTTAGGTGTTAAACGCGGCGGAAGAGCAGGTGCACGCTCTCTTTATCTTCTCTTACTTGCCCGCCTTGCCGCAGACGGAAAACCGATTAAACCTGCATCAAAAACTGCACATGAATATTCAGAATTGTTTCCTGTTTTAAAAGAAGACAACGAGATGTCATGTGCAAACTTCAAAGCTTTTGCTGATATTTACTCAGAGATCAGATGGCGGCAATTCAGCGAATCAGAAAATTCTGTTTGTGCGGAGATGGAAAACCGTTTTCAGCTTCTTTATAAGGAGTACAAAAATATTTTATCTATGAAAAAAAGAGGGCCTCTTCATGCAATAAAACGTTTCTTTAGTTTAAGGGGGCTAGCCTACTTATGAAAAAAACGCGAATGTCTCTGTTCAATGTTCTTTGTTCTCTTCTAATTGTTATGTGCATAACATCTTGTTCACGCAGTTCAGATTGGGTGCAATTTCGCGGAGAAGGCGGCAGGGGGGAAAGTTCTTCGCGAATTGTTCCGCCTTTAGGATTAAAGTGGAAAATTAACCTTCAATCAGGAGATGAAAAAGTCCGTTCCATGAATCCGCCTATAGTGTTAGGTGACACGATTTATTTCGGCTCAGATGATAAAAACTTTTATGCGTTAGATGTTGAAAGCGGTTATATGAGGTGGGTTTTTAAAAGCGGAGCAGAAATTAATTCAATTCCTTATGCAGATAAAGAAAAGGTTTATTTTGGCAACAAAGACGGAAAATTATATGCTTTGTCGCGCGAAACAGGGCAGGAGGTTTGGAGTTTTCAAACAAGGAGTCAAATTAATTCGCAGGTACAGCGTCACGGAGATTTAATTATTTTTGTAGGGGATGCAGACGCTATTTATTTTCTTAATCCGGACGGTATAGAGCAATTCCGCCTTGATAATCCAGGATGGGCAGCTGTTACTTTCTTAATTGCAGACGATATTATGTACAATGCTTTCGGTCCTAACACAAAACTTGTAGGTCCGTATGATTTTAAAAAAAGAGAAATCCTGTGGTATCTTCCGTATCATGAAATTGACGCTATCTGGTATTCTCCTTTTGCAGCACAAGGTGATTTTCTCTATTGCGGAACTGCCGATATTTACGAAGGGATGCTGCTAGGTTATCATGCATTCAGCCGTCAAACAGGGGAATTGGTTTGGAGTCAGTTTATAGACGGAAAATTAAAATACGACGGCTTTGATGAGTTATGGCAATATTTTCTTAGAAATATGGTTATTCTGGATTTTTTATCTCCAACCATATGGAAAGATCTGGTTATTTTTACAGGAGGGGACTGCACCGCTCGCGCATTTGATGCTAAAACAGGAGACCTGCGCTGGGAACAAATTTATAATATGCCGGTAAGTTCTGCCCCCACACTTGCATCGGGACGTGTCTACTTCGGTCTTATCGGAGATGATTTTAATCCGCCGAGATTTTTGTGTATTTCTGCACGTAACGGAAAGCTTCTTTGGGAAATGGAAACAGAAGGAGCGATTTTATCCGCTCCTGTAATTGCCGGAAAAAGAGTTATATTCGGTACTGATAAAAATGTGTTTTATGTTTTAGAGCAGGTGTTTTAAATTTGTTTAGGTATAAAAAAAACCTGACTTTTCAGTCAGGTTTTAAAAAGAATCAAATTAATCTCATTCAGGGTCAGTGCCTTCAGGTCCTTTGCCTTGCAACTGAGGTGCATCAAATTTAAAGTTAGCATTATGGAAAATTACTCCTGATAACTCAATAAATGCAACATTCGGATCTTGTGCTTTCTGAATAAAGATAGCTTCCGGAGCTCTGTTCATACCGTGTCTTGAACCTCTTTCTGTGCTTACCATTGCCGAGAAACCGCCGACATTCATTTCTTTAAGCGGGGTATTGGGTCCTGCTCCCATTTCAGGTCCGTGCCAGTCGCCTTTAATATCATAAATAAATACTAACATTCCCATTGAGTCTCTTGGTGCCAATTCTTCACCTGAACTATTAAAGTATCTGAGTGTAACTGTAACTCTCTGGTATTTAGATACATCAACAAAATTTTCCGGGAATTTAATAACCATTCCCTGCCAATTTCTGGTAAAAGGTACAATATTTCTGAGACCTTGTACCGGTTCTGCAACTGATGAATTGCTTTGATCGATAATTCTTAACTGTGTTAATGTTGACAAATCTACAATAAAAGGTGGTTCGCCACCGCCTCCGCCGCCGCCCGAACTTGCACATCCGGCAAAGCTTAATACAACAAGAATTGCTAGAATAATACCTAATTTCTTCATAATTCTACTCCTCTTACATAATTTGATTTTTTCGGAAATACATTCCGTAAAAACCATTTTATATTATATATTTTTAGAAGTCAACCAATTAAAATATTTTTAATTGCTTTTTCTGATGAGATCATAAATCTGTTGAAATTATGTTAAATATAAGAGATTATATAGTATTCTAGGGGGTTATTATGAAAAGACTGGAATTTCCAAAAGATTTTCTTTGGGGTACATCAACGGCAAGTTATCAGGTAGAGGGAGGCACTCACGAAGACGGCAGAGGTGAATGTATATGGGATACATTCGCGCGTAAACCGGGAGCTGTCTATGCAGGTGAAAACGGAGATGTCGCCTGTGATCAATATCATAGATACGAAGAAGATATCGCGCTGATGGCGGAGCTGGGTTTTACAAGTTACCGATTTTCTATTGCATGGCCCAGAATTATTCCTGAAGGACGCGGTAAGGTAAACCCGCAGGGAATCGCTTATTACCGTAAATTGTGCGAAGAGCTGCATAAACATAAGATTCATACCTGTGTTACTTTATATCATTGGGATCTGCCGCAAAAACTTGAAGATGAAGGCGGATGGACAAACCGTTCGATCATATCCGCTTTTGAAGAATACGTAAAAATTTGTTACAAAGAGTTAGGTGATCTGGTTGATATGTGGATCACAATAAATGAACCGTTATGTGTCGCTCATTTAGGTTATCTTTACGGTGTTCATGCACCGGGTATTCGCGATCAGGAAAAAGCTCTTGCTTCAATACATTATGTGAATATGGCGCACGGTATCGCTGTTAAAGAATACCGCAAGACAGGATTAAAAGCACCGATAGGAATCACATGGAATCCCAATACACCAAGACCTGCTACATTAAAAGAAGAAGATAAAAAAGCGGCGGATATGTTACGCGCATTAACTACAGAAGTGTTTATGTTTCCTTGTCTGGGCAAAGGGTATCCGGTACTTGCAAAAGAAGCAGGTTATAAAATGCCAATTCAAGAAGGTGATCTTGAATTAATTGCGCAGCCTATCGATTTTATCGGGGTGAATTATTATAACGAAGCTCCTGAGGCTTACGATGAAAAAGCCCCTCATAAATATACTGAAAAACCTTCGTGGCAGGAAGTTTCTTTTATGAAATGGCCCTATACACCGGGAGGTCTTGAAAGGCAGCTTTTGTGGATAACGGAAATTTCTAAAGGAGCGTTCGGCAAAAAAGAAATTCCAATTTATATTACAGAGAACGGCTGTGCTTGCGATGATATTGTTGCACCGGACGGCAGAGTTCATGATCGGAATAGGATTAATTATCTTCAGCAGCATTTAGAAGTTTGCGCGGATGTAATAAAAAAAGGTGTTCCGTTAAAAGGTTATTATGTCTGGTCATTGCTGGATAACTTTGAGTGGTCATGGGGTTATACAAAACGCTTTGGAATTATTCATATTGATTTTAAAACTTTAAAACGCACACCAAAGGACAGCGCGTATTTTATGCGCGATACTATTGCAGGATACGGAGAATGGTAGAGAATTAGTGTTTAATTTTCCAGTAATTGTCTATTTTTTCAAACTGGCTTGCCGGTACATTAATTTGCCGCCCGTCTTCTGCGGCTAATTTTATTTGACCTGCTACGGGATTAACTTCTGCAATTTTCCATGTTTCATTATTGAAATTTACTTTCATTCCTTCCTGAGGAAGATTGCGCTGTTGTTCGCTGTAGAAATTGTATTCATAAAAGAGACAGCATAAAAGCCGTCCGCAGGGACCTGAAATTTTTACAGAGTTAAGCGAAAGTTTTTGATCTTTAGCCATTTTGATTGAAACAGGTTTTAATTTATCGGAAACACTGTGACAGCAGTAGCCTCTGCCGCAAACGCCAAGCCCGCCGATTACCCTTGCTTCATCGCGCACACCTATTTGACGCAGTTCTATGCGCATTTTAAAAACACTTACAAGGTCTTTTACAAGTTCGCGGAAATCAACCCTGTTATCTGCGGTAAAGAAAAAAAGAATTTTCGGTTCTTCTAAAAGATAGTGAACAAGAACAAGTTTCATTTCCAGTTTATGATTTAAAATTTTCTTTTTGCAAATATTAAAAGCTTCTTCTTCGAGTTTTATGTTATTATGCGATTTATCAAGGTCTTCCTGAGTTGCCGCACGGACTATCCATGCAATTTCTGAAACAGGCGGAAGTTTACCTGTCATAGCGCTTATTACCTGTGCCAGATCGCGTCCGTAACGGGTTGGGACTATAACCATCGTTCCCGGATTTAAAGTTTCTTCGCGGAAAACTGCTAAAAATGTTTCCTGTGAATAAAGAAGACGTAATCTGTAAATAGGAGCGTCCGGGGCGAGTGTTTCAATTCCGGCAGGCGCACCTGTGATTATATCGTGCTGCTGATTATTACTGCCGCGATCATCTTCCAGAGAGGAAATATCTTCATCATCATAATCATTATAGTCGCTCATATTGACAGTATACGATATATAAACATTGTATACTAGCTCGCTATAAGAACTGTTTTGATTCTTTTTTTTATAATAATAAATCTATCAGCAAACCTTTAATTTCTTCAAGACGTGAAACTAATTCCATTTGTTTTACTTGTTTTGCAAGAAGCATTGCAGCTAAATCTTCCAATTTTTTATCTATAACTTTTATTTTAACATAAGGTAAAGTTACTTCCGCTTCCGGAGTAGATCGTTTGCCTTTAAAACTTGGTTTAAATTTATTTTGAATACCGTATCCGCGCTCTGTATCATAAGAATTTTGAACTACATAATTTAAAAAATTGCGGACTGCCTGTTTATAAGCTAATATTTCTTGCGGAAGCGGATGGTTTAACAAATTATCGCCTGTACTGCGTACAGAGTCCATCAATGTATTAACTGCATCTTCTGATGCGGGAAGATTTTTTAAAGGACCAAGATCATCTGCAGTTTTGCCGAGCAGATCATCAAAGAAACTGCCAAACTCTACTTTTTCGCTTCTGCGTGTACTTTTTGTTTTTTTATCGTCTTTTACACCGGAATACGAGGAAGGATTCAAAAAAACCGAAGGATCGATTTTAGCCATATGTTTTACTGAATACAGGCAGTGCTGATTTTATTCCCTGTGCGTCTCGATGTTCGGACATTGTCTTTGCCCAGCTTTCATCGTTGGGGCAAACCGATACCTTGCCGTTAATAAAGCAGCCGTCATCCGCTTGAATGCGGCGCGTAATAATATCGCCGATAACAAGAGCGGTGGAGAGGATCACTAAATGACCGTCTGCAACTATGTTACCGTAAACAACTCCGCCAATTGTAATGTTAGTTCCTGATACATTTCCTTTCATGCGGGCGCGTTCCCCGATTACAACTCTGCCTTTTGCTTTTATATTTCCCCGTACACTGCCGTCGACACGTGTAAAACCGCCGGCTTCAATATCGCCGGTTAAATTTGTATTAGGACCTATAATTGTGTTAATTGAATAATCGCTTCTGTTAGAAGTTTGCGAACTCTGTCCTTGCATCTGAGGCATGAATTAATCAGCGCCCTTGCCTTGAAAGACTTGAACGGACGGTAATGTATCTGTATGGATCTACAACATCAGAACCGATGTGTACTTCGTAATGAAGATGCGGTCCTGTAGAAATGCCGGTATTGCCGATGTAGCCTATTACATCTCCCTGCTGAACACGCTCGCCGACTGAAGCTCTGAAATTATTTAAATGCGCATAACGTGTGTAATAACCGTGTTTATGTCTTACAAGGATATAGTTTCCGTAATCGTAAGTGAATTCCGCTGTTACAACTTGACCGTCCGCAGCCGCAACTACAGGATCGCCGTAACGGCTGGTAGCGATATCAATACCTCTATGAATATAATATTGACCGAAAATCGGATGAATGTTTTGACCGAAGAACATTGTAATAACTCCAATTCCGCCCCTAACAGGCCAAATACTTGGAATTTCGGTTAACAACGCGCTCTGTGAATTTAAAAGACTGCCTATTTCTGTGATTGGCTCAACAGTTTGCGAAAGATAGTCGGAAAAACGTCTTATATCATTAACTTCAGGTAAAAGACCTGCTGGCGCTTCATTGATGCCTAAGAAAGAACTTAAATCGCCTGATGTGTTTTTAGAAAGATTCATTCTATTGTTGATACCTAAAGCGGACAGTACGCTGGAAAGCGCGTTTTCAAAGTTGCGTGCTTCGCGTAAAAGAAGGGTGGTTTCTTCACGAAGTTGGTCTAAAGAAGCCTGAGTGTCTTTTAAGCGGTTATCTTTGTTCGACATAACATACATTGTGTTGCTGTATGATGCGCCGTACCAGAAAAAAGCGCCTAAAATACCAAAAACAACCAATAAAAAGCAGCAAATTGACAGAATTGTCACATGAAGGTTATAAACCTTCTTCTCGGAGTGGGGGACAAATACAAGCGTATACCTTCTAGTCAAGAACCTTCCAATTGATTTAAAAAAGCTGCCGATTAAACTTGCAGCGATTAAAACCGCGTTCCTTATTTTAAGGACTAATCTGTTCTCTAAACGCTTGTATTCGTGTACCGAGGCCATATATACTCCTTGTCAGTTGATAAAACAATCTTACCAAAAAAATAAAATTCGAGTCAACCGCTTTTGAAAAAAAGATCGAATTTTTTTTATTATTTTTTCGATTTTTTTTCAGCTATACGCTTTTAACCGCTTCATACCCCGATTGTATGGATTTTACATTCATCGGGATATACTGATGTTTATCTTTTGGAAAGAATTTTTTCAGTACATTGTCAATATCGGCAAATTTCAGGGCATTTGTTAGCTTTGCCATCGCTCCAAGGGCGACCATATTGGCAAAAAGGACATTCCCCATTTGCTCTGCGATACCGGTTACTTCCAATTTAACGATTTTCAGATCTTTTCGGCGAGGATTTTCCTTAACTAAGGTTGAGTTAATTACCATTAATCCGTCTTTTTTAAGAATTTGTTCGCAAAGAGGGAGTGAATCAGCGTTCATTACCAGTACAGAATCGGGGGTTGTAACAAGCGGGCTTGCGATTTCTTCATCGGAAATAATGACGCTGGCGCGGGCGATTCCGCCGCGTTTTTCAGCGCCGTAAAACGGGAAAAAAGTGACGTTTTTCCCTTCTTGCATGGCAAAATAAACCCAAAGCTGCCCTAAAGAGATGATGCCCTGCCCTCCGAATCCTGCAAAAAACGATTTTTCTGTCATTTTGTACCTCCTGATTGTGAGCCGGCGAGCGTATTTTTTATCTCGCCCAGCGGATAGACGGGGATCATGTTTTTTTCAAGCCATTCCACTGCCTGGATTGCGTCCATAGTCCAATTTGTAGGGCAGGGGGAGAGGATTTCTACTATACTGCTGCCGATTCCGGACATTTGCGCTTCAAAAGCTTTTTTTATGTACTGTTTTGTTTTGCGCACATTTGCGGCATTATTAACAGCGCCTCTTGCGATATAGCGCGTCCCGTCCAAAGTAGCGAGAAGTTCTGCAACCCTGATAGGGTAGCCCATACCCGCTTCGTCTGCATCGCGCCCTTTTGGAGCTGTAGTCGCTTTTTGACCGAGCAGGGTGGTCGGCGCCATCTGCCCGCCTGTCATGCCGTAGATCGCGTTATTTACAAAGATCGTTGTAAATTTTTCAGCGCGGTTCGCTGCGTGAATCATCTCCGCTGTGCCTATCGCCGCCATATCGCCGTCCCCTTGATAGCAGATAACAAGATGATCGGGATGAACGCGCTTAACGCCTGTCGCTGCGGCAGGAGTGCGTCCGTGCGGAGGCTGCACCGAATCAAAATCAAAATACAAATCCGCCCAAATCGAGCAACCCACAGGGTGCGTGATGATCGTTTTCTCTTTTAATCCCATTTCGTCGATTATGCTGCAAATGATGCGGTGGATAACCCCGTGCCCGCAGCCGCCGCAGTATTTTGTTTGAATGGTTTTTAAACATTCAGGATGCCCTAATATTTTTTTCATTTCTTTAAAATTTCCTTTGCTTTATTAAAAACTTCTTCTTCGGTCGGGATCATGCCGCCCGAACGCCCTAACAGATGAACCTTTGATTCAGAGCCCGCATAATATGCTGAGAGTTTCACATCTTCAACTAACTGGCCTTCAGACATTTCAACTGTTAAAATTGGAGTGTTATTAGCAGCCGCTGTTCCGAGTTCTTTATACGGGAAGGGCCATAGAGAGATGGGTCTGAAAATACCGAGTTTGATCCCTTCTTTTTGAGCTAGTTTCTGAGCGCCGAGGCATACCCTCGCGCAAGTGCCGTATGCAACCATTACAAGGTCTGCGCCTTCGCAATTTGTTTTTTCAAAGCGAATCTCGTCTTTTTTGATAGTCTCGTATCTTTTAAAACGCGCTTTTGTTTTTGCTTCCAGTGATTCAGGCACAAGATCGATTGAAGTAATATGAATCGCTTGCTTACCGGGTCTGTTTGCACAGCCGCCTGCCGTCCAATCGCGCTTAGGAGCTGTTTTTTCAGGCGGCAGGACGCAGCCTTCTATCATCTGACCGATCATCCCGTCTGTATGAATGATAACAGGCATTCTGTATTTGTCAGCCAAGTCGAAGGCGAGGTATGTAAGGTCTGCGGCTTCCTGTACGCTCTTAGGTGCAAGCACAATGCATCTGTAATCGCCGTGCCCGCCGCCTCTTGTAGACTGAAAATAATCGCTCTGCGCCGGAGCAATATTACCCAAACCCGGTCCGCCGCGCTGTACATTTACAAGTACGAGGGGGACATCTGCGCCTGCCGCATAAGACATCCCTTCCTGTTTAAGACTGATTCCGGGACTTGAAGAACTGGTCATAGCTCTCATGCCGGCGCAGGAAGCGCCGTAAACCATAATAATAGCGGCAATTTCGCTCTCCGCTTGAATAAAAATTCTGCCGCGCTCAAGCATGTTTTTTGCCATATAAGCGGGAATCTCGTTTTGCGGCGTAATGGGGTAGCCGAAATAAGCGCCGCACCCCGCCCTGATCGCCGCTTCTGAAATAGCGTCGTTTCCTTTCATTAAAACTTTTTCGCTCATATTTTAACCCTCAATCTCAAAAACCTCGATGCAGACATCGGGGCAAACTTCATAACAATTACCGCAGGCGATACATTTTTCCATCATCACCGCTTTTGCAGGATAAGAACCTGTAGAGTTCATCTCTTTATCCTCTTCTAATACTTTGACAGGGCATGAGCGGATACACAAACGGCATCCTTTGCACATTTCACGGTCAATAGTGATTTTTCCTTTCTTAGCCATTTTTTCCTCTTGTTTAAATCCGTAGAATTTCTTCTGTGTAGATCAGTATATAGAAAAATAAACGGCAATAGCAATATGAAAATGATAATCATCATGAAGGAGCTTGAATTACTTATTGAATAGACAATTTGCTGTTTATCGCTTACAATGATTAAACTTGGAGGAAACATGCAGACCGTATGCGGAATTGATCTGGGAACCCAGAGCTGTAAAATCGTTGTTTATGATTATGAAAAAAAAGCAATTATTGCGCAATCACAAGAATCTGTAGATATTATTACTCATAATGACGGCACAAGGGAACAAAAATGCGAATGGTATGAAGAGGTTGTTAAAACCTGTTTCAGTAAAATCGATAAAAAAATAAAAGAAACCATCGCGGCTATCGGCGTTTCAGGGCAGCAGCACGGTTTTGTACCCTTAGATGATAAAGGGAAACCCGTTTACAATGTCAAACTTTGGTGCGACACTTCAACCGCCGCCGAGTGCGAAGAGCTGACAAAAGCTTTAGGCGGCGAAAAAAAACTTATAGAAAAAGCGGGGCTTCCAATGCGCCCCGGTTATACCGCGCCTAAAATTTTATGGCTTAAAAATCACAAACCAAAAGCTTTTGAAAAACTCAGACACATACTTCTTCCGCACAACTATATCAACTTTTTATTAACAGGTGAGTATTGGGCTGAATACGGTGATGCATCGGGCATGGCTCTTTTTGATGTGCGGGAACGCAAATGGTCATCCGCTGTTTGTAAGAAAATTTCTCCCGAAATTGAAAGCTATCTTCCCGCTCTAACAAGTTCGGAAAAAACTGCCGGAAAAGTAAGCAAGGCGGCGGCGGAACTTTACGGTTTAAAAGAAGGAGTGATTGTCTCCTCAGGCGGCGGCGATAATATGATGGCTGCTATCGGGACAGGCGCTGTGCGTGACGGATTTTTAACGATGAGCCTTGGCACATCAGGCACGCTTTTCGGTTTTTCAAAATCGCCTGTTATCGATCCGACAGGAAACCTTGCCGCTTTCTGCTCGTCTTCAGGCGGATGGCTACCCTTGCTCTGCACTATGAACTGCACGGTGGCAAGCGAAGAAATCCGCAATCTTATGGGCTTTGATGTGAAAGCTTTTGACGGCGAAGCAAGCAAAGCGCCGATAGGTGCAGACGGTATAGTGATACTTCCTTTCTTTAACGGGGAGAGAACGCCGAACCTGCCTAACGGAAGGGCGAGCATCAACGGTATAACGGCTGCAAACTTTAAAAAAGAAAATCTTGCACGCGCCGCTCTTGAATCTGCTATCTTCGGGATGAGGATAGGGCTTGACGGTTTTATTTCTCTCGGTTTCAAACCAAAAGAAATTCACCTAACGGGCGGCGGCTCAAAAAGCCCAATGTGGCAGAACATTGCGGCTAACGTGATGAACCTGCCTGTGCGTATTCCTGTCGGCTCTGAAGCTGCCGCAATGGGAGGCGCAATTCAAGCGCTCTGGTGTTTGGAAACATCGGAAGGAAAGAAAAGTTCAATAGAAAATTTAGTTGATCAGCATGTTGAGTTAGGTGCAAC
>WQSW01000047.1 GCA_009787695.1 Treponema sp.
CAGATGAGGTTTAAAATGAGTCCTGCTCAATACTTTAAAAAAAATTATGCTCAACAATAAAGTGTGTTTTTATTTTTGTCTACTTGACAGGGACAGGTTCATAATGCTGTATCAGCAATGCAGATTAACATCTATAGACTAAATAATTTAACATTCCATTATGGAGTAAAAAAAAGTTATACCCATGTTGCAAAACGAAGCATTCTTAAAATAAAAAGCCCGCTTGATACTATTTAATCAGCACAAACAGAGTTTGCGTTATCTCTATTGACAAAATAATCACCCTGATATCAGCCGTTTTTAAAAATGCGTTCCTCCGCAACAAACCTAAAAAATGGTAAAAACCTTCCGCTTGACAATAAACAATATTAGATTTTATACTAAACTATGAAAAAAACCGCACATTGGTTAATATTTTATATTTCTACGGTTGTTTTTATCGCGTGCGCTCTTCTTTTCTTTTTTAATACTGATATTTTAAAAAAGAAGCCTTTTCAAACTACCACTTCATTTGACGCGCCCGCCGTAGCTAAATTTGAGAAAGACGGAAATTTATATGTAATAGACAGCGGTTCGTTCCGGCTTGTCTGTATGTCCCCCGACAGAAAAATTCATTACACCATCGAAATAAATAAATTTAAAGAATATACACGCATTATTGACGGCGCAATTGATGATGCAGGGAACCTTTATGTCTACGCAATCGAAGCTGAGTACGATGCCTTGCTTACAAAACGGGATATAATCAGAAAATATGACAATCACGGAAATTTTGTAAAGGACATCATCAGTATAAGTTATAATAATGCTTACACTAATCCGCGCTTGTTTTCACAATTCGGATCATTCCGCTGCGATGACGGCATCCTCACTTTTTCTCAGACCTTAAAAGATAAAGTTATACTTTATTCTTATGACACTTACAGAGACGATCTTCGTTCATCAGAGCTCTACGAATATTCACCGGGAAATGCTTTCTTCAATTTCATTGGAGCTCAGCTTATTCAAAAAGATTTTAACAATTACGCTTATGTCCTGCGGGACGGAGATATTTATGAAGTTGTAAACAGCGCCGCCCCTGTACTGCGCGCATCTTTTAACTGGAGCATAGAAGAAGGCGGTATACATCCCTGGTTTATTTTTTATGATTCAAACGAAAAATTAATTTTTTTTGATATGGGATCAAATTCGCTTTTACGCATTAACAACGATGAAGTTGTCTACGATGAGTCAGGGTTACAGCACGTTGTTCCAAAATCTTTTTTTGAACCTCTTATAGCACAAGGCAAGTTACCATGTCTTAACGGTTTTGGTTTTCATGAAAAAACTTATGCCGGTATCTATGACGATGTTGTCTGGCTTTACGACGGACATAATTTTTCTATATATGACGGCGATTTACATCTTCCGATAGACGAGCAATTTTATATCGCGTTTATTCAAGTTGCTCTCGCTATTGGTATTATTGCTTTTTTTACCGGGCTTTATATTATGTTCATCAAAATACTTGCGCGTTATATATCACTTTTTATAAAACAAACTGTTATAATTATTCCTTTATTAATTATCGCGTTTATAATTGTGTTTACTGTGACATTCAATATTATGACAGAACGTGAAAATGAAAGAATGTTTAATGATATAATCGGGCTTGCAAAACTTTCTGCCGGAATGATTAACGGAGATGATCTCGATAAAATAAAAACCATTAAAGATTTTCATAGTGATGAATATAAAAGGCTTTCCGTTTTAGTAAAAGAAATTGTCGGATACAATGCCGATCCTTGGAACAAAGCATATTACGCTGCAATTTATAAAGGGGAAAATTTTGAATATGTAGTTGTAATTTCCGAAGAAGAATGGAATCTTTTCCGCACCGATGCCCCGACTGAAGGAGAAGACTACGATACATTGATGAGCGGCAAACCAATTGTTGCAACCACCGATTTATATAACGGTAAATGGACTTTTTCCAACACACCGATATATAACAGCGCAGGAGAGATCACAGGTAAGTTTGAAGTCGGTCTTGATATGACAAGTCATGAAATCGGAAACACAAAATTAAAAAGACAGGTTGCGCTTATTACGGCATTTATTTGCATCTTTATTTTGTTTGCCTTAGGCGTAATGGTTTCTGTTGTAGTAAAACAGCTTTCCTCCGTTGCAGATGTTCTTCATGCAATTGCGGACGGAAACAGAAATGAACGCGTGCGTTACAAAGCGCTTGATGAACTTGGCAAAGTGGGACGCGGACTCAATCGGATGGCGGAAGAACTCCAAAATCAATTTGATCGAATAAACCGCTTAAATGAATCAACAATCAGATTTGTTCCTGTGCAGTTCATGGAACACTTAGGCGTCTCTGACATTACAAAGATGAATCTCGGCGATAACGTACAGAGAAATATAAGCGTTTTGTTTTTTGATATCCGTTATTTCTCGGTAAATTCTGAAATGATGACGGCAAGTGAAAATTTTATTTTTATCAATAAGATACTTGGGATTGCAGGACCTATCATCCGCAAACACAACGGCTTTGTAGATAAATATATCGGCGATGCTGCAATGGCTCTTTTTATAAATGGCATAGACGCTGTTCGCGCCGGCATTGAGCTTTATAATACTCTTGTAGTTGATGATGAGACAAAAGTAAAAATCGGAGTGGACGGAATTAATATCGGAGTCGGAATACATTCAGGTTCTGTAATGATGGGTATAGTAGGTGAAAATGAAAGGCTTTCAAGCACAGTAATTTCAGATAACGTAAATCTTACTTCCAGACTGGAAGGGCTTACCAAACAAACAGGTTCAGGGCTTTTATTCACACGCGATACGCTCAATCAGCTTGCAGGATTTGAAACAGAATTTGAATACCGGTTTATCGGCATGGTGCGCGCTGCGGGAGTGAATGAAGTAGTCGCATTATTTGATATGCTCGACGCCCTTCCTCCAGAAGAAAAAAAGGCGCGGCTTTTAACAAAACAATTTTTCGAGTCCGGTGTACGCAAATACCATATGAAAGATTATGCAACCGCTGTAGAACGATTTAAAAAAGTTACAGCAGATGATCCTCAGGATATTTGCGCACAACATTATCTAAACGAAGCAATTGAACATCTTGAAAATCCTGAATTACCGAGTGTGTTTATTTTTAACAGAAAATAGATTTTTATTAAAATCTCAGCTCCCCTGTAATAAAAGAAAATATCTTTCCATTTGTTTCGATTATAAGAGCACCGTCATTATTAATTCCTTTAAGAATACCTTTTACTTCCTTTCCTGAATCGGCCTCCCCGTCAATAAAAATAACATTTTCATCTTTTTTAAACAACCTCTTTTCAAGACGCGCTCTCCAATCTTCACCTAACGGTGTTTCTAGTTCGTTATAAAGCTGTAATAATATTTTTTCCAGTAAAATAAAACGGTCGTTATACGCAATATTGATATTCGCGCATAAAGCAAGGCTTGCCGCTTTTTCTTTTAAATGAGAAGGAAATTCTTTTTGCGCTGTGTTTATTCCAATTCCAAGATGCACATTTCCGCTCTGTGCTTCGCACAATATGCCTGCAATTTTTTTTGAGTTTATTAAAATATCGTTAGGCCATTTTATTTTTACAAGATCAAGTAAAGATGCGTATGAGTTTTCTATCGCTAAAGCAACTGCAAGTCCTGCGCGTAAGGTAAGAGCTGAAGGAATTTTTTCTGCACTTTGGAAACGGAATAAAACAGTAAAAGGTAAACTTTCTCCTTTTTGCATCTCCCATAAACGCCCTCTGATTCTGCCTCTGCCGTTTTCTTGAAAATCAGATGTTATGACCGTACCGTGAGGCTGTCCTTGTGCTTGCAGCTTACGGGAAATATCCATAGTGCTTGTAACGGTTTCTTCATGAAACACAGGCGCATTAAATGGATTATTAATTTTTAAATCAATCATAATAAAGAAGTATAGCATCGATTTGTTTTTTTTGTTAATATATTCCCATGAACTTAGTATGCCTTGACCTTGAAGGAGTCCTCGTCCCTGAAATCTGGATCGCTTTTTCGCAAGCGACAGGAATCGGCGAATTGCGCAGAACTACAAGAGATGAACCTGATTACGATAAGCTGATGCAATTCCGCCTTGAAATATTAAAGAAAAACAATTTAAAACTTCCTGATATTCAAAAAGTAATATCCGGTATGCAGCCTCTTTCCGGCGCTTTGGAATTTGCAAATTCATTGCGCGAAAAAACACAGCTTGTTATTCTTTCTGATACTTTTGAACAATTTGCAAAACCATTAATGCAAAAACTTTTACTGCCTACCCTTTTTTGCAATTCATTAAAAATAGCAGAAGATCAATCTGTAACAGGATACACATTGCGCCATCAAAACGGAAAAAAAGAAGCGGTACGCGCGTTTAAATCAATGAACCTCCGCGTTTTTGCAGCAGGCGACTCATTTAACGATCTTGCAATGATAAGAGAAGCCGACGGCGGTTGTTTATTCCGCGCCCCTGAACAAATTCAAAAAGACTGTGCAGATTTAATTTGTGTTGATACATTTGAAAAGTTAATGGAAGTTATTGATAAATTTTTAAAATAAATATTTTATTTTTGTTCGATAATCTTTTTTAATTTGTGATCGCTGTGCCGCCAATCTTTGCTTGTTTTTACTCTTAAGTCCAGATCTATCTTCCATTCAAATATTTTTTTTAACTCTTTTAATGATGCAAGACGGATTTTTTTTATCATTTCCCCGCCTTTGCCTACTACCATGCCTTTTTGGGATTCGCGTTCGACAAGAATAAATGCTCTTACCCAAACATTATTTTCTTTCAGTTCCATATCCGCTATTTCTACATAAAGCGAATGAGGCAGTTCCTGCCGCAGACGGTTGATCGCCTGCTCGCGGATTATTTCTGCAATTCTAAATCCTGCTTCCTGATCGGTGTAATATTCATCGCCGTAGAGCGGCTCTCCTTCGGGTGCTATTGCGTATAACGCACAGAGCAGTTCTTCTATACCATCACCTGTAACAGCAGAAATAGCGTGAATATTTTCACTTGCGATCATCGGTAATTTTAGCGATAAAAATTCTTTTGCGCGGTTTAAGTCCGCATTGGGAGCGTCCGTTTTATTAATTGCGATAATAGTTTTGTCAGATAATTCCAACTCATTTTGTGCAAGAAGGGAGGCAACTTCCTCTTCTTCAAGACCCGGAGCGCGGCTTGCGTCTAACACATAGAGAACAAGATCGCTTTCTGCAAGGGAACGCTCTGATACTTCCATCAATTTTTTATTCATTTTTTTTGCACTTGAATGCCTGCCCGGAGTATCAACAAAGATCAACTGTCCTTCATCGCGGTTAACTATTCCGCGAATTGCATTTCGTGTCGTTTGCGGTACATTGCTTACAATTGCAACTTTTTCGCCGCACATTTTATTTAACAGAGTGGATTTTCCCACAGAAGGTCTTCCGATTATCGTAACAAACGCGCATTTTTTTTCCATTATTTTACAACCATCACTTTTCTAATTTCGTCTATGTCAGGAGCTACAACACGCACAAAGTACATTCCGCGTGCAACCGATCTTCCGCCATTATTTGTTCCGTCCCATGCATCGGTATATTCTCCCGCCGCTCTGTATTCATTGCGTCTTATCGATTTTACCAATGTCCCGTCTAATGTATAAACTTGAATTGTCACCCTTCCCGGACGCACAAGATTATATCGGATATAAGTTGTTTCTCTGTTATTAGAATTTATTACGTTATTCAAAATTGTAACACCGCCGCGCTGCAACCTTATATCTTGAACATCAAAACTGAACGGGCGGATCAGAGTATACCAATTATGCGGTACTTCTCCTCCTAATGGAATATCAAGACGGGCAATAAACATATCAGAATTTATGAAACGGAAAATAAATTCAACTTTATTTCCACTGTTTATTGGATCTTCTAATATAAAATTATATAAAGGAAAATTTAAAGAATTTGTAATTATTCTATTTATATTATTCTCATTATATACAGGAGTAAAATTATAAAGAAGGTTATTTCCGGGAAGCCAAAGCCCTCCTTGACTTCTGCCTCTTACAGGCATCTCTTTCGGATAACGCAGAGTTTCAGGAACATTGACAGACCAAGAGATTTCAAGATTTGAGTTTCCTGCAATACCGGAATTTACTTGCAATTCGATCTGTCCGCGCGTTCCTACTAACGGTTGGTTTGCTTCAAGATATTTTGTACCGTCAAATTCCCATATTAAATCAGTGTCCGTATCATCTTTTTGCCAAAAATTATTATTGATAGAAATGTTATCTGATTTCTTATGACGTGCCCAAACCGGCCACACAAAATAATCCGATGAGCTGCTGCTTGCAGGAGGAAGTGATACAAGTACATCTGTACTGCGGCGTTTTTTGTTATCTGCATTAGCGCATAACGCATGAGAGCAACTGCCGTCAAAACAATCAACCAGTACTATACCGCCGTTGTTTAATCTATTTACCATTTCAGGTGTTAATAATTTATTAGGCGGCAAAAAAACATCTGTAGGGTTATTTACATCATCATCTTCTGTAACATCATAACCTGTTACATGGCTGTTTCCTGTATATGTTTTATATTGAGTATAATTCCAATTTACAGGATAGCGCGGAGAGGGATAATACATAAACATCTCTGAATCTATTTTTTCATCAAACCAATCAAGCGCGCGTACTCCCAGATCGCTTAAACCTTCAAGTGTAAAATATTCGTCAGGAGGTGTATTTATTCCTATTGCGGGAAGTTTCGCTAAATCTGCGGCGTTAGGTGAAGAATCCAGTTCTAAAAGATAGCTTAACGTACCTTCAGGAATTTTTATAAAATACTGTTCTGCCTCTTGATCAAAAGGATAATATTCAAGTGCGAATAAATAAGAATTATTTTTATCAATTTCTGAATAACTTTTAAAATTCTTTCCGTCTATTATCAATGTATCGGTGTAAGCGGCTACAGGCTGTGACATTTTTATAAATGTTTGAGGATGTCCCGGTAAGGTGATAACGTAACTTACACGCGGAGGGATTGTATTTGTCGTTGTAAAGAATTCATCTTTGTCAACATCACCTGTAATTGGATCGCCTACCAATAATGTTTGCGTAACCATATCTTTAAGAGATTCATTTCTTGTTACCCACCACTTAACTGGTTCGCCGCCATAATGTTCTGTCTTTTCTTCAATGTATATATAGAAAGAAAGACCATCGCTTGCATCCATTGTTAAAGCATTGACTATATCAAAACCTGGAGTTGGATTAATTGTCGGGCGTGAAAGATCGACCTTATATCCTTCAACTTCGACAGTAAATTTACTGAAATCACCGTTTAAGGCAACATTTGTCTGCACACGAATCCTGTCCGCCCTCCCGTTGCCGTTACTGTCTTCAATAAAACTGTAAATTATTTTTCGCACTTCAACCCAATCATAATTAAAGAAACCTATAATGTTTCCTTCTCTTTCTGCGAAATAAGGAATTGCATCAAGATGCATAGTATCTACAGCAATCGGTATACGCTGATTCCATGCATGGCTAAATAATATTTTTACATAAGAAATATTCATCGTCCGATGACTTGAATGTCCTCCATGAGATACAAGATTAAAATTCCAAAATTTTATATTTTCTTGATTATCAGTTTTTAAATTTCTTGGGATAGGATTAATTCTCGGAAGGCTGTCATCTTCTATCCCGCTCTCTGCTCCGGGAGGAACATTTGGAGGTACTGTAGAAGGATATACAGAAGTCCAGCCTAATGTTCCTGTATACCTAGTTAATGTCACATAACCGTTTTTATTCGGTAAATTACTTTTACCGTTTACATCAAATGAATGAAGAAAAATATGCTGATCTGGATGCAATGAAAATTGAATTACAGCTCCGATATCACCTAACTCTTCGTACTTAAATGTTTGCCAAACAGTATTGCCGATAATTTCAAAAAAAACATTATCATCCGCAAACGATTCTTTTTTTAATTCGACAAAGCGGTCTGTATTTTGAGTAAAAGCATTCATATTATATGATGAAACAGGATTTCCGCTTATAGTTTCCGGCGCATTAATAATTTTCCAACGGCTTACTTTCTTACCGTTCTCATTTAATTCTGCAAATAAAGTAATATTAAAATCATCTGCATGAAGAATTCCATTTGGGTTTAAATACTCTATCTGCACTTCCCCGCTGATTTCCAAATCGTTTTTTAATGTTGTTTGCGAGCTGCTCTTTACATGAAGGCTTCCTATCTTTTGATGAGCTGTTAATTCTTGAGTATTTCCTGCCATCTCAATAATTAATTGCGGATGAATTCCTGTAATAGTGTCTTCTATTATTACATTCCCTTTAGCGCTTATCGTCGCCCAGCTGTTATTATTAACAATAAAACTACTGCCGGCTAAATTGACGTTATGCGCAATTAATTTCGAGCCTGAAAAAAGATTTAAAGTTCCGTTGATTCCTGCAAATTGATTTAACGCTCCAGTGCCTCCCATGTTCCAAGTACCCGCACTTACGTCAAGAATGGAAGCATTTCCTGCATTTTGAGAAGTTTCCGCTTCTAAAATAAGGATTTTACCGCTTTTTTGTTCTATTGTTGTGTTTACTTTCACATAACTGTTTGCCGCTATTGTTACATTATCAAGAACGCCGCCGCTTGAAAATTCCAGCGCGGCATTTTCTGAAGAGCCGCCTTCAAGAGTTAGCAATGAATCTCCTGATACAACTGATACACCTTTTTTTAATTCAACCTTTCCGCCATTGCGATGTATTAATATCTTTAAAGAATTATTAAAAATAGAGACTTCGCCGGTAAAACTTATAACAGATGTGTTTTTATTTTGATTGTCATTTACAATATTGCCCTTTAAAACAACATCACCGTTTCCCTGCTGAATAAAAGAGCCGCTGATTGTTATATTTCCATTTTGTGTATATTCATCACCGTTTTCTATTGTAACTTTTTCTGCTTCTAACTCACCGTCTATTGTTATTTGCTTGTCTGCTTTTATTAATACATTATCACCTAACTTTATAGATTCATTAAAAATAATATTATTAGAAGCAGTTAATATAACATCGTCACCTAACTCTGCAAACTCGTTAAAATTAATGTCATTTGAAGCAGTTAATATAACATTGTCGTCTAACTCTGCTAATCCGTCAAAAACAATGTTATTTAAAGCTGTAAATTTAACATTACCGTTTAATTGTATGCTTCCTGCTGTTGTTATCTGCGCGGTTATATTAACAGCAGATAGTTCTGCACCGCTGCTGATAACAAGGTCTGTCCCCGTAAAATTAAAATTGTTTGTATATTTCTGAGAAGCGCCGATTACAGCAGTTCCTTCTATTTGGGTATAACTATTTGCAAATACCGGACTGTTTATACTGAATACGGTATCTCCCTTTTTTATGGTTATATCACCTAACAGAGCGGCACTCGTCCCTACATCTCCCTTTATTGCTATAGTTCCTGACGCTTCCAGTGTTAAATCACCTGCGTTATCTGCAAATATGTCGCTTACGTCAATACTTAGTGCCAGTACATTGTTTAAGTTTAACGTTCCGTTAAGCAATGTTAATTTTTTATCTTTTGTGTCAAAAGCGGTATCGATTCTGATATCTGCATCAAGAAATTTTATACCGCCGCTTCCATGGTTTAACACAATTGAATCTGAAATATAATTTTGATGAATTTCGATAAATCCGGACCCCGATCCCGGAACCGCACTTGAATCCATGCAGTTAAAAATATTAATATTTGCCCCTAAATTACCGGCATTAATAATGTATATATTTGAATTTATACCGGCATTGAAAGTCCTACCCCGTATATTATTTGAATTAATAAAAATATATGTACCTGCCGTTAAACCATGCCCTGTATTGTTAGGTGAATATACAATATGACGGTTACCTATAGCATGATAATGTATATGTCCGTTAGATACATTACCGGTATATGTAGATGTATTAGAAACATTTGCACATACTTCGCCGCTTGAACCAAGTGTTATACTGCCGGTACCTTCTAGAATATCAGCAGAAATATAAACAGATGCGTTTGTGCCTTCAGGATTGGCACTGGCTGTATTAATAGTACTGTTTATTGAAACTTTTCCGTTATTAGCTGTAAGCGCCAAACTAAAACAATTAATCGCTCCATTTACATTGATATTAGCTCCAGTAGAAATATTAACAGCTCCCCCCGTTCTGCTTATACTGGCAATTGTTAAATCAATATTATTGTAAAACCGTACAAGCCCTCCTGTACCCGTTATTTCCAGCATTCCTGCTTCATTATTTCCTTCAAGAATTATTTGACCGCCTGATGCCATTTTCAAAGAGCCGGTTTCAATTATCCCTGTTTGGTTTATCGTTCCTGTCACATTAAGATCAATATTTTTTGTATTAATTGTCTCAAGTTTAATAATTGATAAATTCCCGGTATGGTTTATTATAATATCCCCTGCAGCACTTGCCACGCTTAAATTAAATGTTGGATTATCGGAATTCATTTCTATGTCACCTAACGCTTCTGCAATGATTCCTGTTCCGGAGACATTACCGTTAATAGAAATACTTCCGCCGCTTGAAGATAGTGTCTGAGGATATGTTCCGTTTAAAATAATATTTCCATCAATATCCAAATTACCGATAGTGTAAATATTATTATGTATTGTACTGTTTCCGGCAACAGAATAAAAATTTGCATTTACAGTAAGTCCCGATAATCTATTACTTGCTGTTCCTGCATTATTTTCAAACTGAACATCAGCATCTGTTATCGTTAGTTGATGTGAACCGTTAACAGTACCTGCAAATCTAACAATTTTATTATCAGTTCCGCTTCCTCTTTTCAAAATTAAATCTGTATTTAATGTTACATTCCCGGAAAATGTTTGATTACCCGCAACTCCGCTTACACCTGAGCTTAAGGTTCTTGGACTTGCCCCTGCAATCGTTACATTGCCTCCGTAGGATTGAATACCGCCGGTTGTAATGTCTTTGTATATTGTTGTATTTCCGCCGCTTATTGTTAAATCTCTTAAATTTACAACTTCATCAAATTGAACATTTGCATTTGAAATTGTCAGCGAATGTGTTCCGCCGGTTACGGTCTTTTGAAATGTTATTAATGAATTTCCGGCACCGCTTTTTATTAAGTTTAAATTATTGCCAAGCGTTACCGCCGCATTATAAGTTTGATTTCCTGTTGCAGTAATTGATGAACCGTTAAACTCAATATTAGTGCTGTTAATGTCTATATCTCCGCTGAATACAGACGATGAAAAAGTAACATTATTTGCACTTACTACCGTAATATCAGAAACATGAGTTGAACTCACACCGATTTGCCCTGAAAAGGAAATATTTCCCGTTCCTGCTTTTAACTCAAGAGCGCCTGCCCCGGAAACAGCAGGAGTAACAGAATTATTTGAAAAAATAATGTTTCCGTTACCTGCACTTGAATCCAGAATAATATTTGCGTTTACAGCGGCAGTTCCTGCAAAACTTATAATACCGTTAGTTGAAATGTCAGAAGAAATTTCACTTGAGCCGCTTGCAACAGTCTGTGTAAATGTTCCGGCAGATAAATTTGCATTGTTCGTTATGACTAAATGTGAACCGGAAAAAGAAAATGCGCCCGTATAATTCTGTGCAGCCTCAAAGCGCGCGGTGCCGTTTTGCTGTGTATAACTGTTTGCGTTTATAGAATTATGAAATAAAATATCTCCGCTTTCAACAGTAATATGATTAACACCGCTTACCGATCCTGTTATCGTAATAGACGGGCTTTCAAGTATTATACTATTCCCGCCTCCTGAAATTCCGTTACTGATAACAATTTGTGTATTTGTTTTTATTTTACTCTCATTGTTTACATTATTTATCAGTGATAAGGTTTTACTGTTTGTATTAAAATTACCTGAACTCATAATAATATCAGCATCCGAAAGCCTGATCCCCCCGCTTCCGGCGTTAAGAATTGCAGAAGCCGCGTGATAATTATTGTGTATCTCAATAAAACCTGCGCCTGATCCCGGAATAGAACTTGCATCTGTACAGTTAAATGTATTAGAAAATACATTAACAGCATCAACGATATAAATATTACGATCAATTCCTGCAAAAAATGTTGTATTCTGATATTCAGTTGAATCGATAAATACATAAGCTTGAGCTGTTACAGAAGAGCCGGTATCTGCCGGTGAATATACAATATGCCGTTCTATAACATGAAAATATAATACATTGACATTATCATTAATTATTACATTACCTGTTAATGATTCAAGTGTAATACTATTGCTGTTTACCGTTCCATTAATTTCAATATCATTTATTGACTTTAGATTTAACGCTCCGCTTATATTAACTGTCCCTAAATATATTTCATTTCCCGATTCAATAATAAGGGAATTTCCTGTTATACTTCCTCCAGCCTGATGAAAACTGCCTGCATTTATTATTCCGGAAATTGTTTGAACAACTCCGCCTGTTGTTTGATTAAATACTCCTGTTACATTTAAAGTATGCGTATTTAAATCCAGCGTACCCGCGCTATTCAATGCGCCGATGTTTCCTGAATTTGAGCCTAATATAAATGTACCGCTGATATTAATAGTTAAATTTGAAATATCATTTGAACCGCTGTTTAATATAAGTGTTCCATCAATAATAATATTATTTGAATATACATCTACGCCAGCGGTTAATGTCCCGTTAACTGTTATTGTTCCCGTTATTTCAATTCTATTTAAACCGCTTGTAACAAGAGAAGCATTACCTGTAATTTGAAGTTCATCAATTTCAATATCGCTAGTTAAATTAATAATTCCGTCATTAATGTTCGCGGTATCATCAATCCCAGGATAACCGTCTCCAAATGTTAAACTGGTTTCATTAAACCAGTTTGTTTCATCATCCCAATCACCGGAAACGCCGTCATCCCAAGTATAAGTAACCTGCCCCCAAAGTGCGGCACAGAGAAATAAAAAAAATATAGAAAAAACGAATTTCTTCATCAAAAAATTAAAATCCCGCATAATATAACGAAGTTTCCTGCTTTTAATATCGGCACAAACAGAGTTTGCAATTTACGCTCCCTTTTCTATAATGTATCATTTTATAGGGAAAAAATCCTATATGTGCAAAGAACCTTTAAAGTTAAACTGAATAAAAAGGAGGAGGCATGAAAGCGTTATTTATAGGCGGGACAGGCACAATATCAAGCGCGATTTCGCGTCTTGCATTGGAATTGGGCTGGGAACTTTACCATTTAAACCGAGGTAGCCGCAAGGGCGAGTTTGCCGGTGTTAAACAAATCCAATGCGATATCAGAACCGAAGATGCCGGCGTTATCAGAAAAAAAATTGAAAGCGAGCTCGGAGGCAAAGAAAAATTCGATGTTGTTGCGGATTTTATCGGTTTTGTACCCGATCATGTTTCCAAAGATTTTGATATTTTTAACGGTTTATGCAGGCAGTTTATTTTTATCTCGTCCGCCTCAGTATACCAAAAACCGCTTTCATCCTATCTTGTAACAGAAAGCACTCCCCTCTCAAACCCTTTATGGAAATATTCCCGCGATAAAATCGCCTGCGAAGAGTTTCTTACCGGCAAGTACAGAGACTGCACTTTCCCGGTAACGATAATCCGCCCAAGCCACACTTACGATGAGCGCAGCGTCCCGCTCGGTGTTCACGGCTCCAAAGGCAGCTGGCAGGTATTAAAAAGAATGATGACAGGCAAAAGCGTCATTATTCATGGCGACGGCACAAGTTTATGGACGCTTACGCATAACAGCGATTTTGCCCGCGCCTTTGTCCGCCTTATGGGAAACATTCATGCAATCGGGGAGGCGTTGCACATAACATCCGATGAAAGCGTCACATGGAATCAAATTTATCAGGTGATAGCGGATACTTTAAATGTTGAATTAAAAGCTTTTCACGCTGCAAGCGGCACGCTCGAAAAATTATCAGAAGGACGCTACGATTTTCAAGGAAGCCTGCTCGGAGACAAAGCCAACTCCGTTGTTTTTGACAACACCAAAATAAAACGCCTTGCCCCTGATTTCTGCGCCAAAGTGCGCGTAGATGAAGGAATCAAAATGACCGTTGCCAATGTTCTGTCTCATCCTGAACTGCAAACAGAAGATGTTGAATTTGATCAATGGTGTGATAAGGTAATAAAAACGCTCGGTTAATTACAGACATTCATCACGGCTTTAGAGAATTAATAGGGATAACATAAATACCGTCTTCGCGCTTTATTCCAAGCCCTCCGCCTGTTATAACTGCAAGACATGAAGGCTCTCTTGCACCGTTTAGGATCATTTTGTTTTTTAATCTATTTAATGTTTGAGCCGCTGCCTCAATTTGATTTTCACCTAACTTTATCTCAAAACCTCCCCATGAGCCGTCCTGCATTTCTATAATTGCATCTGCTTCCAAATTACTGTTATCCCTGTAATGGTAAAGAGAACCGCCGTGATACTCTGCATAAGCATAAAGATCCCTCATGCAAAGATTTTCAAACATAAAACCATAAGTATTTAAATCATCAAGCAAATGCCGTCTTCCTATACCAAGCGCTGCAATAGCCAAAGAAGGATCTGCAAACATTATTTTTGATTGACTTCTAATTCTTGTTTTTGAACGGATACCGGGATCCCATCCGGGTATATCCTCAATTACAAAAATACGTTTTAGATCGTTTAAATACTGCTGAACACTATTTCGCGATAATGAAATTTCAATATTGGTTTGCCTGCTTCTACCGTCTCCGTCATAATCTGCTGTTAATGTACTTTCATTAACGGTTGTCGAATTATTTCTGGCAAGTGATTTTATCAGTATATTTAATTTAACTGAATTTCGTTTAGAAAAATCACTGTTAAATAAATCATTCTTTAAAATCGCGTTAATGTATTCGGCAGAAACACTTCCTGCTTTTTCGATCGGTAAATTAAGCGTTTGAGGCCATCCGCCGCGGATTGTAATATCAATAAGATGAATAAGTTCAATATCGGCGGCAAATGGTTTTATTTTCTTGCCGGAAAAAACATTTGCTAAAGATACAGCTCCTGTAGAATCACCTGATTCAAAAAGCGTCATCGG
The DNA here is from genome assembly GCA_009787695.1 of Treponema sp. Taxonomy (GTDB): domain Bacteria; phylum Spirochaetota; class Spirochaetia; order Treponematales; family Breznakiellaceae; genus WQXQ01. Next base: position 15,158 of record WQSW01000047.1, read on the forward strand.
ACGCATACGAATAATAGCAATTCTGCCGGCTCCGCTATGCTTGTAAGATTCGCGCGAAGGCGTAACAGAACCGGTTAATATATATTTTCCAAATCCGGGTTCTTTATCAATATTAAATCTGACGGCATCCCAAATACCGGGAACTTCCTGCCATTCATCTATAACATGAGGTGATTTTCCGTATAAAACAAGAGAAGGATTTATCTCTGCCCTTGTTTTATTGGCATAATTTCCTGCAGGATCCATAATGTAAGAAACGCTGTTTGCATGATTTAACGATGTCCATGTTTTTCCGCACCATTTAGGACCTTCTACAGAAACTGCACCAAAGAGTTTTAAATACTCAGAAATTTTTTTATCTGCAAGCCTTGCTTTATACCCTTCTTTCTTAATAGCCATATAAATATCCTAATTTGAGTATAATAAAAAATGAGCAAAAAGCAAATGAATTTTTGTGCAAAAAGCAAGTCAAAAAATGAGCAAAAAGCAAGTGAATTTTTGTGCAAAAAGCAAGTGTTACTCACATCTTCTTCACGTCAGACCTCTTATGCTCCCGCATAGCAAGAACTACGATAATAACAAACAAGGCAATAAAGAAGAAAATCGAGAAAAAGAGCGCAAAAAGGTTATTATCATTTTTATCCTTAACTTCTTCGGGAGCGCCAACTATCAAAATTGAAGGATCGACAGGCACTCTGTTATCAGTAAGGATGATAACAAGGCAAATTATTAAAGCAATGATCATTGCAGCAAAAGCGCCGAGTGCTGCAAGACGTGTTTTAAAGTCCGATTTTTTATCAAGGGCCAGATAAATCATTGCTCCCACACAAATTATCCCTATTAATACGCCAAAAAACATTTTTTACCTCTTTACACGTATATTTTCGGATAAATAACGAGCTGTTATTAGACACGGTTTGTCAGAAACGTATACTGCTTCATTGTAACTTGTCAATTTCAAAAATGTATGTTATCATAAGACCAATCTTATTAAAATGCGAGGTTCAAAATGGCTCATAAAATCAGTGATTCTTGTGTAAATTGCGGCGCTTGTACAGCAGACTGCCCGATGGAAGCGATTTCCGAAGGTGACGGACAGCATGTAATCGATCCTGCAAAATGTTCAGATTGCGGCGCTTGCGTCAGTTCCTGCCCTACAGATTCAATTTCTGCAGGTTAAGATTTGCCAAAGCAAAGTATGCAGGTATCCGGAACAGGCAAGGGCATATCCCTTGCCTTTTTTTTACTTATAATAATCAACCTTTGTTTCAGCCTTCCTCTTTCCGCTCTGGATTATCCGGAAATCAGGCGGCTTGACCCGACCGACATCGGCTTCAGGCAATTTATTAAAGATGTCGAGGCTAACAGAAGACGGCTTGCCGGCGCAAGAGCGCAGCCTTTGCAAGCGGCGGAAAATTTGACGGTTTACCAATATACAACAAGACAAAATGATGATATTTTCTTCCTCGCCGCACGCCTCAATATCCCTTATTCGGCTTTATGCAGTTTAAACAGGCTAAGCAGCCCGGCATCCCTAGAAGCGGGAATGACAATTTTGCTGCCTTCATGCCCCGGAATTTTTCTCCCCTCTGTTATCGGCTCTGATTTTGAAGCGATAATAAGGGCAGCCCGGCAAAATACAGACAGCGCACGAACAGATTCTGTCGAGTTAAGAATCAATTTTTCCGGAAGACAGGAAATCTGGCGTTTTTTTCCCGGCGAAGATTTTACCCCTACAGAAAGAACTTTGTTTTTACATTCGGGGTTCAGGTTTCCTTTACGGTCATACAGGCTGACAAGCCCTTACGGTATGCGCAACGATCCTTTCACGGGCGCTCTTTCAATGCATCAAGGGATAGACCTTGCCGCTCCTGAAGGTACTGAAGTTTTTGCAGTAGCCGACGGCACCGTTGCTTCACTTGGCTTTGACCCTATTTACGGAAACTACATCATTATCAATCATAGTAATAATATAAGCAGCCTCTACGGACATCTGCAAATTATTGATACAGTCTTGCGATCAGAAGTAAAATCAGGTAATCTTATAGGTAGAGTAGGATCTACAGGTTTATCAACAGGTCCTCATCTGCATTTTGAGCTGCGGCAAGACGGGAGAGCATTTGACCCAGCAGGAAGGCTCCGTCCCTGAATTTTGACGGAAAGAAAAAAGAGGTTTTTGGGTTATGCCGGCTGCATTTTTATTATTCTCTTTATTGCTTTTTATTTCGGGAATAAACATATATCCTCAATCTTTCCGCACAATTGTTGAAGGTTCTGTAGAAATAACGTCTGAAAGAATTTCTGAAACTCCTGTTACTATCAGTACAAACGGCTCTGTTATTATCAACATCGGGACAGACCCGCGTTTTTTAAGAGGCGTAGAACTTGAAATCTCAGCTCCGGCAGCATGGGTGCAGCCCCGTTTCAGAAATATGCTCATCATGTCAATCTGCAATGATCTTTATCCTAAAAGCGCCTCAGGTATCACAGATTTTACAAGCAGACAGCTCGCAACTGCCCCGCTGCCTTCACGGCTGTCAATCATTTATCATATTCCTGTCAGGACTAATCACGGGCTTAGAAATACTACTTCTGTAATTGTTCCGACTGCAATTATACAGCCTGAGTCTTTCCCTATACTTTTTAATCTTAGACCGATTGATAAAGGCTTGCCTCCTGAAGTAGAAAATATGACTTTCAATGTCACTGCAAGAGCGATTTTCAGCGATGAGGGAGCTGTAAGGCTGGAACCGCGTTATCCCCCTCAGTTAAGAAACAGACCTTTTACAGTACTTATTAACGATAATGTTATTACCAATATTCTGGAAGATATTATTTTAAGGGAAGGGGAGAACCACCTTGTAATTATTTCGGAAAATTACCGCAATGAAAGCCGCCGCTTTATCGTAGAAAGAGGGAAAATCATCGATCTGATTATTGAATTGCAAGACCCGGCGCCCATCATTATTTTTGAAGGTCCTCAAAATGCTCAAATTTTCTTTGATAATGTCCCGATTGTTCAAAACCGCGAACCTATAATAGCAGAACCGGGCAGCCATGAGATAAAATACCAGATCGGAGATTACACTATAATAAGATCGATAAATGTCCAGCGCGGCAAAACCTACCGTATCGCCCTGGATGTGAATTTAAACATCATAGAAGAAGATTAACCGTCCTGACAAACCGTATTTTCATGTCAAAAATAATTAGAAAATAACTCTTTAGAGAATCATACCCTGTTGCCGAAAATTAAAATGTCGGGATTATAGTTCCCCTCCCAAATCACTATAGTTCCGATTGCCTCAAGGGCATGGAGCTGTTCGATACTTGTCGGACAGCTCTTTTTATTTTTATGCCGATAAGATATAATACCCCAATGAAACAAAAACCCCCTCATAAAACAAATGAAACTGAAGGCGGTGAAGATGTAAACTCCGTTTATGCAAACACTGTTTGTGCAAACTCTGTCAGCCCTGTAAAACTCAAACCTATCATGGGTATCCGCCCCGGTGTATACCTTACAGTTCTTTATTCTATAATTTTGCTATTAATTATCTTTTTTTTACTTATATTTCCGGGTCTTAATAATAAACTTACAGCAGCACTAATAGTTAAAACTGAACCGCAAGGGGCTGCAATCAGGGTTAATGATGTCTACATGGGGCTTTCCGGCAGTAAGATAATACTCCCAAAAGGGACTTACACAATAGAGGCTGTCATGCCCGGTTTTGAAACTGTAAAAACTGTTCAGGAAATACCGGGGCGGATCTTCGGCTCTGCTTTTTTTCCCCGTCTTTCAAAAATCGATCTTAACTTAAAAACAGCCGACCCCATATCCGCTTTCGCACTGCAAGCCGCAGATTTTGCACAATGGTCTTTTGCAGGAGAGCCGACTGTTGCATGGCAGGTCCCAATGAGTCTTTCAGAAGGTGCTTACAGAGTAGGTCCTTATGCGGAAAATGTAAAAGAGGAATTAAACCAAATATTGCTTGTTTCTTCGCGTTTTGCAGTCACTAAATCTTCTTTACGCGATCTGCTCCGCGCTAAAATCCTGATAGATAATAAAGGCAATGCGCCCTCCCCTGTTTCGCTTATCGGCTCTATTTCCGATATGCTTGGCTTTTTATCAAATACTTCGCCTAAAAGCGCCCAATGGCTTTGCACAATGCTGCCGCAGGAACTTTCTGCAATTATCGTAAATTCAAACTGGTATAAAAACGAATCAACATCTCCTGACTCCGGCATTTCTAAAGAACCGGACAATATCGCATCTTTGGGTAATTATCAAATCAGGCGTTTTTCTTTATTAGGTGTTAATTTTTCAACACCGGCTTTTCCGGAACAGCGCGGTTCTTTAGAAACGCAGAATTTAACTCCTTTTTACGATTTATTTCCGATCAGCTATATGATAAGCGAAACCTCTGTTACATCATCATTATTTGAAACCTTCCTAAACGAAAACCCTGAATGGAAAGAACATAAAACAAATTATGTTCCCGATGAAATTCAAGAATTCCCTTTTGAAATTAATGAAAATATTGTTACAGGAATTACATGGTATGCGGCACAAGCGTTTTGTAAATGGCTTACAACGCATCTCCCCTCTTCTTTGGCAGATATGGAAGTCCGCTTACCTACAGAAAAAGAATGGCGTTATGCTTCTCTTAGCAATAACAGAATGTATAACCCTATCCATAATCAATTCGGCGGATGGGAATGGAGCGCCGATCCTTATGCTCCTTTGGCACATATGCTGGAGCAGCGTGTTTCAGAAAAAGCGGTACAAGCGGTCGGCTCTCCTGAACGTACAATAACAGGCAGACCGCTTTCTGCTTCGTTAAATCAAACTAATTTATCTCCTAACGGCTATTCTTTACCGGCAGATTTATCATCGCCCTTTGTGACATTCCGCACTGTAATCGCTCCTAAAGCAGACAGGTGATATTATGGGCGGCGAAAATATTAAAATAATCGCGCAAAACAGAAAAGCGCGTCACAATTATCAAGTAGACGAAACCTATGAATGCGGCATCGAACTTTTAGGGACAGAGGTAAAATCATTCAGAGACGGGAAAATCTCTTTTCCCGATGCTTGGGCAGAAGTGATAAACGGCGAAGTATGGCTTCGCTCGCTCATAGTCGCAGAAAACCCTTTTTCATCGGTTTTTAATCATGCGCCGGACAGAAAAAAACGCCTTCTCCTTCACAAGGCGGAAATCAAAAGGATACAGCGTAAAGTTGAAGAAAAAGGCTACACTTTAATCCCTATGTCTTTTTATTTTAAAAAAGGAAGGGTAAAGGTTGAATTGGGTTTATGCAAAGGAAAAAAAGCTTTTGATAAACGCGCCGATATCCGCGAAAGAGATGTCAGACGCGATATTGAAAGGGAATTCCGTCACGGAATTAGATAGACACAATTAGCGCCGATTATTTTTAAAGAAATAACTAAAATCAACCGTAAATCGTAGCATGAGATTCTTTAAATACCTCCTTGGAATTTGGACAGCGGTTGCTATCTATACGGTTTTTTCTTTCTTTGCCGGTCCAAAAGGCTTATCTGCATACAATTACCTTTTAGTAGAAAAAGAGCACCAATGGAATAACATTAAAGAATTAGGGATTATGAACGAAGAACTGGAAAGAAACAGAAATAATCTGTTATATGACCATGACACATTATTAGTCCAAGCAAGACAAATGGGTTACGGGCATGAAAATGAACGTTTTGTCCGCATAGTCGGATTAAATAACATAAAACCTATCCCTGCAGAAGTAGGTAATATCTATACTGTTCAAAAACCTGATTTTATTTCCGACCGTTATATAAAAATAACAGCAATTTGCATAGGTTTTTTAATATTCGCTTTCTTTTTTATGATGGAATTCATAGAAAAACGCTCCCGCTAATAATTCCATTGACAACAATATTCCCATGAGTTATCATCGTAAATAGTAAGATAATCTACTGAAAATAGGAAATTCTACCGATAATTAACAATAAGTGTTAATTTAGGGAGTGGTTCATGGCAAGTAATAAAAAACCTTCGATA
>WQSW01000048.1 GCA_009787695.1 Treponema sp.
AAGTTTAAAAATGGAATGAAGATAGGTATCCCAATCGGAGATATTGCAGATATAGATGTTCTAAATGAATTTACAGGATCAAAAGAACTGGTTTCCGAAAATTTTTACAATATAAATCAGATATGTGGTTTTATTTATAAAAGCATGACTGCATACGGGACAAGAGCAAGTTCATCTATGCCTTAAAAAAGGTTATAATGGGAAATACAATAACACTCAAAAGAATACCTGATATGGTGTTGAGTATGAGTAACGGATTAACAAGTGTTTTTATCAGCACCTTTGGTTTAAGCGGCTCAATATTAGCGAAAACAGAACAAGAAAAAAAACTTGTTATGTATATTTTAGAAAAAAATCAATCTATACTCGGCATTGGTTTTGTCGATTTTGATATAGGTTCAATGCCGTGGGATTTAAAAAACTTAGAAGATAATAAAAAATTTGTTTTCTCAATTTTAGACGGAATAAAAAACAAAACAGAATGGGAAAAATTACCTTTTACTCCAAATGAAGAAATGCTTAACAGATGTATTTTCGAATTTAAAAATATGATTTCAGAAATGAAAAGCGAAGATATCAATGAAAAAGAAATAAATGAATGGTCAAAAAATCCCAAATTAAACGATCTGATTAAAAACGGCTTTCCGTTATGTCCTTCTCATGATGTTTTAATGACAATTTACGGTTGTCAGATGTGTACAGAATGGCAATAAAAAAATGCAACCCTAGCGTATAATCCATGTCTAAATAATTAACAAAGGAGAAAAATGTAAACAATGGTTAATTATTTTGATAAAAATTTTGAATTAAGATATTATGATATGAATAAATACGGAGAAGCATCCCCCACTGTGATATTGACTTTATTGGAAGAAACTGCGGCGGATCATTGTCATAATATAAATTATGATTTATACAGTCTTGAAGAGCAAAATATCGGATGGGTATTGATCTCAGGATCAATTGATATGATAAGATATCCGAAATATAAAGAAAAAATATTTATAAGGACATGGCTTTCAAATTACAGTTTAATAAAGGGTTACAGAGAGAATATCATTTTTGATGAAAATGGAAATGAAATAGGCAAAGCAAAAGGCGTGTGGATATTTTATGATATTGAAAAGAGAAAACCTGTTCCTATTTTTGATGAAATAAAAACAAGATGGGGTTTAAATCCTGAAGTTTCTCAAGAAGTTGAAATGGAAAAAATAAAAGTGATAGAAGATGAAGAACATGAGTTGGAATATAATATCAGTAAATCAGATGTCGATAACAATAAACATGTTAATAATATAAGATATTTTCATTGGCTGATGGAATCGATGCCCGATGAAATATTGGATAATTATTCTTTAAAAAGAATAAACGGAAGATTTTTTCATGGAGCTTATTTGGGTGAGAAAATAAGAGTCTATAACAGAAATGATATGGAAAATAAAAGTTTTTTGCATACAATGAGAAGCAATGTCGATAACAGATTGCTTGCCGCAGCGCAAACCACTTGGGTTAAAAAATAAAGTTTTAACTTTTTAAAACTTCTTCCTCCGCTTCTTCTTCAAATTGACGAGTGTAAAGTTTAAAATAATGCTCTCTTTTATTCATCAATACGCTGTGAGTCCCCCTCTCGATGATTCTTCCGTCATCGACAACAAGGATTATATCCGCTCCGCGAATTGTGGAAAGACGGTGGGCGATTACAAAACTTGTGCGCCCTTCCAGCAAGGTGTGAATGGCATTTTGTAAGAGCATTTCCATTTCCGTGTCGATGGAACTTGTCGCTTCGTCAAGAATAAAAAGACGCGGGTCTGCAAGAACAGCACGCGCAAAAGAAATTAATTGTTTCTCCCCTGTGGAAAGCCTGTCCCCTCCTTCGCCCGCTTCGGTGTCAAAACCTTTTTCCATTTTTTCGATAATCTTGTCGGCATGAACAATCGCGGCGGCTTTTTCAACTTCTTCGTCTGTTGCATCGAGTCTGCCGTAACGGATATTTTCCCTTATAGTGCCGGAAAAAAGGTGAGGGCTTTGCAGAACATAACCGAATGCGCTGTGCAGCCACAACTGGCTGCGCTCGCGGTAATCTTTTCCGTCAATTAAAATTTCCCCTTTTGTCGGTTCAAAAAAACGGCAAACAAGATTTACAAGCGTGGATTTTCCCGCTCCTGTTTCACCGACAATCGCGGCGTATGTTCCCGCTTTAATTGTTAGGTTAAAATTTTCAAGTATATTTCTGTGTCCGTCAGGATAACAAAATGTCACGTCACGGAATTCCACATCGCCTGTAATTGTTTCCCAGTTTTCTTTTTTGGGAAAAAAAGTGTCGCCGTATTTTTCAATCACTTCCGGTTTGTCAATTATACCGGGCGTTTTTTCAAGAAGGTCTGTAACACGCTCGACATTTGCTTGAGTGGAAACAAAATCAGTAAAAATGCGCGCGATATTTTGAATGGGCCAGAAAAAACCGCCTGCATATTGAAGAAAAACTGCAAGGATTGCAAGGTCTGCGCCGAGGAAAATTATCTCCCATCCTCCGTAACTTAAAACTGCCGCTGTTCCAAGACTTCCTATAAAAAGTGAAATCGGAATAAAGAGGGATTTAAGACGCGCCATTTTTAACGCGCTTGTGCGGTATTCGGATGTTATCTGCGAATATTCTTTATAACTTTGATCTTCTGCTGTAAGAACTTTTACCGTTCTTGCACCTGTTATACCTTCATTCATCGCTCCTGTCATTTTTGAATTTAGTTTGCGTAAGATGCGGTTAACAGGAAGGATGCGGCTTTGGAAGAACCATGTTAAAAGAGCAAGCAGAGGAATTGTAGCGCAAACGATAAACGCAAGTTTCCAATGAACAATGAACATTGCGATCACAGCTCCGATGCAATAAAGCACAGACCATGTAAAGTCGATAAGCCCCCATGCAACAAGGTCTCCGATTCTGCTTGTATCAGAATTTGTACGCGCCATTAAATAGCCGACAGGGGTTTTATTATAGAAAGAAAGACTCAATTTTTGCAGATTGATGAAAACCGCATTTCGCATTCTGCGGCACATTCCCGATTCGGCTCTAAGCCCTAAAGAAACAAAACCGAATACATTAAATGCCTGTACTGTAACAAGAAAAAGCGTAAAGGCAAGAAGTCCCCAAAGACCGTCAAGAGTTTTCGGCTGGATATTATTTTTAATAGCGATACCAAGCAGCAAAGGAAGAATTACATCTACTATAGCGACGCTTAACATTAAAAGCATACAGAAAATTAAATTCTTTTTTTCTGTTAAAATAAAAGGAAACATCTTTTTCCAAATTGAAAAAGNCATGGGTTTGTTATAATCAAAATCTTCGTAATCAGCCATTTTCTTCCTCNCTNTTTTCTGNACCGTTAGGTGAAAACCGCTCCATTCCTGCGGCTTGAATATCGTAAATGCGGCGGTAAGTGCCGCCCCTCTCCAATAATTCGCGGTGAGAGCCGATGTCTTCTATCGTACCGCCTTTTAAAACTAAAATTTTATCTGCTTGCATAAGGCTTGAAATGCGATGTGAAATAATTATCACAGCCGCATCTTTTACACGATGGCGCAAAGCGGCGCGTATTCGGTTATCTGTTTCCGTATCGACTGCGGAGAGGCTGTCATCGAATATCATCACAGGCGCATTGCTTGTAAGCATACGTGCAATTGACACTCTCTGTTTTTGCCCGCCGGAAAGTGTAACGCCTCTCTCCCCGATGATTGTATTGTAGCCGTCTTTAAAATTTTCGATAGTGTCATGCACCATCGCTACAGCCGCCGCGCTTTGCAATTCCGCCGTTTCGATGGAACCCAAGCCGCGCGAGATGGCGATATTTTCCTTGATCGATTTTGAAAATAAGAAAGGCTCTTGAAGGCAAAGCCCGATATTTTTTCGCAAATGAGACCTTGCAATGCGGCGGATATCAATGCCGTCAATTGTGATCATGCCGCAATCATTTTTTAAATCGTATAAACGGCTTAATAAATGAACAAGAGAAGATTTTCCCGATCCTGTTGCACCTAATATTGCCATTGTTTCACCCGGTTTTAAGGTAAAAGAAATGTCGTGTAACACAGGGGCAGTTTTATCATCATCGTTTTCGCTGTAAGTAAATCTTACTTTATCAAAACAAATTTCCCCTTTTATTGCTGGATAAAGCGCATCAGAAGGATCGGTTTCCTGTTCTGCCGCAAGAATTTCGCGTATACGATCTGCTGCAACTTTTGTTTTGGAAAGATCGGAAAGAATGCGTCCCAGCTGGCGTATGGGCCAAATCATCCAGTTGCAGTAAGCGAAAAAAGCGATAAACGCTCCGGGGCTTAATTCTCCGTGAACACAGCGGTAAACACCGGCGCCGATAATTATTGTCAGCTGGATACTGCTTAATAAATCGCCTGTTCCCCAAAAAACACCGAGCATCTTTCCGATATTGATCCAAATGTTCGCGTAATTATTTGTTTTTTCCGAAAACTTTTCTACTTCCCATGCCTCTCTTCCGAACGCTCTTACGACACGCACACCCGTATAATTTTCCTGCGCCGCTGCCTGCATGATACCTTCTGCAATATCAGCTTTTGCAAAGTTGCGGCTAACGCGGCGAAAATAAAAAACGGAAAAAATCAATATTAATGGAATCATAATGAGCGAAATTAAAGTCATATAAACATCCATCATGAACATCATTACAAGAGCGATTATAAAAATACATATTGTGCGTAGCAGTTCGCTCAAGTTTTCCTGAATAAAATGGCGGATATTATCAACATCTGTAGTGCAGCGCTGTATTATATCTCCTGTCTGGCATTTAACATGCCATTCCCAAGGTAATTTTTGAATATGCGCATACAAGGTATTGTGCAAGTTAAACGAAACAGTTTCGCCGATTTCAAGCCCAGTGTAATTGCGTATAAGATTAAAAAGTTCTGCGAATATTGCCGCTGCAATAATAACAAGCGCGCATATCCAAATATTCTGTCTTATAAAATCGATCCCCCCTATAGTGTTAATAAGGTTAATTACAAATGCCCCGTTTAAAGGTTCATTGCCAATAACAGAATCGATTGTTAATCTAATTATTTGAGGATTCAAAAGTGAAAAAGCTACAGTTGCCAAAGTAGAAATACCGCAAAATACAAGAATATGTTTCTTGTTTTGTGCAGAGGCAATCAAAGCTATTCTCGGAAAAGAATCAGCGAATTTTTTTCTTGTACTTTTCCATGATAACATGGGGTATTCTCCGTTGCGTTTTATTATTTTCTATTTTATTATATTCTTATGATAATAAATTAACAAAAATGATCATATAGCAATATTTTGTTATTTTCACAATTATTCCAATTAAACTTGACTATTATTTCTCACAAATATATCTTGAATATATGGAAAAATTAATATGGAAAAGAAAAAAAATAAAATGAAAATAGCCGTTTCAATCCTAATCGGAATAGCAATAATTATATCATCGTTTTTTATTTTCATAATATTTAGTTTATCAGCGATAAGAGAAATGTTGTGGGTGTTATTGGCAATAAACACAATTTCTTTGATTGCCTTTTTGGTTTTATGGAATATTCTAAGTTCTAAAAAGGTATTTTTATTATTATTGGTACAGGTTCCTTGTATAATAATCGGAATTGTTTTTCTTCAATATCATTTTTATGTACAGAGTATACCGGCAGCTGACGAAGAAGATATCTACTTGTGGAGTTATATGCCTTACAAAGATGACAACCGTTTAGCAAAACTAAATGAAGAATCAAAATTAAAAATAAAAGATAACCTGCCTGTCCTTGACGGGGCAACAGCGCTGTATCCTGTATATGCTTCTTTTGCACAAGCGGTTTACCCTGAAGAAAATTATGATTTTTCAAAAAGTTCTGTGTTGTGCAGCAGAACTAACGGAGCGTACGAGAATCTTTTTGAAGGCAAAGCGGATATAATATTTTGCGCAGAACCTTCAGATTCTCAATTTTTTATTAGCAAGGATTTTAATTTAAAGTTTGTCCCTATCGGCAGAGAAGCATTTGTGTTTTTTGTTAACAAAGAAAATCCTGTCAGTAATTTAACTATAGATGATATAAAAGGAATATATTCAGGAAAAATAAAAAACTGGAAAAAATTAAACGGACTTAATAAATCTATCAGAGTATTTCAAAGACCTGAGAATTCAGGCAGCCAGACAATCTTAAAAAAAACGATGGGAGGGGTACCCCTTATAAAACCCCGCAGGGAAAATGTATCCAGAGGTATGGGAAGCATAATTAATCAGGTTGCCGTTTACAGAAATTTTTCAAACGCGATAGGTTATTCGTTTTTGTATTATACATCGGCTATGGCAAGAAATGACAAAATCAAGTTTCTATCTATAGAAGGTATTTATCCGTCAAGAAAAACCATTCAAGATAACAGTTATCCTTTCTCTGATAATTTTTATGCGATATATATAGATGATGAAAATAAAAACGATAATATAGAAAGATTTATAGAATGGATTTTATCTAATCAGGGGCAGTTTTTGATTTCCGAAACCGGATATATTCCAATCGGCCGATTTTAATCTAAAAATATCACTTTTAAGGGAAAAAAGCTGATATTTTGAGGTAAATTATCAAAATTCGGTAAAATTTCACTTCTAAAAGATGGACTTTATCTTTTTTTTTCTGTATAATGATACTATCTTAGTATTAAAATGTTTATTTAAAGAGGTTTATTATACAATGAAAAAGAAAGCGCGGTTTTATAGAAACGCCAGTTTATTTATAATTGTTTTAATTTTTATGATTGCTGTTCCCGCTTCCGGTTCGGAACGCGGTGATTTCTTTTCAATGGATGGGAAGAAATTATGGAGCGTGGGGCTTAATATAGGCAGTTCATTTGCCACCCCTCTTTTAATTGTAAATATAAACGCTACCATTGCGCCGCTTCCGTGGTCCTTCTTTGAATTCGGTGTCGAGTTCGGAACAATAAACGGAATGGCGGGAGATAACGTGGATATTCGCGATGTCGAATATACATCGAATTATTTTTATGCCCGTGTTAATTTTTTTGCACCTATGGGCAAAAGGATGTTTGATTCTTACGGCAAACCGCGTGAAGGGGGCGGATGGTATATCGGGCTTGGATTGGGGATAATGAACGCGCAATACGCTTTTATCCATAGTATATCGGAACGTACTGTAGCTACCGTAAATACACCGACTTTTGACGGAGCGACAGGCTTTTATTTCGGCAGGGGTCATATTTTATTTAAGGCAGGTTATGCCGTGCGCACTACAATGGACATGAAAAATTTAATCGGCATCAATCATCGTATGCTGTTAGGTATTTGTTACCGTATTTATTAAGGAGTGTAAAAATGAAAAAAACAACTTTGATTATTATATCTTTTTTTGCAATCCTCTTGCTCAATACTTGCGCGCTTGAGATTGCCAATGTAATAGGACCGGACGGCGGTTATGTTTTTTACGATAAAGGGAATTATTCACACGGATGGCGTTATATTCAATGTTCACCGTATGATTTCGGTACAGTTGATTTAACTGATCCGGAAGCCGGTGTAAAAGAAGCATTACGTTTATGCAAAGAAAATAACGCTGAATGGCACAAATTCGGCTGGGAATTGCCGAAAGAAGCGGATATTAAAAAAATGCTTGAATGTTTTTCATATGGATTAACAAGATTTAAACCCGATTTTCATTATTTATCAGTAAATGATTTATATGCTCTGGGACAACATTGGATTTGTTCCGGTACTTCACCGGCTCATTCTCCGATAGAAAACACAGGAAAATTCTGTGTTGAATGCGGAAAACCGGCAAGTGATTTAATAAGTGACGATAGTTATCCGCCAAATCCGGATTTTCTTAAAAATCCAAGTAATTGGAAACCAAAAGTTTTCCATAAAAATTTTAAAAATGAGCCGAACGGAGCAATTGAACCTGTAACGACATTTTCACAACCCATAAGGGTGCGTGCCATAAGAAGATTCTAATTTTAAAGAGGTGTTAAAATGAAGAAGAAAACGGTTTTTATTTTGTTGGTATTGATGATTTCAATTATGTTCGTAACTTGCCAGCATGTAGACTCACTTGCACAGGCTGCAGCAAGGAATGATATACTCGATCCTGATACTGCAAATATGATCAGTATTTCTGCAAGGGCTTTCGGTGCCGCTGCAGAGCAAGCAACTCCCGAACAGGAATATTTTATCGGACGGGCAGTAGCGGCAAATATCCTTTCCAATTATAAAATTTGGAATGGAAGTCAGGAACTGACTGATTATCTTAATCTTATTTGCGCCGCTATCGTTATCAATTCTCCGCAGCCGAATCTTTTTAGCGGATATCATGTTGCAATACTGGATAGTAATGAAGTAAACGCTTTTGCAACTTCAGGCGGGCACATTTTTGTTACACGCGGTCTGATCAATGTTTCTAAAACAGAAGACGCGCTTGCAGGCGTTATCGCTCATGAGGTTGCGCATATTCAGCTTAGGCACGGTGTTAAAGCGATTAAAAATAACCGTGTTACAGAGGCTATTTTATTAACTGCCACTACAGCGGTCGGAAATGCTTTAGGTATGAATGTAGAAGAATTAAGCGATGTCTTTAATGAATCTGTAGGCGAAATAGTTCAGACTATGGTCGGCAGCGGTTATTCAAAAGAACAAGAATATGAAGCAGATATTGCAGCAATGTATCTTATGGCTCTTGCCGGTTATCAGCCGTCCGGTCTTCTTGATATGTTAAGAGAAATAGATGCAGTTCATATCGGAAGCTCAGGGTTCGGCAAAACACACCCGGCTCCCAAACAACGTATTTATTTTGCAGAAAAAGCGCTTAACAGATTTGAAATTGCAGATAACAGGTTAGAAAGGCAGAATCGTTTTAACGATGCGTTAAAATTAGGTTTAGCAGAGAAATAGTAAAACTTTTTAACCGATAATTTTTCCCAGTTCGGTTTTCCAATCATCGGATTTCATAATGATCGATCTTACACCAAGCGCTTCTATGCGCTTGGTTTTTGCAATTTCATCGCTGGATGTTACCACGATTACCGGAGTTTTTTGAGGCAAGGTCATTAGCCTTTTAAGAAGTTCCTCGCCGCTCATGTCCGGCAGTTCAAGCCCTGTTATAACAAAAGTCGCTCTTCCGCTTGCAACGGCATTTACTGCATCTTCGCCTTTTTCAAAACTTTCGCATTCAAGTCCTTTTTCCGATAAAAAAGACTTCATTATTTTACGAAAAAATTCGCTGTTATCTGCATGGATTACGTGTTTCATTTTGGTCTCCCTGTATTATATAATTTTATACTAACATTAAATATTTGTATATTAAAAATATTTAAAAAGAACTATAGCGCATACCGGCTGCAGGAGTTTTACCTTTTACAACGGCAAGTTCGCTCACCGTCATTATCCAAAAACCTTTTTCTCTTAACCCTGCAATTATATCAGGCAGTGCTGCCATCGTATTCCCCTTTGATGTATTATTCTCATGTAAAAGAATGATACCGCCGTCATTGGGATATGCAAGAACGCTGTTTTTAATTGATGCTGATGTGTGACCTGTGCCGTCCCAATCGTTATGTGCAATTCCGTCAATAAGAGCCATGTTTAGATTTTTACAAACTTGGCTGAGGTTTTCTCCATGATTAAGATTCGGAGCACGGAATAATCGCGGATTATATCCTGTTATTTCAGTAATTGCCGAAGTTGCAGCGTTAAGACTTGATGTAATAACATCAATAGATGATGATCCTAAACTAATGTAGCTGTCTGAATGATTTGCCAGTTCATGCCCTGCTTTAAAAATTTCCTGCGCTGCTTTTTTGTTGTTACGCACATTACTTCCAATTACAAAGAAAGTAGCTCTAACTTTCAATGTACCGAGTGTTGCGAGTAACGCTTCAGTACCTCCGCTTGCGGAAGGAGGGCAAGGACCGTCATCAAAACTTAATGCAATATATTTGTTTGGTTTTTGCTTGTAACCGTAATTTTGCCAGTTAGCGGAAATAAAATCTTCGATTTCTTCTTTAGAAGGAAGGCTGATGTATGAAAACTCTCTGCTGCTGTCATTAATTTGCGGTGATGCACTGCATCCTGTAAAAATTAAAGCCATAAAGATTCCTGTTGCTATAATATAAAATTTTTCCATATTAATCTCCTCTTTTTTAATATAAGAAAAATAATTTGTTCAGCCAAGTTATCGTTCAAACAATTCTTTTAATTCTTCATGACTCATCCGCGCAAGCCATGATTCGCCTGATTTTATCGTCAAATCCGCTAATTCCTGCTTGCTTGTCAGCATTGCGTCAATTTTTTCTTCAAAACTATTTTTTGTAACAAAACGGTGAACAAAGACAGTGCGTTCCTGCCCGATGCGGAATGCGCGGTCTGTCGCCTGATTTTCTACTGCAGGGTTATACCACAAATCGTAGTGGATTACCCGGCTTGCGGCAGTTAAGTTCAACCCCAGCCCTCCGGCTTTCAAACTGATAAGCAATATTCTCGCCGATGGATCATTTTGAAAAGTGTTTACTATCCCGGCTCTTTTTTCCTGTCCAAGTCCGCCGTGATAAAGAAGAGGAGCTTCGCTCAATTCTTTTTTGATGATCTGTTCAAGACATTCGAGCGTCTCAACATATTGGCTGAAGATAAGAGTTTTTTCCCTGTTTGCAAGAATTTCTTTTAAAAGAGTGATAAGAAGTTGCGCTTTGCCGGAAAGTTCCATGCTCGCAGGGCTTTCTTTGTCATACACACGCGGATGATCGCAGATTTGTTTTAATGATGTTAATAAATAAAAAATTAATGACGATCTTTCCTGCGCTTGTAATTTTTTAGATTTTTCCATTGATTCTGAAACTATAGTTTCGTATAACGCAGCTTGTTCTTTTTCCAGTACCGCATATTCGGTTGTGATAACTTTCTCCGGTAAATCCTTAATAATAGATTTATCGGTTTTTAACCGCCTTAATAAAAACGGAGAAGTAATCTTTTGCAAATTCTGCGCTTTTTCTTTATTGCGCATAACTTCGATAGGGATACGGTATTGTTCCCTGAATTTGACAGCATCTCCCAGATAGCCGGGCAGGATAAAATCAAACAAAGAGCGGAGGTCTTCCAAACGGTTCTCGACAGGAGTTCCTGAGAGTGCAAGTTTATATTTGGATTTTAAATTTTTAATGGTGCGCGAGATGCGTGTTTGTGAGTTTTTCATAAGGTGGGCTTCATCAACAAGCAGAAGAGAAAAAGTTTTTTTCTTTAACTTCTCCGCATCGCGTACAGTTGTTTGGTAAGTCGTAAGAAATACTTCGTTTTTGCTATCGAATTTTCTGCCTGTTCCGTGATAGCGCGTAACTTTTAAAGACGGTGCAAAACGGCTGAGTTCTTTTTCCCAATTGCAAAGCAAAGCCGCAGGAGCGACAATCAGGCATCCTTCACCTAACAACCCCTCTTCTTTAAGACGCAGTATCGCCGCTATGGATTGTATGGTTTTTCCAAGACCCATGTCGTCTGCAAGTATGCAGCCGAAACCGGAGAATAGCAAAGAACAAATCCAGTTGTAACCTCTTTTTTGATAAGGACGCAGTTCTGCATTAAGAGCAGAGGGGATAGGGAAATTTTGCTCTCGGAAAAGATTGTCGATTGTTTCCTTTGCATCAAAAGCAAGAACTGAGTCGCCGTTAAAGTGCGCTTTTAAAAAGTCATTTAAATCGGGAGAAGATTTTTTTGCATTTTTTAACAGGCGGGAAAATTCTTCCGCTTGCATTTTTACAAAACCATCTCTGAAACGGACTATGGCGCGTTTTATTTTTACAAGTTTTTCAAATTCAGTAAGAGACATTACTTCTTCTCCTATTGCAATTTGCCACTCAAAATCCTGTAAGCTGTTTAAATCAAGATATTTTACAAGAGATGAATCGGTTTTTCCTTTTATAACAAGACGCGGTTTTAATTCCCTTACAAGCGCTTTAGGAAGATTGACAGTTAAACCAAGACGGGTAAGAAGGTCAGCTGCTGAATCTAAAAATGCGACAAGGCGCGCTTCGGAAAGAGGTATATTTTTATTTTTAAAAAGTTCTTTAATTTCAGGCAGATAATTTGAAAGAGCAAGAGGGGCGCGAAGAATATTTATGTCGTTGCACGCGGTTTTTGCTGCGCACGCCGCTAACGATGTTTTTTTAACGCCGTCTTCTGTTTCTGTCAATACATCCATTGAAATGCCGAAATTAAGAGGTTCTTGAAAAAAATCTTTGTCTGACTCTTGCTCTTCTTTTTTTGTTATATCTTTAATATTAATCGCATAACGGTATGCGGAAAAATCAATATGAAGAGCAGAAAGCCATCGGTCTATAGACATGGGAAGGGAGCGTTTAGCAGGGGAGGATACATCGATAAACATCCCTAAAAAGAAAAGATTTAACAGTTGTTTATAATCGTTGTCTCCTTCTTTATTAAAATTGCTTTTAAAAATCATAAACTTGTGCCTGATCCATTCATTTAAAAAAGCGGATGCAAGTATATCCACAGTACTTTTTCCGCTGATCGTTTGGTTTGCGGTTTTTTTAACTTGTTTATTTGTTAAATCAATTTTAAAAATATTTTTTGTAACAAGACCGGAATGAGGTTCAAACATACCGCATCCGCGCTCAGCGATTTTATTCAGCATATCTGATACGGAAGGCAATATTTCAAAGGGGCGCCAGATAATTTTTAAAGTATCGTCAATGTCGTTTAACACATAGGGAATAAATGCGCCTGCCGAGCATAAAAGATTTAATGCTTTAAAAAGGTAAAAAAGAAAATTATAAGAGGACGTTCCGTCATCAGATGAAAATTGAACAAAGTTATTAAACGCCTCAAACAGAGTATATTGCTTGTTATTGCCGTTAATATCTTGCGCCTGCAAAAAAGGTTCGGCACCGGGAGATGGATTTGCGCACGCTTCTTTAGATGCGTATAATACAATCCAATGAGAGCGTGAAAAATCATGTTCAATTTGTGAAAGTAAATCTTCGTCTGTTTGTGCTTGTTCCCAATTATTGGTATGCACATAACTTGCACAAAGGTGATAAAATTCTGCAATTACAGATGTAAAATTCCTTTCACAAAACGGAGGATCGGGAGGCAGCAGGGAAGTGATAAGCTCGGCGCAATGAGGAATTTCTTCCAGTTCAATTTCTGTTTGTTTAGTATCAATCTTTGCTTCTTTTTCTTTTTGAATATATTTTATTGTAAACGGAGGTAAAATTTTGTGAACAGCAGAACTTCCGAACCTGCTTGATAAATCAATACCGCGAAGACGGAAAAGAATTTGCGGGTTAGAATCGATCTCTCTTGCAATTATGTAATAAAGCGCTGCCATATGTTTGCAAGGATCGCCGTTATCCGGGCATGAGCAAGACCTTTTCATTTCGCGCCAGCTTTTTGGAATAAGATTAATTTTTTTACTTTTTAGTAATTGTAAAAAAGTTTCCGGCAATTCACCTGCGGCAATTTGCGCCAACAGCGGCGGATCATTTTCGATCAAATTATAAACTTGCTCCGCTTCAGCAAGGGTAGGGAAGGTAATTGCAACTCTATAAAAAGGATTTGATTTTCCTTCGACCTTTGCAACAGCACGCCCGTCTGTCAATTCAAGTGAAAGTACCTTGCCGGCATTGGCATAACGTCTGCCGCGCTCAAGTCGCTCTCCCATCCGGTAGCTGTCAAGCACATCAATAAACCATAAGCCCCAAGGCGTGATGCCGTATCTATTTTTCATTTTGTTTTATGAGAATTGAATAATTATTTTTTTCAATTCTTTTCTAATAATGCGCGTAATCGCTCAATCTCCGCTTTTTGTTCGGCAAGAGCTGCTTTTTGTACTTCAGGATTTCTGTCTGCTACCATCTTTAATTCTTCCTCCGACTCCGCGTCTATAAACTTTACCCAATCATATCATCTTTTTGGGTTTGAGTTTAATGTATTTCCGTTCCGAAAAATGCTTCGCCGTTTAATATTTTTGCAAGGTTGATTAAATCTCTCCCGCCTGCGCAAATAACTTTTAATCCGATTTTTTGCGCGTGACGGCTTGCTACAGGATCAAAGGGAACGTTTTTTCCCGGTGTCCATTCATCGCCGACCAGCAGGCGAAAATCTGCCCATGATATTTTATCAATCGGTTTTGCGTTCGGATCGATTTTTGGATCAGCTGTAAAAACTTTATCGATATTTGAAAGGTTTATTACCATGTCTGCACCGAAGCGTTCCGCTAACAATACTGCATCGTAATCTGTAGAAAAACCGGGTTTCCATCCTGCGGCAACAAGAACGCGCCCTGTAAGAGGTTCAACTTCACATGGATTTGTAACAACTTCCTGAGAACACCAATCGCTCATTACAGCTTTTATAAGCTGAGCATTTAGGCGTGTTGCCATTATTCCTATCCAGTCGGCTTCATCATTTTTTACATTGCTTTCTGATATTTCTTTATATGCACTTTGATAACGCCGCGCAGGTGCGCCGCCGCCGACTACAAAAATAAAATGTCTGTTAATATCAGCTTCTATAAATGAATTAATAAGAGCTGCAAATTTTTTTACAAAATCTGAATCAATACCGTCCGGCGCGACAATTGAACCGCCTAATGAAATTACCGTTACCATTTTCTACCTCTTTAAATTAATGTACATAAACTCCGCTGATTATTATATCTCCCCATAAACTTGAGTATGACTCAAGCCCGCCGGAAGCTTCTTCCCAAATGTTTTGTATCGAATATGATTGTGTGTGCGATACTAATCTTCCGCGATTTTCTATTTGCGAAAGAACATGCTCTCCCCGCGAGAATGCAATTCGCATATTGTCAATATTACCAAAATAATAAGACGCTAAATCTTTATTATTATTTGTTTCTTCGTGTAAGACAATAGGTTCGTGAAATGAATCAAGTGTTATCGCTCCCGCTCCCATTGCAGGATCGACAGGCAGCCACCCGAATGCGTCAATCCAAAATTCCGCCCAATGATGCTGAAATGTTTGACCGCCTTTATCAATCAATACGCCTCCGATTGGAATACAAGGCACTCCTGCAGCACGCGCCATTGATGTAAAAAGCCGAACGGCAGAGTAATGATCGGATTGTCTTGTGCTTAACACTGCATGCAAAGATGTGTTATCTGTATTGGTGTTATAATATAAAGCGTCATTTATCTCTATATTTTTAATTATCCAATCATAAATTAATTTTGCTTTTAAATACGGGTTTTGTTCTCTTCCTATAATTGAATTAACTGCTGTTTTAATTATTTGGTCATCGCTTGGGATTAGGTCTGAACTTTGAGTGTGCATTGCGTATAACGCAGACCTTGTTTGTGCGTTATTATCTTGTCTTACTGCAAGAGGTCTTATCTCTGTTTCAACTGTATAAACTTCAACTTGAAAAGAATGAGAGACAGATTGATTAATGCCTGCTGTAAGATTATCCATTTTAAAAAGACTTACATTGTGGTGATTTTCTATAAACGGATCAACATTGCGGCTAATAAGGCTGACATTTCTTTGCGAAGAAGAATTGATCGGAAAAGGAATCCACAAATAAAGTGTATTAGGTTTTGTTGCATCATGAACTCTGATATCGACTGAATATGTTACGATGTAACTGCGTTTTTCTTTTAAAATTTTAACGCCGGGTTTTCCGCTGACTTCAAAAAAAACAGGTCTTGATCTTCCGTGTGCTGTTCTTACTTCAACATTTCCGCTGACAGCGCCGTCAGGCAAACGGACACGTATTTCCCGCGCACTCCATGCTTCATAACCAATTTCAATTTCTGATACTTCGATAAATTCAGGTTCTCTTACCATATAAGGATTGATCGGTCCTGAGTCGTAATCCCAAGAAAAGAAAACTCCTGTTATGTGCGTTTCTAAAGAACCGCGTGATAACATTGATTGCAAAGAATTTTCGCGTGACATACCAAAATTATTACCGTTGATAATTATTAATGATCCCGGAGCAGAAGATGCAGGATTAACAGATGTAATTCTCGGCTGAAGCCCAAGCTCTTCGCCTTCAATTGGTTTTGGAACAACTGCAGAATTTGAAAAAAGCACGCCGTTACTTTTTTTTCCGTTTGCATGAACATAGACAAGCCCCGATTCACCTAGTTCAGGAACTTTAATAATAATCATATTATCTTGCCATAAAAAATAAGATGAGTTTGTCGGCGCTACCCCTGCAATTGTAACATACGCTTCATCACGCGAAGAGCCGAAATTACTTCCGTTAAGCGTAATTATTTCTCCTATCTGTCCGATTTTAGGATTTATTGATGTTATAACCGGTGTTTTAGAGTTACACGAAATTAAAATAAAAATTATTAATAAATACTGCGCAAAGAAAAATAGTTTGCGGTTCTTTAGAAACGAAGGTTTATATTTATTCGTCATTGTTTGTTTCAGAAATTGCTTCGGGAGATGTTTCTCTGTATGGTTTTACTGTCAGAATTATTTCAATTGATGATGATTCTTCTGACTGACCAAGCGGGAAAAAATAAATAGGTTCATTAAATTCCATAGGTATAGTTTGAAACGATGTTTGATGCGAAACACCTTTCTCTGGATCGTTAAGCCAAATCTGCACTTGCGCTACAAGTACATTGCCGCTGCGGCGAATATAAGGAGTGAATTGAACGGCAACCAATAAATTTGATCCGTTTAATTGAATGGTTACAGGATTGCCGGAAATAGTTGTTTTACGATCAGTTGCACTCCATAAAACATTATTACCTTCCAATACTCTTGCATCAATATCTAAAACAAGCGCCCGTCTCCTCATCTCTCTTGTTCCGGAGTTGGAAACTTGATGTTCTTGTGCCGTCAAGAAGCTTGCAGAAAATAATAATATGATGCTAAAAAAGCATAGGGATCGATTCATTCTGTCTCCTGTTTTTGTCTCCTCTCCGAATTATTATTTCGGCGATGATTTCTGTCTCGGCTGGGTTGATGTTGTTTTTCCCAATCGGCAGCTCTTATTATTGCAGGTTCTCCTGCTTTTAAAAAGCTTTGACTTTCAGGTAATTGTAAAATAATAATATTAGTGTTGCCTTCCGGCGATAAATATTGAATCATTCCGTTCATATCAGTAGACGGGAAGCTTTGAATTTCTTCATCTGATGCAAGAAGGAAATTTGCGGGATTGAAAGTACCTGCTATCTGCGTTTCTAAAGAACCGCGCTGATTTGCAAACCCTGTTCTGCCGGGATCGCGGATTAAAAAAGCGGCAAGTAATGCAATGATGATAGCCGCCGCAGCCGCCGCAGGCAGGGGAATGGAAACTCTGCGCTGCCACATTCCGTACTTTGGCGTATAATGCTTGTGCGCTTCGATTTTATCCCAAACTCTTTCTTGAGTTTCGAGTAATTCTTGTTCTGTAAATGTTCTGTCTTCTTGCTCTGTTTGTGCTTTATCATTGTTTAAAAGTTTTTGAAGGTATGCGAAATTATCAAGTTTTGCTTTGCAAACAGAGCACTGAGAAATATGCTCTTGCAATTTTTCCTTCCATGGAGAGGGAAGTTCCCCGTCCAAATAAATTGATAGAAGCTGCGGTTCCGGACACATCATTTTCACCTCAATTTTAAACAGTTTTAAGTTGCTCGCTTTCATCCTGCAAAATTGCAGATAATCTTTCGCGGGCTCTAAATACCCTTACCTTTACATTTCCTTCGCTAATTCCAAGCGCCTTGCCGATTTCTTTGTAATTCATTTCAGCATACTCTTTTAAAATCAGCACCATGCGCAAATTTTCAGGCAGCTTATTCAAGGCAATCTGCACTTCTTCGCTTGTTTCTTTTTTTACAAGCAAAGCCTCTCCGGTTTCCACCTGCCTGTTGTCTTCCTTAAAGGCGCGCTGATACGCTTTTCGCTCCCTTTCTTTACGTTTTGCGTAATTTAAGGCGGCGTTTTTTACTACGCGGATAAGCCAGTATTTCGCCTCCTCAGGAGTCGGAAAAACCATGTTTCTTTCGTATAAGCGAAAAAAACTGTCCTGGCAGAGATCTTCTGCCGCTTCGGCATTGTTGGTTACCCTTAAAGCCACTCTGAATAAGATTTGGAAAGTTGAATCGTAGAGCTTTTTGAATTCCTTGTTGTAGTTATGAGCAGCAACAAGGTTAGCCGTTTCACTGCCTTTTACCTCAGTTTGCGCGGCCTGTGTGTCGCTCTCCAAATTATCCTCTATATTTTTAAACAAGGTTTTTCCTCAATTGTTACATTTTTTTATTAATTGCTAACGCTGTAAACTCCGTTTTTGCAATTATTCCCGGCGCCAGGTTGTTCCGCCGGGACCGTCTTCTAATATAATACCACGATTTTTTAAATTTTTCCTTATATTATCCGCTGTTGTAAAATCTTTTGCTTTTTTAGCTTCGGCTCTTTTAGCGATAAGTCCCTCAATTTCTTTCGAAAAATCTCCGTTTTCTGCAAATTCTTCGCTTTTGCATGCTTTTTCAAGCCCTAAACCCAAAACCGTATCCATATCAAAAACCGCTTTTAACACCTGCGGTGATGCAGACACGTCCTTTAAAAGCCCCCATAATTCAGCCAAAGCCCTCGGCGTGTTTAAATCGTCTTCTATCGCCTTGTCAAATGCTTCTATATACTTGGTGACATCATCATTTTCTGACGATTCTTTGCTCTTTGCTAAAGCGCGGACTTTATCAACCAGTGATTTACGGGAATTTTTCGCCCCTTCTAGGCTTTCAAAAGAGAATTGAAGCTGGCTGCGGTAATGACCGCTGAGCAGGAAATAGCGGTAATCAAGAGGGTCGTATCCTTCATCGACAAGGCTTTGCAAGGTGAGGAAACCGCCTGCCGATTTGGACATTTTCCCCTTATTTAATACAAGAAACTCGTTATGAAGCCAATAAGCCACCCANGGNTTTTTNCCGGTAGCCGCCTCGCTCTGGGCGATTTCGTTTGTGTGATGGATAGGGATATGATCGATGCCGCCNGCATGAATATCAAACTGATCGCCTAAATATTTCATGCTCATCGCGGAACATTCAATATGCCAGCCGGGATATCCTTTCCCCCAGGGGCTGTCCCACACCAGCACCTGATTCTCAAACTTGCTCTTTGTAAACCACAAAACAAAATCGCATGAGTTACGCTTATTTTCATCCTGCTCTATACGCGCTCCGGCTTTTAAATCGTCTAAGCGGAGCAAGGCAAGATCGCCGTAAGAAGGAAACTTTGAAATATCAAAATAAAGATTGCCACCTGCAGAATAAGTAAAACCGTTTTTTTCGATCTGTTTGATTAATTCAATCATTTCGTTAATATGCTCTGTCGCTTTGCAAACCACAGAAGGGCGAGTGATATTCATTCGATCGGTATCATTAAAAAAAGCTTGAGTGTAGAAGCCGGCGATTTCAAGAACGCTCTTCCCGCGCTCTTCCGCGCTTTTTACCATTTTATCATCGCCGTCATCGGCATCATCTGTAAGATGCCCTACATCGGTAATATTCATAACATGGTTGACATCAAACCCTGCACGCCGCAGAGAGCGCACTAAAATATCATGATGCACATAAGCGCGCAAATTACCGATATGCGCATAATTATAAACAGTCGGTCCGCAACCGTAAAAACCGACTTTTCCCTGATGAAGAGTTTTAAAAAGCTGTTTTTCGCGCCCCAATGTGTTAAAAAATGTAAAAGCCATGACTTAGGTTAGGAGAAAATCGGGAAATAATCAAGCAACGCCGGATATGGCAGCGTTAATTAAGATTTTTTCCGCTTCCTCCCTTTGTTCTTTGAAATGAAGCAGCTGAAATAATCATTGATTCCGCCTCTAAAATATGCGATACTATAAAAGATGTTCATAAAACAAAAGGAGTAAAAAATGAACCAAATGGTAAAGGTATCTCGCGGTATCGTAGTCGGGATAGGAAAGGTAAAAATCCCTAAATCGCGTGAACTTAACCATGAAATACAGCTTCTTTCTTTTTTAAGTATCCAAGAATCTGAAACTTCTTACATCTCCACGTGTATACATCTGCATATTGACGGTTACGGAAATACTATCGAAGAAGCTGAATCTGATATGGTGGAAAATATTTATTATTTCCTATGTCAAAATTTTCAAAAACTCCAACCTGAAGCTGCTTGGGAAAACCTTTTAGATTTATTCACCGCAGATGAGTGGTCAAATGAATTATGGAACGCATACCATAAAGTACAAATTATATTATCTATGCAGGGAAAAACAACTGATAATATAGCTGAACTAATGGAACGGTTAAATCAACTGGCAGAGCGTGTCAAGGAATTTGAACAAAAAGTAAAAAATACTGTATGCGAAAAAGAGCATACGGTTCTTACAGGTGATATTATAGAATTTGCAAAAGATTTATTAATTGTAGAACGGACTCAGGTGAACTATAAGGTAGCATAATGTATTCCGCTGAATCTATAATTACCGCTCTAAAAGCAAATACAGAATTAAAATGTGAAGGTTTGGAAAATATTAAATGCCCTTCAGTGCATGAAGGTTGTACAGG
This sequence comes from Treponema sp., assembly GCA_009787695.1. GTDB lineage: Bacteria > Spirochaetota > Spirochaetia > Treponematales > Breznakiellaceae > WQXQ01. The sequence continues at coordinate 20,552 of WQSW01000048.1, forward strand.
TAATTCCGATACATGCGCATTATGTATAAGCCAAAAATGTAAGCAGCCGCTTTCAATTCACCGCAATCTTCAAAAACTCGTTGTTATAACTTTTCGTTTTAAGGTATCAAAAAGTAACTGCGGAGGGTTCATTCGTAAAGACGATTCTGCTTTAAAAAAGCTGATAGATCGTAACTTTATAGATAAAACCAAACTTTCTTCTGTTTAATTTAGTGTTTTTTAAAGATTTTATACGAACTTATAATAAACTCGTCAAAATTACTAAAGACATTAACGAGCATAATTAATTTGCTTATAAACGACCGTTT
>WQSW01000049.1 GCA_009787695.1 Treponema sp.
ATATTCTATTTCCGGGCTTTGTCCTTCTTCCCACCACTTTCTGATAATGTTGTTTTCACATGCCGTAAAACCGGCACAAACAAGAACCAGCAACACAAAAACAATCAGCGTGTTTCCTTTTTTCATTTTTTTTCCTTCCATAGTCTGCATATGTTTGATTATATCAGAGGAACCGTTTTTTTCAAGTCTACCTTCAAGGAACACAACGGCTATTTTTGCAGCATAGGAGAGGCGCTGACAGTCGTGATACTCGGAACTTTGTGCTGTGTTTGCTGAAGCTAAAAGATGATTGCTTGCGAAAAACCATGGACACCTTCAGAACTTTCGAGAAAAACGGCGGCAGGCTTGAGGAGCGCACCGGGTTTGTAACTCATGATATAGACTGGTTTTACGTTAAAGACGAGGAGAAGACTTCTGCCGCATTGATTATCCTTCTGTGTTAATTTATAATTGCCTAATAATTAAAGGAGTTAATAATGAATGTAAAAATACTTTTAAAGACAGCGTGCAAACTCTGTTTGTGCGTATTATTATCTGCGTGCCAGAATATTGGTAATGCAAATCAAGAAGTACCAATATTATCGTCTTCTAATACAAGCGCGCCGGTATCGACACCTGCTAATACCCGCACATCGGCAGCAGCATCTTCAAATACCCGTGATGCGTCTTTGCAGAAGGCATCAACCCCCTCCTTTGTAACTACATTGCCCAATGGGTTTATTGCTTTTCAAAATTTGGTCTATCCGCAGATTAATTATTACGGTGCAAATCTGGGGTTTTTTCCGCCGAAGGTAAGAGATTTTATTATCAATACTCAATTTACAAAAGATAGAATGGAAAGACCTCATATGTTAAATCCTTCGCTAAGAGTGTGGTGGAGCGAAGACAATAACAAGGTTTTAATGGAAGCCTCGTATACTACTGCAAGCGGTTATGTTGGAGCGGGAACAGTTGAAAAATGGGGGCAGGGTGCGAATTATTCAGGATCATCTGCTATTTTTGATATGTACGGTGAGTATGCATACTACCATACCTTTAAGTTTGAGTATGAACACAGTCTATATGTGGAACAATTATTAAAAACCGATCCTGCATATGCCGAAATCATATCATTTGCAAAAAAGCTATGTGCGGAAATTGAATATGACTGGGCGAATTTCAGCGGATATTCCGGCGCCCGTGCAAGACCGACTCCGGGTTTAAGGCGGCATGTTTGTGACGGTTATGCAAATGAAGTAATGGAAAAAATTTTGCAATTATCTTCTGTTCAGGCTGTACAAAAATGGACATCTCCCGGTCATGCTTGGAATGTTATAAAATTGACTGACGGAAGGACATTGTATTTTGACTTAACATGGTTTGATAACGAACACATTAATCAAGAAACAGGTGCTGTATACCAGACAGATGATTATAACTGGACAAATATTACTTTTCATGAGCATCTTTTTCGTTTCTCTAATGTTGGATACGGACAAAGGGTATTTCATCATAATGTAGGTCAATTTAACAGAGAAATACGGAAATAATGCTTTTTTAATTTAATATTGTGCCGCCTGCGCAGGGGACTGACACCTTTTACTAACCTTGATCAAAATACGTAAAATACCTATCATATTACGGGGGTAATAATGTTCGAACCTAATGATAATCCGCCTGATAAGCCGCTGTCGCCGAAAAGACCCGGAGGTATTGCTTTAATTTTTTTCCTTGTTATGGCAGGTCTTTTTATTGCATTCTTTTTCAGAGGTAATTCCGTTCCGGTAAGAGAAGTCCCTTACTCTGAGTTTTCCCGTTACATCGAATCAGGCGATGTCAGTTCCGTCGTTATTCATCAGAACGGAAATGTTGATATTTCTTTAAAAATGTCACCGCAGGGCGGCGGTTCAAATCAGTTGCGGACAGTTATTCCTTATTCTGATCCGAGCCTTTTAGAATCATTAAAAGAAAAAAATATTAGAGTTTCAGGTGCACCTAACAAAATAAGTCCGTGGCGTTTTCTTCTTGATATGCTCCCTTGGATTTTCGGTTTTGCCATCATCATTTTGATTATCAGAAATATGCAGGGTGCGGGAATGAAAAATTTTCANTTCGGCAAAAGTAANGCGAAGCGTTATCAGGAAGAAGGTAAAAAGGTTTGTTTTGCAGATGTTGCAGGACAGGTCGATGCTAAATTCGAACTTGAAGAAGTTGTTGAGTTTTTAAAGAACCCTCAGAAATTTACTAAGATGGGTGCGCGAATTCCTAAGGGAGTGCTTCTTGTCGGAATGCCCGGTACAGGCAAAACATTGATGGCTCGCTCTGTTGCAGGAGAGGCGGGTGTCGCGTTTTTTCATATGTCAGGTTCTGACTTTGTTGAAATGTTTGTAGGTGTAGGTGCCAGCCGTGTGCGCGATCTTTTTGAACAAGGACGCAAAAATGCCCCGTGTATTATTTTTATTGATGAGCTTGACGCTGTCGGGCGCACAAGAGGCGCAGGTTACGGCGGAGGGCACGATGAGCGCGAACAAACATTAAACCAGCTGTTAGTTGAAATGGACGGTTTTGATTCAAAGGACGGCGTTATCATTCTTGCAGCCACTAACCGCCCCGATGTTTTAGACCCCGCTCTTCTTCGGCCGGGACGTTTTGACAGGCAAGTTGTTGTCGCAATGCCTGACATTAAAGAACGTGAGGCGATACTTCAAATCCACAGTGCAAAAATTCCTCTCAGTAAAGATATTGATCTTGTTCGCATTGCAAGAGCGACACCCGGAATGAGCGGCGCAGATATTGCAAATCTTGTAAATGAAGCGGCTCTTTTCGCTGCACGCAAAGACCGTGCGGAAGTTATCATGTCCGATTTTGAAGAAGCAAGAGATAAAGTTTTAATGGGTGTTGCGCGAAAGACGCTTGTAATCTCTGACAAGGAGCGCCACATGACCGCCATTCATGAAGCAGGGCATGCTCTTCTTCATTATTTTCTTAAGAATGCAGATCCGTTGCATAAGGTTACTATTGTCCCTCACGGGCGCGCTTTAGGTATGGCGCTTTCACTTCCGGAAGAAGACAGTTATTCCCGCACTAAAGGCTGGATAGAAGATCGTATCGCTATTTGTTACGGCGGCTATTTGGCGGAAAAACTTTTTTATGAAGAGACTACAACAGGTACAAAGAACGATATCCAGCAGGCGACAGAAATGGCGCGTAACATGGTATGCGAATGGGGAATGGCGGAAGAATTAGGTCCTATCGCTTACGGTCAGGAAGATGAACCTATTTTTCTTGGAAAAGAAATTGCGCGTCACAAAGATTATTCGGAAGAAACTGCAAGAAACATAGATTTAGCTGTAAAGAAAATCCTTAACCGCTCTTTGCATAATGCAAATATGATCATTACAAACCAAAAACAGAAAATAGAAGACCTTGCCAATGCTCTTATTGCACGTGAAACTCTTGTAGATGACGAGGTTCGTCAGATTTTAGGGCTTCCTATCAGAGAAAATTCTTTATCTTTTATAGAGAGTGAACAAGGATGAAATTAAACAAGACACTCTGTGTTACTTTGTTGTTAATCTTCTTTTTTGTTTATTCTAATGTTCATGCGCAAACAAGAGATGATTCAAACGCAGCGCGGCAGTATTTTAATTGGGTAAAGCAAGCGTATGACGAAGGACGTATAGAAGAAGCGTATACCGCCCTTTACCGTGTTTCAGATTTTTCAGATGTTTCTTCCGATATTTCTTATCTTTTAGCTGTTACGCGCTTGCATTATTTATACGAATTTGAATCAAGGCTTACGGTTATCAATGCATTAGAAAATGCAATCCAAACGAATCGCTGGGAAACTTACAGAGAAACACAGGCATATCTTTTAAAAATAGAACAGTTAATTGCAGTACGCGATTATATGCATGCTTTAAACTGTATAGATCAAATCAGAATAGAAAATGCATCAGACAGTGCAAATATTACAATGCTGCGTCTTCAAATTTTTAAAGGAATGGCAACACATGGTGATATTCAGGCTTTAGCACAATTCAGAAGCCAAGTGTTAGTTGCAATGGATAGGTTTCCCCGCGATTCGCGTCCTTTGCGTATCTTTTTTGAATATGCGCGTAACAAAAATCCGTTTGATATTGATCAATCTTTATCTGAAGCGGACATCCATCTGCTGGAACTTGCATTAAGACGGCTTCCGTTTCTTATCGAAACCGATCCTGAACTTGCATGGCTTGCTTCTCCCTTTATGCGAAATCTTGAAGATGCCCGCCGTCTTTTAGGATCGTATCGTTCAGGCGGAATTCCGCATATTCAAAACAGAGACTTTATGCCTCACCCTGCATCGCTTCCTATTGCGCTTAACTTAGGTTTAATAGGAGACATTGAGGCAACGGATGAATTATTTAACGGAAGCCGCGGTTTTAATTATTTGTTATATTATCAATTTCATGAAAAGATGATGCCCAAAGGCGATCCAATTCTGGATAAAAGAATACTAACCGATGTTTATAATTTGCTAAGAAGCGAAGACGGACGAAATTATTTTACAAGAAAACTTCTTTCTTTTTCCGGTCTTATAATTACCGATGATGACAATGACGGTTATGTCGATACATACACTATTTATAAATCGGGGGTTGTTCAAAATTTTGAATCCGACACAAATCAAGATACCGTTATTGAACTTGGAATTGTTTTTAAGAATGGTGTTCCGGATACCGCTGTTACCTTGCTTTCAGGGCGTGCAAAATCTGCATTTGTACAATGGGAACAATATCCGTTTGTTAAAACGGTTGTATATGAAAGCGAAGAGTTTTCTTTCCGTCCTGCTGATTTTCAATTTATACCCATAGATTTTATTCAAATAGGCGGAAGCAGAAGTTTAGCAGGTTTTTTGTTTCCCGTAAAAGAAAATAGAAAAATGGATTTATCATATCCTTCGCTTGTTTTTTCTTGCACAACAATTTCGCGTAACAGTCTGGAAATTGATGATGCTGTAGAAACTTTTTATATGGTTCGCGGAATACCTGTTAAAGCAGTTGAAATTTTAAACGGAATGCAGATTTCTATTACCCAATTTGAAAGAGGATATCCTGTAATTCAGAATATTGATCTTGATATAGACGGCAGAATGGAAACAACCCGCCGCTTCCGCCGTCCGTCTGCCGCTTGGTATACTCCTTCTATGCAGTTTTTTAATTACCGCGATTTAATCGCTTCTTCAGAAAGCGATTGGAACGGAGACGGAAAGCATATAACAAAAGAAGTGTATCTTGAAGACGGTTCAGTTGTTTATTCTTATGACATAGACGGAAGCGGTGAATTTAACCATTCAGAAAGCGGAAAATAATAATGATAAAACCTTTAACAAAGTTAAAAGTACAAAGAAAAATATTTTTTCTGCGATTAATATTTATAGGACTTCTTTTAACTTTAATCTTTGCCGGCTGCAAAAGCACAAATAAAAATGACAATGAAAATTTTACTTCCCGCACTACCAGCACGATAAGAATTAATGATATAAAAGCCCTTATTGATGATAACCCAATCGCTGCTTTGAATGATATTTTTATTTATAAAGAAATTTATTCTAATAATGAAAAGGAAGAAAACGAAGATTGGGCGCAGCTTCTTGTATTGGAAGAACAAGCAAGTAAAAATTTATGTGCAATGCAGGAAAAGGCAATCGAAGAAGAACGATGGGAAGATGCGGTTTTTTTTGGAAGATCAATTGCCAGTATTCAGGTAATAACAGCGCATACGGGAAAAGAAGCGGCATTCCTATTGTTAGATGCAAAGAAAAAATTATCAGAGGGAAACATACTGGGCGCATTTTTAGCGGCTGTAAGTTCGCATGAAATGCAGCCGATGGATTTTAACAGCGCATTTCTGTTTTTGGAAAAAGCGGTAGAAGGCAAGCAACGCCGGGCGGCAGCGTATTTTCTTGCAGCGGCAAGCAGCGGTGCAGCAAGCAGCGGAGGCGCAAGAAATATTCCTTCTGCGTTACGCGAATATGCTTCAGGGCGCGATACTTTTACCGATATGATCAAAGGCGTTGCAACTGTTGTAGTAGACAGGGGTTTTAGAGTAGAAAGAGGTTTAGGTTATCAGAACAGGGTTTTAGGCTCAGCGTTTTTTATAGATTCTACAGGCTTTATGATTACGAATTACCATGTAATTGAAAGCGAAGTAGATCCGAAATATAAAGGTTATTCACGTTTATATATCCGTATGGGCGATGCAACAAGCCCGCGTATTCCCGCACGTGTAATAGGTTGGGATAAAGCTCTGGATTTGGCTTTGATAAAAACTGAATTGACACCTGAATACGTTTTTTCTATCGTAGACCGTGTTGTGCCTCGTGTAGGCGATCAGGTTCTTGCAATCGGTTCTCCTGTTGGATTGGAAAAAACTGTAACATCGGGAATTGTTTCGTCACTTGGCAGACGGTTTTTGCAAATAGGCGATGTTTATCAAATTGATGCGCCTGTTAATCAAGGTAATTCAGGAGGACCTGTAATAGATACTGAAGGCAGATTAGTGGGAGTTGTTTTTGCAGGTATAAGCCAATTTCAAGGTTTGAATTTTGCAGTTCCTGCTGAAAGACTTGCAGCAGCCCTTCCCGCTATGATGAAAGGCGGCAAAGCGTCCCGCCCGTGGCTTGGTCTTACGTTATGCGAAACATTTTCCGGAGCGGAGATAATTTATACTTCGCCTAATACACAGGCTTTTTTGCATAAGATAGAAGAATCAACTTTTATTAAATCAATTAACGGCAAGGAAGTAAAAGCGCCTCAAGGCAGACTTATTCCGTATTTGCAAAGCGAAATCTTTTCTTGCAATCCAGGCGAACTTATAGCACTTGAAACTATTGACAGTGAAGGTCTTGTTAAAAGAAAAGTAATGATGCTGTCTGCACGTCCTGAAATCCCTTTGCTGGAAGCTGTAAAAATCGATAAGCGCGAGAAAATTGCTGCCCCTTTATTCGGAATGCTGCTTTCACCTCTTCAAACAAGTTTGTTTGTTACCAATTTTCGTGTAAACAGAATTATTCGCGGTTCAATTGCGGATGAACTCGGCATTTCTGAAAATGACACAATCTCTCTTTCACGTTTGCGCATAACACCGGATGAAAGCTATGTCATGCTGGATGTTTCCATAAAAAAACGCAGAATGGGATATTTAGAAACAAACGTGCAATTAATCGGATGGCTTGATTCACCTGATACCTTATAAAGTTAGGAGAAAAAATGAAAATTTATACCAAACAAGGCGATGCAGGAGAAACATTTGATTTAAACGGAAAAAAATTATTTAAAGACGATCCCTTGTTTCACTTTATAGGAACTGTTGATGAACTTAATTGTTATTTAGGTTTAATTAAAGCGATGTTGTCTAACGAAGATGCCTGGCAATATGAATGGAAATCATCATGCAGTTTTTTAGAAAAAACACAAAGGCGTCTTAATAAAATAATGGCGGATGTTTGCGGAAATAAATCGCCTTCTGAAATAACAAGTGCTGACATTGCATCGCTTGAAAAAGAGATAGACAGATTATCAGGAAATATTCCAAAAACAAAAGAATTTACTCTTCCCGGATATGATATTATAGAAGCGCATATTCATATTGCAAGAACTGTAGCAAGAAGAGCAGAGCGCATGTTTTATGAAATGAAGAATACACGCAATCTTTGTCCGCAGATAAGCGCATATTTAAATCGATTGTCAGATTATTTATTCGTCCTCTCCTGTCAGGAGTCTTTGATAAACGTCAATTTCATAAATCAAATTACCGGTGTATAAATCATAAACGCGTTTTTTAAAACATAAAGGGATAGAAATCTTTTCATTTATTTTTTCTTCGCTGAATTCATCTACAATAATAATTATTCTGATAAATGAATATTTCAATGCAAGTTTTCTTGTTTCATTTTCTGTTTTAAGCCATTCAATTCTGTTTACATCAGGGGTTTGAGGCCAGATGTTGCCGATAAAAAAAGTTAAAAGCGCATTTTCATATGTGTTGTTAAAATCCGCGTTAGGCGCCATGTGCCCTCTGTCATAACCTGAATGTCTGAAATCTCTGTGATGAGGCAATGAATATCCATGTTCGGCTAACAGCTCCATAAGAATACCGCCGTCCCTATTCTGTGTAAACATAGCATAAGGACGCGTTACTCTATCTCCTTCAAGCCGCTCTTTAGTAAGTATATATTCAATTATATGAGGTCCCATATTAATTGCATCATAACAGCCTGCATAAAGAATTTCATCGTTATCATCAGAAACATTAAAATTAAAGTGCCCGTCTAAATCGCAAGCAAAAGAATAAACAGTTAAAAAAAGAAATAAAAAGAATATTACAAATCTATTTATTCTTAGCTTTGCGTTCATTGTTATGTTTTAACTAATCTCATCCAGCAATGCGCTTATTTCTGCAGGAATAGTTACTGCATTTACGCTGCGATCCATCGCGCGTGATAAAGATTCAGGAATAGGCGGCATTCCGGCAAGAGGCTCTACAGTTTCTGCAAATTTCGCAGGGTGTGCGGTACATAAAACACCTGCCGGCTCTTCGCTGCCGATCTTATTTTGTTCGCGCAGTTTATCAATACCTTTCCAGCCTACAGCGCTGTGCGGATCAAGGAAGTAGCCGGATTTTTCATGTATGCGCGAAATTGTTTCTTTTGTTTCTTTATCTTCAACATAAACGCCTGATATTATACGGCGCATTTCTTCCAATGAAAAATGCGCGCTCATACGTTCAAAGTTACTTGGCGCGCCAACATCCATCGCATTGGATAATGTCGCTTGCGAAATGCGCGCAAGGTATTCACCTGAATCAAGATAATCGGGAAATGTTTTATTAATATTAGTCGCTGCGATAAATCTTTTGATAGGCGCGCCCATCTTCATTGCATAAAGCCCTGCTGTTAAATTTCCAAAGTTTCCTGATGGAACGCAAAGCGTTATAGGCAAATGCGGATGTTTTTTGTTAATTGTAATTTGTTCTTTAACAACACGCGGTGTTGCATCTCCGTCAGGATCGATGCGTCCTGCAAAAGCTCTTCCCGCAGAAGCGGAATAATAAACAGCCTGAGGAATAAGACGGCTTATATTTATAGAGTTTGCCGATGATAAAGCCATCCGCTTTTTAAGTTCCTCATCTGCAAGAGCGGCTTTAACAAGACGCTGGCAGTCATCAAAACTTCCCTCTACTGCGATTGCGCTGATATTTTTGCCGAGACCTGCAATCTGCCGCTCTTGCAAGGGAGAGACCCGCCCCTTTGGGTATAAAACGGTAACAAAGATACCGGGCACATCAAAAAAGCCGTCCGCAACAGCGCCTCCCGTATCCCCTGATGTGGCAACTAAAATACGAAGCGGTTTATCTTCGCCTCGTCTAAGGTAAGAAAAAGCGCGCGCCATAAAACGGGCGCCGAAATCTTTGAATGCCGCTGTCGGTCCGTGAAAAAGTTCTATTGCATATCTGTCTAAAACTTCAATTAAAGGCGCATTAAATGTAAAAGAAGAGGATATAATGTCATATAACGCAGAGGAGCTTATATCAGTGTGAACGTAAGGCTTTATAGTTTCAAATGTGATATCGCAGAAATTCATCGTACCTAAAGAAGATTTTACATTTTCAGGATATAACGGTATTTCCTGCGGTATAAAAAGCCCGCCGTCTGGGGCAAGCCCTGTAAGAGCTGCTGTTGCAAAGTTTACAGCGTTATTTTTATTTCTTGTGCTATAATAAAACATGATTACCTCAATAATATAATAAATTTCTTAGTGTTATATTCTATCATAGAGTTATAATTGACATAAAGGGGTTTTACAGATAAAATATATTGGTAAGGAGAATATGTGGCTAAAGAAGAAGCGATAGAAGTAGAAGGAGTAGTAAGAGAAGCCCTTCCAAATACCATGTTTCGTGTAGAGTTGGATAATCAAAACGGGCATCTGATAATGGCTCATTTATCGGGTAAAATGCGTAAACATTATATACGTATTGTACCGGGTGATAGGGTTAAAGTAGCTCTTTCACCATATGATTTAACAAGGGGCAGAATAATTTACCGCGAACGATAGCTGTCAGTTTTATTTATAAAAATATTGATTATACTTATATATGGAGGGTTTATATGGCAGATGAAGTTACTTATATCAATGTTGCTGAAGGTATAAACAGAGTAATGAAAAACACTAAGCTTTTTTCCAAATTATTAGGTAAGTTCAAAGATGATACTAATATAAAAGATATAGAATCGGCATTTGAAAAAAATGATATTGAAAGTGCGCGTAATTCTTCTCACACTCTTAAAGGGCTTGCAGCTAACCTTGCGCTTACAGAATTGTTTAAACAAGTATTGGAACTGGAGACACAGCTTAAAGCCGGCACAATGAATAGAGCGCAGTTGGCGGTAGTTAAAAATGTTTTAACTATGACAAATTTAGAAATTGATAAGGTGATCGAACAATATGCTTGAAAATATTCCATCAGTATTAGTAGTAGATGACGCAGAAGCTAATGTATTGATTCTCGAAGAAATATTAAAAACCGATTATAAAATAATAACCGCTTACAACGGCAAAGAAGCGCTTGACGCTCTTCATTCTGCAAGTCAGCTTCCAAAGATTATTCTTTTAGATCTTATTATGCCGCAAATGAACGGACGGGAATTATTTGAAATTTTAAAAAAAGATAAAGCATATCGCCGTATCCCCGTAATTTTCATTACGGTCGAGAATGATGCAGAAAGCGATCTGCTTGATGCAGGAGCGGTTGATTTTATTAATAAACCGTTTCATCCTGAAATCGTTAAACTTCGTGTAAGAAACCAGATCGAATTAAAAAATTACAGCGACAATTTGGAAAGAATGGTTGCGGAAAAAACCGCCGAAGCGACAAAAACATTAGACAATGCTCTGCAAGGGCTTGCAAACGTAATTGAACACCGCGATTTAGAGTCCGGCGAGCATGTAAAGAGAACGCAATTATTTGTAAAAGCACTGACAGATTATTTAATAGAAACAAATTCCGTATATGCAGCGGAATTAATTAAACTACAGCCCGATATTATTATGAAATCTATGGCGCTTCATGATGTCGGTAAAATTGCCATACCGGATAGAATTCTTTTAAAACCCGGCAAGCTCGATCCTGATGAATTTGAAATTATGAAAACCCACACAACACGCGGAAAAGAAATTATCCATGAATTAGGCGATGTAAACTCTTCTCTTTATATTAAACATTGCGAAGATATTTGCTACGGTCATCATGAACGCTGGGACGGTAAAGGCTATCCGCGTCAACTGCAGGGAGAAAAAATTCCGTTAACAGCCCGTCTTGCATCATTAGCTGATGTGTATGACGCTCTTGTTTGCGCCCGTGTTTATAAAGCAGCCATGCCCTACGATGAAGCAATAAAAATAATAATAGAAGGAAAAGGAACTCAATTCGATCCTATTATTGCGGAAGCGGTTGTGCAAATACAAGGACAATTTCAAGAGATTTCGAAGAAGTACCAATAATAAATTTCTTTTTATTTATCTATCTTCTATTAGCCAGAAGTTCATCAAATCTATTTACAACCTCATCTTTCTGACGGAAACTGCTTTCCCAATCTACCGGCATACTGTTCTTCCTGATTTCTGATGTTGGTATTGAATCATACGGTGTTCTTGGGAAGTCGATTCTGACAGAATGCATCCAGCCTGATACAATTGCATTTTGCCCCGCTTCGCTTAAAAACCAATCTGCAACATCTTCTGCCGCTTTTAAATTTCTATTTGCACTCCATTGGTTATTAACAATCATTATATTAGATGGAATCATTATTGTGCCGTCTGTAGGGTAGATTACTTCTAACTTAGATCCTTTTTCCCTGCTTTGTAAAATGGATTCTTCTAAGATCATTATTACTTTGTATTCGCCTGATTCTAATTTAGATAATCCGCCTGCAGTTCCGTATTCAATATTTATATTCTGTCTGATAAGAGCGTTAAAATATTCATAACCGTATCTGTCTCTAAGAGCGATAAGCGTCGCTAATGATGATCCTGAAATACTCGGATTTCTCATTGAGATTGCCCCTCTTACGCTTGTGTTGTTTGCAAAGTCATAAAATGATGAAGGCAGCGACTCTCTTGAGTTTTTTTCAGGGTTAAATGCAAGCACCATGTTGTTGACACGTACAGGATACCAATATCCTTCAGGGTCATATTCAAAAGCAAGGTTATGCGCTTCTTTTGATAAATACGAATGCAGCATCCCGTTTCCTTTTAGTTCTAAAGAAAATGCAGGTTCTGCAACCATTAAAATATCGCAGCCAAGCCTGCCGGAAGCGCGTTCAGTTGCAACCCTGTGTATAAGGCGTCCTGTGCCGCCGTAAACAAATTCAATCGTGTATTTGGGAAATTGTTTTTTTAATTCTTTTTCCACGTTATCAATAACTTCCTGATACATAGATGTATAAATCGTTATTTTATTTTGTCCGCGATCCTTTGAACCGAAAGCAAAGGCGAGCGGAATTGCCAGAGAGAAGATAATTAAAATTAAAACACACCTTTTCATTTATTCCTCCTATTTGTTTTTAATCTGTATCAACTTGAATGATCATTAGTTCTACACGGCGGTTTCTGTTTCTTAGATCCCATTCGCTTGTTGCAGTTCTTGTGCCGCCAAAAGAGACAACAACCATTTGTTCTTCGCTTACCCCTCTTTCCCTAAGCTGCTGAGCTATTGTTTCTGCCCTCATTGCGCTTAAAGCCATAAGGTCTTCCGCTTCGCTTATGTTAATTGTAAAAGGATTGGCATGTCCTTCCAGCCTGACGCGGAAATCGGGGTTTTCTCTAAGAACTTTTGCCGTTTGTATTAAGATAAGTTCATTTAACTGCTGCGCGTCACGGTCTATACCTATATTGTATCTGCCAATATCAGGACCGAATAAAACAAACTCAATTGATGCAATTCTGATTATTTTAATAATTTCATTCGGAGCCATTGTTTTTACTATTTCTTGTGTTCTTACAATTTCTTCTCTTTGATAAATAGTTTTTTCCGGTAATGGGAATTTATAACCTGCTGTTAATGAAAACCCAAAGATGTGCGGGTATCCGCCGCGGACTAAAGGTTCTAAATGCCACCTTTTAGTTAAAGGTATTGTTATTCCTAAAGCTGCATCTCCAAGTATAGAACCGCGTGTTACAGTTACATCATCAAGAGGATTAGTTGCGCCTCTATATGCGGCAATAAGCCCTAAACCGGCTTGAAAAAAAATGTTAGTAGTGTTTTCCGGTTTTCCTAAACGCAGAAAATTCCAGCGCAGATAAACCTGCCCTTCAAAGGTTAAAATATTACTGTAGAGATTGTGTTCCGATTCGGTGCTGTAATTGATGCCGGCTTTTGCTCCCACCATTAAAACAGGCGAAAGCCAAAGTTTTGGGTCTATTACCAGCTGATAAGACATGCCTTCTACAAGGATTCCGCTTATTCCGAGCCCTCCGTCAAGTGACCAGAAATCACCGGATGGAAAGTTATATGCAGGATCATAATTTGAATCTTGTGTTTCTGAAGAACCGCGATGTTCAGCTCCAGTCTGGGCTTGTAACCCGTTTATAAAGGCAAAAAAGATAATTAGTAATAAAACAAATACTTTGTTTTTGCGCACAAACGAAGTTTGCAAGAAACCCGTTTTTGTTTTTTCATTCTTAAATTTCATTTTTTTCCTCTCCAGCAATTAGCATAAAAACGTATAACTTATTTAATTTTATACCCTAAATAGCCGAATAGTCAAATTTGTTTTGTCTTTATTTATAATTAAACTAAAATATGTTAATATTGTTATATGTGTTAAAAAACATCTTTGGATTATTTGTAATATTAAAATCTGCCCTGTTTTATTTGTATTTTTCTGCGATTTCTTTAAATTGATCTTGTAATGCTGTAAAAGCATCGGTTATAACAGGATCGAAATGTGTCCCGCGCCCTTCAATAATTATTCCGGCAGCTTTTTCATAAGATATTGCAGGTTTATAAACACGCGGGCAAACAAGGGCATCATAAACATCTGCCAATGCGGCAAGACGTGCTGTCAGCGGAATTTCATTTTCTTTTAATTGATCCGGATAACCTTTGCCGTCGTAGCGTTCATGATGGCTGTTACAGATATCCTCGCAATGTTTTAAATAGATTGATGTTTCAGCATCACCCATTTCATGGATGATCGCTTTTCCTCTTACAGCATGAGTTTTCATTATTTCATATTCATCAGGATCGAGTTTATCAGGTTTTAAAAGGATTCTATCCGGTATGGCAATTTTACCGACATCATGAAGAGCCATTGATTTTATGATTATTTCCGGCTGAAGTTTTCTTAATTCATCTGAATAAACTGAATTGTTATCTATCAAATAATCAATAAGCGCTTTTACATATAATTGTGTTCTTTTAACGTGTTCGCCCGATTCTTTGTCACGGTATTCAATGACATTTGCAAGTCCTTGCAGAGCGTTATCCAATACTTTAGAGATCATTTTTAATGTTCTGTCATAACGGTATAATTTAAAAATACGCAGCAATCTTACTAAGCGTAATAGTCTTAATAAACGGAAATCTAAAACTATAAAAGGAAGGTAAAAAGGTAAAATCGCTATTAAATCAATTAAACCCATCGGAGAAAAAATAAATCTTAAATACACAGGAAGTTTTGATAAAAAACCGTGTTTTGCTTCCGGTTTATAAGGATCGACCCACAATCGTAATAAATATTCAATAGTAAAAATAATTATCGAGAACAATTCAAAATAATAAAAAAGATTAATTAAGGTGACAGGAAGATCGATAAGAATACTTATTATAACTGCAATTATATTTAAACCAATCAAACACAGCAGAGCCTGATTAATAAAACGGCTTAGCTTGTCTTCTCTTTTCGGTTCGTTTTCTAATATAACAAAAATACGCTGCCGCAGCATGGAAAATATATTTGTGCGATACTTCATTATTTCATTTTGTATTTTATTAAGCTGGTTGTCAAGAATCGTTTTTTATCAAATATTTGCGTAAAATAATAAAAAATTCATTTATATCCAGCGGTTTTCCTACATGATCGTTCATTCCCGCATTAATACATCTTTCAATATCTTCGCGGAAAACATTCGCTGTCATAGCTATGATAGGAATCGGCTGCTGTGTGTCTCCCTTGTTGTTTTTCCTGTCCGCTTCGATTTCGCGGATTCTGCGTGTCGCTTCGTATCCGTCCATCTCCGGCATTTGTAAATCCATTAAAATCAAATCGTATGCATTTCGGTTTTTTTCAAACATTGATACAGCTTCCACTCCGTTTACAGCGCAGTCTATTTCCAGTTGTGTCGGCTGAATAAGCGCTTCAACAATCTCCCTGTTTATTTCTACATCTTCTGCTAACAGAACTTTAAATCCTTTAAAAATTTCAACATTTTCAGTTTGTGTTACTTCCGGCGCGTAGTTGCACCCGATTGATTCTGTTATTACATCTGCGATTGCAGAGGGGAATAAAGGTTTTGACAAGAACTTGTCTACCCCCGCTTTCTTTGCTTCTTCTGCAATAGTGCTCCATTCGGCGGCTGATATCATTATTACAATTGTTTTTTCCGGAACTTTAGAAGTTGCTTTTAATTCTTTTGCAAGCATTATTCCGTCCATTTCAGGCATTTTCCAATCGACAAAATAAATATTGTAAATACCGTTCTTGCCGATAAGCCCTAACGCTTCCTGTCCGCTCAATGCAGTGTCGCAGTCAGTCCCAAAACTTTGTAAAATATCTTTAAAGTAATCTAAAATTTCCTGATCATCATCAACGATCATAATGGAAACATTTTCCCAATTCACTCCGATCTCTGATAAATGCTTTACTTTCTTTTTTCCTCTTCTTGCTTTAAATGTAAAAGAGAATGATGCCCCTTTTCCGATTTCAGATTCAAGTTCAAATGAACCGCCCATAAGTTCAACGATATTTTTTGAAATTGCAAGCCCAAGACCTGTCCCGCCGAATTTGCGTGAAGTGCCTGCTTCCGCCTGATGAAACGAACGGAAAAGCAATTGCTGCTGTTCGGGGCTTATCCCTATCCCTGAATCTTTTACCGTTATGCGTATTGTATATATTTCATCCTCTTTGCTTAATAAACGCGTATCAAGCTTTATCGATCCTTCTTCCGGTGTAAATTTTACCCCGTTCCCTAAAAGATTTGTAATTACCTGCGCTAACCTTTGATCATCGCCGATTATCATTCTAGGTATGGATTTATCTATGTGTACGGTAAGTTTTTGTCTTTTTTCATCCGCTCTGAAAGAAATGATGTTAACAACACGCTGAAGCATTTTTTCAAAATCAAACTCATCATTTGTAAGCTCGAATTTATTCGCTTCTATTTTTGACATATCAAGAACATCATTAATTACACCTAACAAATGATGTGATGCATTCTCTATTTTTTCAAAACAATAATCCTTGCGCGGCAAATCATCGGCGTTTTTTCCTATAACTGTCATGCCGATTATTGCATTTAATGGAGTGCGTATTTCATGCGACATATTTGAAAGGAAAACGCCTTTTGCTTCTGATGCTGCGGTTGCCTGCGTAAGTGCGGTTTTTAACTTGTCATTATAAATTTTTCGCAGAATTGCGCCTGATATTACACTTCCCATTGTAGTGATAAAAGACATTTCTATCGGAAGCCATGTGCGTTTGGTATAACACTGTTCCGCGCTTAATACCCCCCAAAGATGACCTTCTGCATAAAGCGGCGCGCTCAAGACCGACATAATATTTACAGTGGAGAGTAAATTTAAATGATGAGCGTTTGTTACATCATCGCATATTAATAATTCAGATACACCGTCATCAGGCAGATGCTCCTTGAATACATTTGATATAATTGAAAAAGTATCATTGAGCGGGAGAGCTTCCATAGAGGTATTTTCCGCAATATATTTATACACTAAAGAAGAGTGTTTTTGCTCATAATCAATATTAAAAATCATTAATCTTGATATATTTAAAAAATCTCCTACTTTTTTTAGAGCATCATTTATTAATATTTCTGTATCTACTGTTGATACAAAACTTTTTGTTATTTCTGAAATTAATTCCTGCTGTTTTAGGCGGGTTTTTAAAAGTTCGCCTTGTTCATGCAGATTTGCAGACATATTTTTTATTTCTCTTAGATCGTATAAGAATCCCAGCCCGATAAATTCATCTTCATCCTGTACATGAGTCAATGTAAGTTCGCAGGGGACAGATTCTCCTTTTGCTGTTTGATGAGGCCACTGTGTTTTTACGGTTTCGCCGTCTATTGCACGGTTAGTAATTTTATACGCTTCTTCAAGAGCGTTCCGTCCGTCAGGCAAGAACTCAGGGGAAAAATCTTCGTAGAAACGGCTTGCTATGTGCTCTTTTGTTGAGTCAAATAATTTTAAAAGAGCGGGGTTACAGTCGATAACTCTGGGAGTGCTGTCAAAGATTGCCATACCAATCGGCATGGAGTCGATTATCGCTTTATTTAAACGCGCCGCCTTTAAAATCTTTTCTTCCATGCTTTTCATGTTGCGAAGGTCATATACAAATGCAAGACCTGTAAATTCATTTTCGTTTTCAATACAGGTAACGGTTAGCTCGCATGGTATTATTTCGTTTTCCAATGTGCGGTGTGACCAATCAAGGGTGATCGTTTCACCTTGCATTGCGCGTTTCATTAAATCAAAAGCTCTTTCTTTGGTTTTTTGCCCGTTAGGCTGGTACTCTGTCGAAAATTCAAAAAAATTGTCTATATAATATTGCTTTGTGGTATTTAATATTTTTAATACTGCGTCATTGCAATCAATAATACGTATTTTTTCATCAAAAATTGTTAGCCCGAACGGAGCGGCTTTAAGAACTGCCTGATTAAACAAAGTGGCTTTGCTGATTTTTCTTCCCATCTCGGCATTTTCACTTTCTAAAGCCTTAAAAGCCTCGATAAAGTTATCATTTTTATCCATCTTTCCGTCCTTTAACACTTATTAATAAATTATAACATTTATTTATTACATGGTAAATCAAATCTATATATTAAAGATAATACTTTTTTAAAGAGAAAATCAGTATTTTTTTTACTTTTTTTAAAATTTAATAATGATTTAAAAACAACCTTATTTTTCTCTTATAAAAATAATAGAACTAAACAATGCTGTTAGAGGCATTGCAAATAAAATTCCAAGACTGCCTGCCATTGCTTGTAAGATTTCAACCGCAATCATTTCGCTGTTAAAAATTCCCAAAAGTGAATTTGAGTAAATACTTAAAAGAAGAACAACTGTTAATGAGCTTCCTATGTACGCCAGTATTAACGTGTCTGCCATACTTCCCATAATATCGCGTCCTATTGTTATACCTGAAGTAAATAATTCTTTAAGAGAAATTGTTTTTGCTTTTTCTTTTATTTCCCATAACGATGATGAAATTGATATTGAAACATCCATTACAGCCCCCATCGCTCCGATAATAATGCCTGCAAAGACTATCGCCTTAAGATTTAATTGAAGGTCTCCCGGAAGATTAATTAAATAGCGGGAATGTTCGTCTATTAATCCTGTTAAGTACAGGGCTTTATCCATTATAAGAGTGATTATACCTGAAATGATAACTCCGCCTGTACATCCTGCAATTGAAGCGAGAGATTTTTTATTGTAACCGATAACAATTAAATTCACCATCATTATAATGAATATGCAGATAATTACCGACATTAAATAAATATTTTTTCCGGAAAGTATTGATGGGACAAAAACTGCAAAAATTGCGATACAGGTAAAACTAAGTGAAATAATTGTGTTAACCCCTTTTTTGCCTCCAAAAAGTATAAGAAAGAATACAAATACCAATCCTAAAATAATGAGCGTATTTATCCGTAAATATCCGCCGAAAAACCATCCTACTTCGTTGTTAACTAAAAGAACTCTATCGCCTTTAGCAACTTCTTTGGAATTATCTATTAACATCGGGCTGAAACTTTGTTCCGCTGTTATTAGCTGTCCTTTTCTGTTTCCTGTTGTTACTTTCGCTTCAAAAATTATTTTTTTTCCGGGCATCATGTAAGATAAATCGTCATAATGCTCATCTTCATTATAATCATCAAGAAAATCAAAATTTTGATCAATATGTTCTATTACTCTTTCGATTTTTGCTCTTACAACTTCATATGACGGATTTTGAAAACTTATCATGCCGTTAACCGCAATTTTATTCCCGATAATTAAAAGTAATATTGAGACAGCAATCGTTATTAAATATGGTATTTTTATCCGCAGCATTTTTTTATTGTTTTTAACCTCACTTTTTTTTATCTTTTATATTGTACTATGTATTCCATTTTTTTGATATTAAATGTGAAATATATGTTTAAAAATCAACATATTTTTTTTAAATTAGGAGACAATATGAAAATCGGACTAAAACTTGTAGTAATTATTTCGGCTGTAAATTTAGTTTGTTTCGGCGGTTTGACCATCGCTTCGATTTCGTTTTCTTCAAGCGCG
>WQSW01000050.1 GCA_009787695.1 Treponema sp.
GGGGGGGGGGGGGAACCGGAGCAATAGAAGATTCGGTAGGTAATTCCGTTGTTTTTGACGCGGCAATTTCTGCAACTGACATTATACCGTCAGGAACAAATGTTTATATCAAAAAATCTGTGCCGTTGGCGCCTGTTTCAAGATTAGGCAGTACTGCAATTCCAACCGGTCAAAGCACTTACAATAACGACCTCTCGCTTACGATAGACCCGTCAAGCGCCCCTCTTTCCGCATGGGAAGATGTAACGCAGTATTCAACTAACGGAGGTCTTGGCTGGACTGCATATTCTAGTGCTGTTGCGATTAATGTCAATGGGTCTTACAGCATAAGGACAAGGTATTTAGACAGAGCCGGCAACGAAGGCACTCAAAGATCACAGGATATAAGCTTGAACAAAAACTTCCCGCGCCTTATAGGAATCAGCGCAGATGAAGGGACAGGCTGGTTCCTTAACGGAAAAAGTATTACATTTAACCTTGATTTTGAAGCTCCCGTAAGAGTTGCAACTGCGGCAAATGTTACCATAACATTCTCTAACAGAAATGTAACTAACACGCATAATGAAGGAGGCACAGTTACAGATACAATTCTGCAATCATATCAAGTGCGCTTACAGGCAAACACAGGGCAGACAACGGCAAGGTCTACAATTAAGTTTACATGGCCTAACATTACCGGGAAGGAAATGCGCGATGGTCTTTATATAAAAGATATTAATTTAAACGGTCTTTTAGACAATTTTGACAACGCAGGCGGGACAGGTTCTGCCGCAACTTATACTTCGGGAACTGCCGGCGGCGCTGCAGAGGAGGTATCAATAACAGGCACTACACCTACGCATACATGCGCCAATCTTGGAGCAGGATTCAGAGTAGACTCAATTACGCCGAGAGCCACCGAAAGGACTCCGGCTCATGAAGGAGTTTCAACGAGCGTTACGCCGACATCGGTTACTATTACATTCAGCGAACCTGTTATGAGAGGTTCGGGAACTGTTACAATTCGTCCGCGCGGTAATTATGCAATTCCTCCGGTGTTCGAAGAGGAAGGATACTATTTGGGAATAGACGGCACAACGCGGTATTCGAGTCCGGGTACAAACAGAACATACATTTCAAGTTTGTACGACATTTACAATAACAGCGCTCTTTCCGCAGCTGATCGCAATCTTTTAACACAGGGAACTACCGCCGCAAACCAGACGGCAGATCCGGGAGGCAATACAAGACCGTCTTCTGTCGTAGATACGGCAAATCCGACATTGAGCCGTCTTGTGTTAAACGAAAGAACAGGACAGAGTTTTGGTCCTTATATCAGGTTGACACATGGCTTGACAGCAGGTCCCGGTTATACAGGCGATTATGCTGCAAGTAACGGTTCAAACGCGCCTGACATGGCAGACTCATTCATGGTTCCCGATACATCTACAAAATGGGTCTTGGATTACAAGTACGGTATTACACAGAATGTTGCCGCGGTTAACAATATCCGAGCGACTCTTAATAAAGCAAAATTCCGCTGGCAGGAAATCGATATAGTTTCGGTAGATGTTCCCAATAATAACAGCGCGACTGTAACCATCAATTTTAACGAGCCTCTTTTGCGCGGTTTACAGTGGGATGTCTATTATCCGGAAGGCGCTTTTACAGACCTTGCGGGAAATAACGCGCCAGCAAGCGGTTATAATTCGTCAGGTGTCATGTTGGCAGACAATACCGATTACTGGTTCTGGTCTGACGGTGTGCAGACGCCTGTTATCCGCGTTAACCGCAGAAGTTACGACGGAAGAAACAGTAACTGGTATAGCAATACCAACAGAACCCATACCAATCCGACAAATACAGGTACATGGGCTGCGGCAACTGCCGTTACAGATACAGACGGCTGGGGAATATTAAATTTTAATAACATACATTACAGGGTAGAAAGCGAAACGCCGGGTGCAAGTTTAACCGTAGGCACTTATCAAGGGGCTACTGCTAACAAAGGAGCTGTTACAGCGGCATGGTCTGGCAATGTTCAAACAACTAATTCAGGCGCTACTGTTATTAATGATTACGCATGGGACAGAACCATTGAAAGTACTGCGGGAACATGGACATTAAATAATCTTATCCGAAGAGGACGCAATAATACTAATCAGACTTATACTGTATTAACCAGAAACGGCACGCCTGAATCCAGAACATCACAAGGCACATTTGCGATGTATAGGTCATTCAACAGGGATCTTTTGTCAACGGAATTAAGTTCAATTTCTCTTACCGGAGTGACTAATAACCATCAGGGCAGCAGTTATCAGGGAATTCTTACATTCGGCGAATTAGAAGCAAGTAAGAGCTATATTGCAGCGCAGGCATCAAGAAGTGATGGAACTGTAACTACTAGCGCAAAAGGATACGAAGGCGTCTTTAGAACGGTAATTGCGTTACTTTACACCGCAAACAGGGCGAGTACATTCCAGCTTGTAGAAGGCTCTAATGTTAAAAACGGTATGCCCAGTATTGCAGGTTTCCCTGTTCAGGACGCGGCAGAATCGGGTGATAACAGATTTGTAAAAGCATTTTTCAGAAATTCCGCCACGCAGTTCTATTGGGTAAGCACGGAAATTGTATGCGAATGGTACTTCCTGCGCTGGGGCGGCGGAGGAACCAGCGGAACTCACATGAGTGAGGGAGAGGTTAATAATTATCTGACAGTCGGTTACGGCGATTTAACTTATGGTTTCGGCGTTAACTGTTCTGGGGAAAATGCAGGGAACTAAGGGGGTAAAATATGAAAACGATTAAATTATTAGTAGTATTCAGCGCAATAGCGGTTTTATTATCTTCCTGCGAACTTCTCGTTGCTTTAGGTTCTCAGGTAGACCTTGATGGTCCGAATGTAGAATTTGTATCGCCTACGTCCAGAAAAGCTGTAACTCAAATTTTCGATATTGAAGGAACGGTAAGCGATAACTATAACGAAATAGGCGAGTTACTGATAAAGGCGGAAACAAACAATGAACCTTTTCAAAAACAATGGCGTTATATCGGCGGCTCATGGGAAGTATCTGAAGATTTCGGTATTAACTGGAGTGCATATTCAGAAGGGAATTGGATTTATAACAGTAATGAAGCAAAATACGAATGGAAAATCGAAATTGATATGGCAATTAACGGGCAAGATACAGCTGACGGAGAATATGTGTTTATTTTACAGGCATGGGATATAAACAGGAATTCTGATGAAAATTCTTTTAGGACTCGTGTTTTTTTGATCGATAGAACTCCTCCGAAAGTAAGCGTTTCAAGTCCGAATCTTTACAGCAGATATTCGTATACTCTGGTTACTGATACATTTGCGAATGACGAGCTGGAAATGCTTCATAATATTTTGGATACTGATGAAACTATAAGTTTTGATCCTTCTTACATCGGAAGATTTATATCAAACGACTTTTTGATGCAGTGGCAGCTGGAAGACAATATGGATATATGGTCGATAGACCTGATTCTCTGCAAAATTGACGCTGAGGTTGACGAAGACACAGATACACCTATACAACAGAACGATATTATATATCGTTATCACAAAAATACCGATCCTGTTCCGTCAATTATTGAGCCGGGAAAAATTCAGCCCGTAAACGGACAGGTAATGGTACCGGGTTTGAATAAAGCTTCCGGTTCTTATGCTGACGGCGGAGAACTAATAAATCCTATAAGCGAAAAAACAACAATAAAAGTTGTTGCTGTTTGCTATGATATAGCCGGAATAAGAAATCAAGAAAAAGTAGTAGGGTATTTTATTTACTGGCCAAGAGCGGATTTACCGTGGATTACATTTACAGATGAAATGGAGGATATGAATCTTGTCTCTGATTATTACAACAAACCTGTTTCCACAATAGTAGACAAAGTATTTATGATTTATCCGAGTAAGAGCGTAAAAGCTACCGCTTTTCAAGCGCACGCTGTAAAAAAGATAGAATACAGTCTTTTTAAGATAAAAGAAAACGGACTTAATTTAGGAGACGGTAATAATCCCGCCGATTTAGAAGAACTTGATCCGGCTTATATGAATCAAGTTATAGAAAATCCGCCGCAAGGAGCAGGGGAGATACGTTCTAATATTTTCTCATGGGAAGCAGTTCCTCCTCCGCGATCGGGTTATTATCTTATAAAAGTTACAGCATACGGAGAACAGGAAAGTCAAATAAGTAAAGAATATCATTCGCTTTTTAGGGTTCAAGATATTACATTCCCCAACTTCCCGACACCTCCGACCCCTATCGCGTCAAGACCTCTTTTTGAAGCCATAGGAAAAAACGGAGCTGCCGCTAACACAATCAGGATTTCAGGCGAGGTTAGCGATGCTACGGCAATTAGAGACCTGACTATGGTATGGATAAATCCTGAATCAAGGAACTATGCGGCGATGAGCCAGTTGTCATATTTCCAGGATCCGTATTATGACGGCTGGAGTCAGGCGAAGACTTTAAATCCTGGGCAAACCGGTGTTGAAATGGCAAGTTTTTCCGTTAACCCAGAATATCCGTACGATGCCGATAATCCGAACAGATTATGGAGATTTTCAATCGATCCAAATCCTCAGTTGAATCACGCCACAAATAGAATGGTTTATAAATATTCAATTGATGTAAATCTTTCCAACCATTTGAATATTGGCATAGGTCCAACCCAGCAGCCGTTATCAAGCCAGGTTTTCCTTTTGCGGGCAGAAAATCCTGACGGAAAATGTACTGTTATTACATACGCGCCTAAGGGAGACGCAAGCGCTCCTGTAATAAATATTACTAATGTAGTTATAACGCAGCCCGTTTCTGTAACTACATGTATTCCGAATCAATATACCTTAATTCCGAAATTTTCCAACGGAGACAAAATAGAAATAAACGGAACATGGAGAGAAGATTCAGCTGAGTTTTTGCCGATTGGAACTTATTTTACCCCGACATTTGAAGTTACGTTAAACGGAAACAAGTTAACCAATGTAACAATTAATCAAAATAGCGGGACATCTATTGACGGAACATGGAAAGCGGATTTGACTTTAGCATCTTCAGCTGCGGCAGACGCCTTAAGAGACACTCTTGTTGTCACTGTTAGCGCAAAGGATATCGGAGGAAACCCGGCGCCGGATACACAGGCTGCATGGTTAATAGAAAGCGATACATTAAAACTGCTGCGTATTTCCAGTGAGAATGCGGATCAGACTTACAGTAACGGGGATATCTATATTTTCCTGGAATTCAACAAGCCTGTCCGATTAGCGGAAAATGCCGCAAGTGCACCTGTTTTAACTTTAAATGCAGGAACCGGAACTACAGCGGTATATCAGGCAAATGCTTCATTGAGTACGCGTCAGGTTTTCAGGTATCAGGTTTCCCCGGGTAACAATACACCCAATAATTCGTTCCTTACGGTTTCAGGACTTCAAAATCCGGGTGACTGGGCTGCCGCGAATTATCCGTTCCAGTGGTACAGAATGAATGGAGATGTCAGGGAAGAAATCAGAATAACAAATGTAGCATCTCATAACGGCGGTAAACCCGGAGCAAACAGTTTTTATGCGCGTAACCTGCCTGTAACAACAAATATTGCGGATGCAGATTACCAGTACACATTAATCGCCGGAAAGAATATAAAGATTGATACGGCAGCTCCTGTATTGCAGAGTATTACGACAAATATGGCAGAAAAAAGTTATTCCACAGATTCGGAAGTAACGATTTCGCTTAACTTTGACAGCCCTGTTATCTATGCAGGGACTCCGTCATTAATGCTTGCAATTACCAATGGAGCCACTATAACAAAAAACACAAACAGCGTTTCGGCAACCGGCAATACAATTACATTCGGATATAGGGTAGCTGCAGGTGATACTACAAACGGCAACCCGATTGTAGTAAATAACTTCTCTGGAACTATCACAGACCTTGCGGGCAATGCTCTTGCAAGTAACGCTATTACCGCTATGACTCAAACAAACAGAACCCTTGCAAACAGGTTTATTGATGCAATACAGCCGGGTGTGCCCAGGGTAAGAATACTTTCTGCCAATAATATAAACAGCGTAGTTTTAAATTATGTTACAAACGCCCAGAATAACGGAGATTCAAATGCAGCTAACAGAACGCTTTCAAACCTGTTCAGCGAAAGATTATGGCTTGCCATTGAAGGCAATACAACAACTCCGCCGGGACAGCATAAACTGGATGTACTTGAATATTCCATCAATAACGGGCAGAGCTGGGTAAAAGCGGGTAACATTACAAATACACCTGTAGAACTTACCCAGATAGGTCAATACAATGTTATTGCGCGGCAGTACGACAGAGCGGGAAATGTTTCAGCTAATTCAAACGCCGTCAGTTTTACATGGGATCCGGGTGAAATTATTACCGGTATTAACTCAAGTAATCCAAACGGGACATATACCAATGCGGCAGGGCGCAATACTTTAGACATTACAGTGTCTTTTAGAAATGAGTTTTTTATAGCACCAGGCGCTACACTCACTCTTAACGTGCAAAGAGACGGTACAAATCTGTCTCTATCGCCTGCAACTGCACCGTCCGCAAAAGTAAAAGAGCTTACATTCAGGTATACAATTCAAGACGGTGATGCGGTGCCTAACGGTGCAAACCTGGATGTTATCTCGATAAATAATCTTGTGTTGTGGGACGGTACCGCTGTCGGAAACGGAGTAAGGCTTAACGACACAAGCACTCCGGCAACCACTATTAATCATTTAACAGCAAGCCAGCACCTTACCGGAAATAAACAGTTCAAAATAGAGACAGGAACTCTTTCATTCGAGAGTATTGAATTTATTACGGATAACAGCGCAGGCAGCGGCTACGATAATGAAAGCAATTCCAATTTCCACGGTATCCGCACAGACGATGGTTCATACTGGACAACTCTTGTTTTACATTTTAACCACAATATTTCAAAAGGCGACGGCATGATTACAATCACTCAGAATGCGGCAAACTACCGCCTGCCTACAGTTCTTACGGAAACGCAGTACAATAGATTTAGAAGTATTGCCGGTTTTGACACATACTATCAGAAAGGCACAAACGGTTATATCAACGGAATAGGTTCCGATACCTCAACAAAATATGTTATGCGCTACGAATATAATCCGGACAGCGCCGTAACGGCTGCGTGGTTTGATCCTGCTGCACTAGACACAACTCAGACACTCGGTCCTGATAAGGATACCTTAATACCGTCAACATTTCATACAGCGTTCAGAACTGCAGAAAGCATACAAGTTTCTGTAAACGCACAAGCTGTAACAATAGACGGAAGAACATTAAAAATACGGCTTATGGGTTCCAACGCTCCGCAGGTACCCGGCGCTTCATACACGGTTAAATATCCGGCGGGATTAGTTCAGGACGCTCTGGATAATTCAAGTCTTGCAGAAGAGCATACCAATGTTCATTTAAGAGGCGCCGCAAAACCATTTGTCAGAATCAGAAAGATGCAGGATACAATCGCTGTTACTACAGTTAATGGCGGCGCAGGAAACGGCAACGCTCCGCGTCTTGTAGCGACACAGCCGATGTACGCGTATGTAAGAATGGACTCCAGAACTCCGGGCGCTGTTATCAGGTATGGTACCGATACCAAAGTTACAAACGTAAATGTTAATACATCCGCAAATAACAGCAATAACTGGAGTACAGGCGGTACTCCCAATGACGCTCCCGATGCCGCAAATGATCCCGGCATCCCGGCGCCGACAGTACCGGCGGGCATTACCGCAGGAACGGCATACCCGGCAGATGCAGGCAATGATCGACATCAGATAAGAATAGGAAATGCGGATTATCAGGGGTATCAATGGCGCATAATCGCAAGAGCGTTTGTAACAGGCTCAAATGCAGCTTCAAGTTCCGGCTCTGATGAGATGGCGTATCGTACAGTTCTTACCTATCAGCTCCGCAATGCCGGCAACGAAATCTCCGCTACAAGCGGAGGCGGCACTAATCTTGAAGCGGGAGATCAGGTTTGGATAAGGGGTGGAGACGCAATCGGCGCTTCGAACATTCCGGGATTCCCGCTTACATGGGATGATAACTGGAATAATTTATCAGGCAGAAGAGCAGGCATCAGGCTTATGTCAAAAACTAATACAACATCAAGCCTTAATAACTCCGTATGGCAGTGGGTAACATGGGAAATAAATACAATCGCTTATGTAGATTTTATTAAAGGCCGCGATCTTACAGAAACCGTATCCGGTTTTACATACAATGCTTCCAGCGCCGATGTAGCATGGCAATACGGACCAAAGCGTTATGCGTATCAGCGCGCAGGCTGGACATCTTTCAAAGACAGGTATCCAATCTATCCAGGGAAGCACCGCATATGCGATGCAGGCTACGATCACGCAAATAAGGGTGATATTAACTTCTCCGGAACTTTCACAGCGCGCCCGGCATCAACCGAAACCAACAACCCGCCAACCTTTCCGGGTGTAAACTCGCGCTAAAAGAGAGGGGTTTTTGTTTTTCTTTGGTTTATAAACCTGTCAGCTTTACAAATGAATAGACATATTCATTTGTAAAGCACGGCAGTATTTTATTGCAATTAAAAGCTCTTTTTTATTTTTCTTCATTAATTATTTTTTCTATTTCTTCCAGAGTGAGTCCTTGTTTAAAAAGTGCAAGTATTTCTTTTTTTCCTTCAGCTTTTCCTTCTATTTTGCCTTCTGCTCTTCCTTCAATTCTGCCTTTTTCTTCAGATGTGAGTAAATCGGAGATTCTGTCGGTCTCTGCCATTCTGCGGCTTCTGTATCTTGCGCGTTCGTGTTCGTCTTTGCTTATTTCCCGTAATAATTCTTTCGCCATGCCTATCTCCTCCTTAACTTTAATTATATCATTGATTAGGTTTTTGTGCATGGGGTCAGGCGCGAATTTTATAAATAAAGACCACATTTCAAATGATGACAGGTTTTCTATAGGTTTATTCAATATGTTGTTAAGTTTGCTTAATTCGATGATAACCATGTTGAGCTGGTCTGTCAGCAGTGTGCCGTCTGCTGTCCTTAGTGAAAACCTGTTTATAAAATTATTAAGAGAAGGGAAAACTGTGTAAGTGCAGAATGTTGCCTGATATGTTTTTACCAATTCAAAATATTTTACCCCTCTTGATTTCTGAGAAGAATGTAAGTCTGTTAAATAATAAGTGTACTTGTTTATAAAGTTTGATAATTCATTGTTTATTTCCACTGTTCTGTGACAGTGCATTTCAACATCGACTTGGTCTCCCGTTTCAACTGTGCAGTTAACATCAAAGCGCTCCGCTTTTTCATTGATGTCCATTGCAGGCAGTTCGTTGCCTCGAATCTGAACGTCAACAACTTTGCGTTCGATTACGGCAGATACGATGTCGATTAAAATTCGTTTCGCGTTCGGATGGGTTAATAAAACCTTAAAAATTCTGTCATCGGAAGGCGGAAGTATTTCCGGTTCTATTTGTAAGTCAGCCATTTTTTCTCCTTAGGGAGCTGTTCCCCCTGACAGTGATTACTTGTAACACTGTCTGATAGATTTAACTCTCACAAGAAAGTTACAGCTATATATGGGTTGCAGATGCAGGGCGCTTGACCCGAAAATGAAAAAAAATGAAAAGTTTTTATTTAAACCCCTTCTATTCTCTTTCCTTGACCTATAAGCTTCTGTGTCTTATAATCAAACAGAGTAAAAAATGACAGACTCTTCTGAATATCAAAAAATAGTAACGTCCTTAAAACGCAAAAAAGAAGGTGCAACTGTTGCAGATATTTGCGCAAATACCGCTTTGCCGCTTTCTGTAGTACAGGAACTCTTGCCTAAAGCGGCGGATGAATATTCCGCACATTTGCGTGTAACGCAATCAGGGGAGATTCTTTATTATTTTCCCAATGGTTTTAAAAGCCGTTTTAAAGGTTTTGGTGCAATTTTAAAAAAGATTTTTAAAAAGACAGTTTCTTTTACAAAAAAAGCGCTTGCTTTGCTTTTTAAAATTTGGATCATGGTTATGCTGATAGGCTATTTTGTTTTTTTTATTCTTCTTACACTTGCAATCTTTTTTCTCTCTATTGCGGCAAGAAATAACAACAATGACAGAAGCGATGGTTTCGGCGGATTAAGAATATTTGATATATTAATACGTATTTGGTTTATAGGAGAGTTTAGCCGCTCTGACAGAGAATATAATTTTAATTTACCGAAAAAAAATAAAGAAAAACGTCCTTTGCACAAGGGTGTTTTTTCCTTTATTTTCGGTGATGAAGACCCGAATAAAAATTGGGAGGAACAGAGAAACAGGGCAATTATTTCATTTTTACAAACAAACTCAGGATGTATTTCTCTTACCGAATATATGTCTTTCACAGGAGAAAACAGCCTTGAAGCAGAAGAAAGTATTTTGTCTTTCTGTTCAAAATACGGCGGCAGCCCGGAAGTAACGGAAGAAGGAACTATTCTTTACAGATTTGATGCTTTATTAAAATCAAACAATGAGATTTTATATACAGTATCAGAAAATTCCGTTCCAATTCAAAGATTAAAAACATTTTCCACTAACTCAAAAAAAATGAATGTTTGGTTTATAATTATTAATGCTGTAAATCTTATTTTCGGCTCTTACTTTTTATATCAATCATTAAGTGCAGGACAGCTGATTACAGAACTTCAATATCAAAGCGCATCATATTTTTATGCTATTGTTCATGCTGTAATGGATATTTTTATTTCAAATCCTCATATTTTAATCGGTTTAGTATTGGGGCTTGTTCCGTTTTTATTTTCTGTTTTATTCTGGATAATTCCTTTGATTCGCTATTTTCTTGAAAAAAAGCAAAATCAAAATATTAAAATTAATAATTTTAAAAGATTTTCTTTTAATAAAATTTGGTCAAAACCTTTAAATATTCAAATAGAAAGTTTAACTCCTGTTTCTGATGAATGTATCCCTGATAATTTAACTGATGCGCAGGAAAGGGTCATAAAAGATATAGGAGCGTATTCTTCTCCTGAAATTTTAATTAACGATGAGGGAAAAACTGTATATTCATTTGATAAACTAAAAAAAGAAAAAGAGGCATTGGAGAAATATCGTATAAATATAAATTTAGAACAATACAAAATAGGAAATATAGTCTTTGACAGCAATGAATGATTGACATCTGTGTGTTTTTTAATATAAATTGTTAATTAAGACAGACTAGCTCATGTGGATAGAGCGTCAGCCTCCGGAGCTGAAGGCGGCAGGTTCGAGTCCTGTGTCTGTCAATAAAAATAAAGAGGTGTAATGTGCATTGTATAAAAAAAATTAATGATGATTTATTTTGGGTGGGAGCAAACGACAGACGTTTGGCAATGTTTGAAGGCGTTTATTCTGTTGCAGGGGGAGTTTCATACAACTCTTATTTACTGAAAGATGAAAAAACCGTTTTGTTTGACACTACAGATAAGGCAGTCCAGCATAGATTTCTGGAGAATGTTGCCTTTGCTCTTGGCGGAAGAAAACTCGATTACCTTGTTATCCAGCACATGGAGCCCGATCATTGCGCATCACTTAAAGAATTACTCAATTTATATCATGATATAAAGATTGTATGCAATGAAAAAACATTAACATTTATAAAACAATTTTTTGATCTTAATTTTAACTTTGATAAAGACATAATTATTGTAAAAGAAAATGACACTTTGAATACCGGAAGGCATACACTTAACTTTATTATGGCGCCGATGGTTCATTGGCCCGAAGTTATGGTCACCTACGATTCAAAAGATAAAATTTTATTTTCTGCAGATGCATTCGGAACTTTTGGTGCATTAAACGGATCGCTTTTTAATGATGAAGTTGATTTTGAAAAAGACTATTTAGACGAATACCGCCGTTATTATGCAAATATAGTTGGAAAATACGGAGATCAAGTTCAATCATTATTACAGAAAGCA
Organism: Treponema sp.; assembly: GCA_009787695.1. Lineage (GTDB taxonomy): Bacteria > Spirochaetota > Spirochaetia > Treponematales > Breznakiellaceae > WQXQ01. The sequence continues at coordinate 11,976 of WQSW01000050.1, forward strand.
TCTGCTCTTGATATTGAAATGATTTGCCCCCTTCACGGTTTTGTGTGGCGTAATAATTTTTCTGCAATAATAAGTAAATACATGGTTTGGAGCGGTTATAAACATGAAGAAAAAGGCGTGATGATAGCTTACGCTTCTGTGTACGGAAACACAGAAAATGCGGCAGAAATACTTTCATGTTCCCTTCGTGAAAAAGGAATTAAAACTGTGATGTTTGATGTTTCCGTAACGCCTGCATCTGAAATAATAGCCGCTGCTTTCAGATGGAGTCATCTTGTTTTTGCTTCTACAACATATAATGCAGGTATTTTTATTTCTATGGAAGATTTAATTAACGATCTTGTTGCGCATAACATACAAAATAGGACTGTAGCAATAATTGAAAACGGATCATGGGCTGCTGTAAGCGGCTCTTTAATCAGAGAAAAACTTCAAAAATGTAAGAATATAAAAATATTAGACATAACTCTTAGTTTAAAATCAAGTCTTAAAGAAGGGCAGTTGCCGCAAATTAAAGCAATAGCACAGGCGGTAGCAAATGATTTTCCTGAAACAGAAAATGCAATTGCAAAGAATGATACAAAACCCGCGTCTATCGATCCTAACGCCATGTTTAAACTTTCATATGGTCTTTTTGTGTTAACTGCAAAAGACGCAAACAAAGATAACGGCTGTATCATTAATACTGTTATGCAGATAACGGTATCTCCTCTTCGCATCATCATTGCTGTTAACAAAGCTAATTATACCCATGACATGATTTTAAAAACAAAAGCGTTTAACATTTCTGTTTTATCACAAAGCGTGCCTTTTAAAATATTTGAACAATTCGGTTTTAGCAGCGGAAAAAATTCAGATAAGTTTGCGCAAGGAAATTTTAACGAAAGATCAGCAAACGGGATTCGCTATATAAATGAGCATACAAACTGCATGATATCGGCAGTTGTTTCTGCCTCTTATGATTACGGTAGCCATACTTTATTTATAGGAGACGTTACTCAATCAATTGTTTTATCTGACGAAAAGAGCGTAACGTATCAGTATTATTTTGATAATATTAAACCGAAACCGCAGCCTCCGAAAAATGATAAAAAAGGTTTTGTTTGCAAGATATGCGGTTATATTCATGAAGGTGATTTACCGGAAGGATTTATCTGCCCGTTATGCAAACATGGTGCAGAAGATTTTGAACCGATTTAATACAAATCGTTAAAGAAAATAGAATAAAAGCTCTTTTTTCTTGCGTATTTTTATTTAATATACTAATATTATTAAAAATATAATAAAAAGTATGATACGAGGTGTATTATTAAAATTGAACTTTTTACATTTTGCGATTTTGCTCAGGAAAGCGGCGGAAAATTAACAATTGTCGGAACATTTGATAATATAATTTCACGTAATTTTCCATGCGTACATCCTCAGTTATCTGTTGTAATACGCTTACGCTTTGATATTTGGGAATTCGGTTCGCACACTTTCCGCATTGAATGCCGTGATTTAGACGGTCAATTAACAATGGAGGCAATCAAAGGAAACTTAGAAGTAAAAGGAGCGGGAAACGCATCCGCAGTTTCGCATCTAGTTTTCAGCATTACCAATTTACATTTTAAAGAGCCTGTAGTAATCAGTATGGTTCTTTTTATTGATGATAAAGAAATTGATTCAATACCTTTATATATAAGAAAAAGCGATAAATAAGAAATAGAATTTTCTCGCTAAGACGCAAAGTTACACCAAGTACGCTAAGAAGTTGTAAGATCTCTTTTTTTTAAATCCTTGAACAACGTGATAACAGCAGGAAATCTGCTAATGCAAGCGCTGTCATGGCTTCCACAACAGGGACTGCTCTTGGGACTATGCAGATATCGTGTCTGCCTTTAATCGAAATTTCTTTTATTTTACCGTCTTTGTCAAATGCATTTTGTTTTTTTGAAATAGAAGGGGTCGGTTTAAATGCCGCTTTAAAAAAGATATCTTGTCCTGTTGATATTCCTCCCAATATTCCTCCGCAGTTGTTAGTTGCAAATTTAAAACCTTCGCCGCATGGCTTGTCATTATTATCGCTGCCTTTCATTGAACAGACGGCAAAACCTGCACCGAACTCAATCCCTTTGCATGCACCGATGGATAAAATAGAAGAGGCTAGGCGCGCATCAAGTTTATCAAAAACAGGCTCTCCGATACCGGCAGGAGCTCCTGTAACAAGACAGGAAATATTGCCTCCTGCGCTGTCTCCTTCTTCGCTGATTTTTTCGAATTTTTGTTTTATAGATTCATTAATTTTACATGGAATACGCATAAAATTTTTTTCAACTTCATCTAAATCAAAATTTTCTTCTCCGATAGATGGAAAATCAAAGTCTGCAAATAAAGAGACCCAAGCCCTTATTTTTATTCCGTGTAATGCAAGAAATATTTTCGCTACAGCTCCTGCCGCAACGCGGCTTAGCGTCTCCCTTCCTGAACTTCTTCCGCCGCCTCTGTGATCACGAAAGCCGTATTTTGCATCATAAGTAAAATCAGCGTGTCCGGGTCTGTAAATATTTTTTAATTCATCATAATCGCCGCTGTTTTGATTTGTGTTGCGTACAATAATTGCAATAGGGCTTCCGAGAGTTTTTCCTTCAAACACACCCGATAAAATTTCCGGCATATCTTTTTCATCTCTTGAGCCGTATTGTGATGAAGGACGGCGGCGTTTTAATTCATTTTCTATATCTGTAACAGAAAGTTCCAATCCTGCAGGGCAGCCGTCAATTACAGCGCCCATCGCATTTCCGTGCGATTCACCGAAGGTTGTTATTTTAAATATTTCACCTAACGTATTGCCTGCCATTGTTACAGATACCTTCTTTCTGTATTATCTACTAAGGCATATAATTCAATATGCTGTTTAGCAGGGCTTCCTGCAATCTTGTGCATTAAAACTTCTTCAACCTGAAAAAGACCAACTTCGCTTGACATAATTACATCGATGCGGATAGGTTTTTCGGTTCCTTCTTTTATCTTTACTTCTTCGATAGAGTTTGCAGAAAACTGATGAATATGCCCGACACGCGGAGGGTGAGCTAATGCAATCGGAATACGCGCTCTTCCTTTTGTCATGTCGCAGCCGTCTGCAATCTGCACTATTCCCGCTTCAAGTGAAGAAATAGTCATAGTACCCATGTGACCTGCAATTCCTTCAATTGCAACCGAACGAATCGTAACTCTTTTTTGTAAGTTGTTTTCGTAAACTTTTTCCAAGAGCTTGTCAATGATAGGGTAGGCTATAATAGTACTATGGGCTTCATGGTTTTGCCTTCCAATAGCCATACCAAGATCGTGAAGCATGGTTGCAAGCATAACAGCCAAAAGACTGTCTTCAAAAGTGCCGTATCCGTCTGTTTCAAGATTGGTTTTAATTCCCGCTTTTTGCAAAAGGTCCAGCATTTTAATTGCCGACTGCGTTACCTTTCTCATGTGGACAGGACCGTGATCGTTAAACCCAAGACGCACAATTGAAACGTTATTTGCAAATTCCTGCGCCGCCTGGATTTCTTTATCATCCAGTAATTCTTTAATTGCTCTTAAAGCATGACCTGACAAATTAAATGCTTCAACCATTTTAATGATTTTATTGTCAATACTAACTTCAATTTGTGATTTCATAATAACTCCTTTTTTATTTTAATTTATATAAATATGATTTGTTTGCGCGCTTCTCATGTTGTCAAAATATACATTGGTTAAATCCCATCGGTTATTAATTGCCCAAAAACCGCGGGAACGCATCAAATAAATTAATGGGCATTGTTCCAGCAAGATTGATTGAAACTCATCCCAAATTATTTGCGCTTTTTCTTTATCGATTGTGTATTGACCTTCGTTGTAAAGATAATCAAGACGCGCTTCCCATTCGGTTGCAGGTTTTGTTTGATTAGGATGCCACATATGAAGATTCCCGGAAGATGGCCAAACATTGCTTCCCTGACTTGGAAAAATTCCGCTGCCGGAAAGACCTATCAGCATAGAGTCCCAATCAAATGTTGTGAATAACTGCTGAACTTGTTTTTGAAAATCTAAAACTCTGATATTTAATTTAATTCCTATTTTAGAAAGTTCATCTCTTATAATGGATGCAGTGTCAAGAGAGATGGAGCTGTCAGCCCTAATTGTTAAATCAAATTCAATGCGGCGATCCTCCCAATCGCGCATAACACCCCTTCTGTCTTGTTTTATCCCGATACCGGATAAAAGTTCCATTGCTCTTTCTGTATCAAAAAGATATTGCAGTGTAAGTTCAGGGTTATAAAAAGGATTTGGCTCAGGATAAATATTGAGCTTAGGTTCTGCAAGCCCCCTGTATACTTGAGTATTAATTCTATTACGGTTAAGAAGACAGCTCATCGCCTGGCGGAATTCTTTTTTAATAAACCAATCGTATTTAGGTTTATCAGAGTTTACAGGATTTTGATTGAAGGTCCAAAAGGAAGCGCTCAACGATCCTTCCGAATTAAAAACCGTATAACTTCCGTCCCCTCTGTTTACAACTCCGTCTAAATCCTCAGGACGCAAACTGTAACTTTCAGATTCTCCGTTTTTAAAAAGTAAAAGCTTAGTGTTTTCTTCCGGGATTATCCTGACGATCATTTCCTCGATAAACGGAAGCGATAAATTATTAGAATCTTTTTTCCAATAATCAGGATTTCTTTTGTAAACAAGACGCTGTCCCGGATTATATTCGGTTAAAAACCATTCGCCCATAGACGGCATAGTTTTAGGATCAATAGCAACGCTGAAGATGCTTCTAATTCCGTCAACACCGCCGCTTTCTTTTGCACTTTCATAAATATGTTTGGGACCGAAGTCCATATTTGTTGAGAGCAAGGGCTCTGCGATTATACGCGGAAAATGAAAAGCAAAACTCCTGTCATCAATTTTTCTGATTGTTATGCGCTCTTCGCTGCCGTCGCTCATCAATAAAAACTGTCCGTAGTAACCGGAACTCTGACATTCGCTGTCACCTTCGATTTCATTATACCAAAAAATAACATCATCGCTTGTCACTTTAATTTTTTTTTCTGAATTATAATAACTCCAGTAAAGATCGTCACGTAACGTATAAATTACTTGCATTGTATTAGTAACTTCGTCAACAACTATCTGATAAGATGCGGCATTAGAAACCCATTGACGTTTTACAGAATCATAATCGATTAAATAATCGGTCATATTGCTGACAACAAAACTTGTAGAACTGTCTTGTTCTGCAATAAGATGGTTAAAACTTTTAGGGTCTTCATTCATCACTGTACGCCATGAGCCGCCGACTTTTCCGGGAAGGAAATCCTGCCCCAACCACGGTTTACTGACTGTTTTAGCAAGAATCTCTGCTAAACCTTTGGCATTTAAAGCTTCAAATTCTTCAAGGGTGAGTTCTTCATATTTTATGCAGGAAAAACAAAAAAGGCATAAGATCGCGGTAACTAAAGCTGCTGAAAATACGAAAACACATTTCATATGATAATTTTATGTTTAAAAATGGAATAGGTCAATGCAGCAGAAGCTTAGCCTTTTTGAGGGTATGGAATAGATAAATGAATAATTAATGATCTGTGTATTGATACATACAGTACAATTTTCTAATTAAATTTTCTTTATACCTGCTATTTTGTGACCACAAATCACATAATTGGCTGATATTTTTAACTTTTCCTTTCATCCCTCCAAGCAGGTAATACCTCGGATCTACAATCTGGTTACGGGGAAGCTGCGTGCTCCCGTAAGCTTTTAAATGCTGGATATGCGCCCGTACACCGGTACGCATATTGGGAAATCTTCCATCCCACCCGCGTGTCCCGACCGTACTTAGCCCTGCGTAATTAAAAGACGAAACATTATTTCTAAGGTAATTTGTCGCGTAAAGCATCTGAGCGATAGCAATATCATGATTTACCCCTTCAAAACACGCTTCTTCGATGTATAAATCAATAAGCGTGTTTAATGATTGGTAATTTGCTGACGGATTCTGCGATAATATATATGAAATTGCGCCTCTTTTACTGACATAACCTTGGCTTATAATACATTCTGATAAAATTATAGGGCAATATCTATCATTCAATTGACAGGAAAAGCCGCACCTTATATGAAAATTTCCTAATGTAGAAAACGGAGTAGCCATTATATTTGGAAGAATATTTTGAGTCATAAATATACACAAATGCGGAAGCCCGTTCTGAGTTCCGATAAGGTAACGCTCTGTGCCATAATCTACAGAAGATAATATATAGCTGTCTGTGTAAAAGCTTTTTTTAAATCCTAATGGAATTATCTCACCGTCTTTTTGAAAAATAATTATAAAGGACTCTTTGCCAATAGGCGCATTAGGGATTATTGTACGCAATTTGCCCAAGTCGGTAGTATCGAAATTTATCGTTTTTGTGTTCTGTGACCTGTCTACAAAAGCTCCTTCATTACTGATTTTTGGACCATTATTCATTACAGGTAATATTAAATTAAAACGTCCCGATAATGAGAAACTTAATCTGTTCATATCTTCAAGTTCGTCTGTAGAGCTGCGCAGTTGCTGCAATTTATCGGCAATATCTGATGTTACCAAGACCAGTCTGTTATCGGAATTACTTTTTTGCGAGGGAGTTTCATTCCAGTTGTTACCGCCTTCATAGTAATCAACATCATAAGCTGACGCATTATTGTTTTTATAGCTGGCAGGGATAATATGAGAAGAATTTTTATTACCGGAAGATACATAACCGGATTGATTTATTTGATAAGGAGGTTGCGAGCGGGTTGAATCTTCGCAACCGGAAAATAAAATAAAAATAATTAAAAGAGATACAATATGTTTCATATCAGCTCCAAATATAATTTGTTGTATTATAATTTAGTTGTTAATTAAACGCAACAGAATTGATGTTAGAATCTTATAAAGATTTTTTTTGATCGAAGAGTGAAAAGTAAAAATGATAAAAAAATGCTTACAGTTTAAAAAATTAAACAAACAGTTGGTATTCATTTTACATACCTTTAATAAAAATCATACAAAAAATGTAGGCGACGCATGATGGCAGCCACCCGAATAGAAAAAAATAGTAAAAAAAAAGTTGATTTTAAGTATTGAAATTAAAACATAGAAATAGTAAAATCTCGCAATGACTGGAAAAGCCGCCATTTTGGGCTTAAAAAATGATCAAACCGCAGGTTTGCAAACTCCAAGCTTAAAATTGCCGAAGGCAATTTTAAGCACCAACCGTCAACCGTCAACCGTCAACCGTCAACCGTCAACCGTCAACCGTCAACCGTCAACCGTCAA
>WQSW01000051.1 GCA_009787695.1 Treponema sp.
GAAATTTGGTCTTGAACATGAAGGCTCTGCCCCCCGTCAATCGGAAGCACAAGGGTTGCGGTTAACCCGTATATAGGGAAAAACTGGAAGTTTACATTAGGTGCATCACCGGTTCCGGGATAAAAAGCATTGCCGGGTCTTGACCCGCTCTGCCATACATATAAAGGCCACCATTGCATTCCCCAATTCTCATATTCATTCATAGAGCCTACAGAGTTTTTCGCTTCGCCTGTGAAACCCCAGCCTGAAATTTGCGCTATACCAAAATCGCCGTCGGCGTTAACGCCTACCTGCATCCTGAATTGCTGAATAGGCCTCCAAAACAGGAAGCCCCATGTTTGTAAATTTATATTTTTACCGCTGGCAGAAGTGCCGACAAGGTGCGCGTAAGCAGTGCCGTCCGGATTGCTGGCAACAAAGACTAATTTTCCGCCGCCTTTGTCGTCGCCGAAGGTAACCAGCATTTTAGCCTCATGAAAACCTATACCGCCCATCGTGACATCTGAATTTTCCCCGTTATCTCCTTTAAGTAAATTAGTCCCGATCTGCAACTGCCCGCCGAAACTGGCCTGTCCGAAAGCTACGCCTGCGACCATTGCCAAAACCGCCATAACTGCAATAAGCCTCTTTAACATATCTCTTTCCTCCAAGTTATATCCGCACCCATTTGGGTGCTTAATTTAAAGGGGGGATTCCCCTTAACACCAATATACAAGCAAACGCTTTATAACAACATCGGGAAAATTACCTAATTAATGTATCGGGAATTACTATTATGCAATCAAATAAAACATATTTTTTTAAAACATTCAATAACAGTAATTTAAGAAAAACTACCTATTATAAACATAGGAAGGTTTCTTTAATGCACTACTTAGGTAAAAAGCACTCACAATTAATAAACCAGAAAAAACGAAAAATACCATAAAAAATGCGGTTAAAAAAGAATTACGAATCTTCTTTAACTAATTCATCAAGAAAATCCTGTTCAAACATAGCTGCAAGTTCTGCGGATTGCGCTCTTGTAAAATATATCGGTATAGCAATGCTTAGCTTGTTATTATCTTTGGATATCACGTCAATATGTTCCGCTTCAAGTTGTGTTATTGTAAAATAAGGAGTTCGATTTTTAAAACTATATCCCAATTCTATATCCATATTGCCTCTGGCGCGCATTGTGTAAGAGAATTGCTGCCAGTTTAAATAACCGCGTACAACACCGTATTTTTGTTTTGATTTTCTGTCTCTGCTGTTTATGATTTTTTCATCATAATCTTCGTTATACTTTTGCAGTGCTTGTAAAAAAATATCTCGTCCGGTTCTGTTCCAGAATTGACTGTATGTAAAATAATCTTTTTTGAATCTGACGCAGACCGCGTCTTCGTCCGGAAAATATATAACATCGGCAGTTTGTTTTTTTAAATCTCCCATTTCCATAAAAAGATGCATTTGTATTTCAACTTCACCGATATTTATCTGCGGAGAATCCATATCCACAGAAAAATCAATCGGTTTTACTTTAGTACCGGAAGTTGCGCATGATCCAAGTAAAATTATTATCATAAGAATATTTAATGGATTAATTTTCATACTGGAAGATTACCCCTATCTTTATCGATAGTCAAGGTATAAAACTTCGTTGTAAGTTTAAAAGCCTCCGGTTAACAGATTATTGATCGGAAAACAGATTGATATTAAAATCAATTTTTGATAGGATAAGTCATGAAAGTAGAATTGAATGCAAGAGGTAACGGCGCTTGCCCGTTATGTACATATGCCGGAAATTGCCATATTCAAGAAACTCTGAAAGAAACTCTGGACGAATTTTCAAGCGAAGATGATCCGATGGAACTGGTTGTTTATTCATGCCCGTTTTTTGTTGAAAAGCAGTAATAAAAATGAATGAAAGGCTTGATTCACTATTAAAACGATACGATGAATTAACTTTGTTGATTCAAGACCCTTCCCTTGTGAAAGATCAAAACCGTTACAAAAATGTAATGAAAGAACATTCCCACCTTAGCGAAATCGCGCAAATTCATACTAATATAGAAGAATTGGAAAAACAGGTCGGCGAAACTAAAGCGCTTGTTCAGGAAGAAAAAGATCAAGAAATGAAGGAACTTGCCCGCGAGGAACTTAAAGAGCTTGAAAATAAATTGGCTGTTAATTCCGAAAAGCTCAAATTCCTGCTTATTCCGCGAGATCCTTTAGATGAAAAAAATATCATTATGGAAATTCGCGCCGGAACAGGCGGGGAAGAAGCTGCGCTTTTTGCCGCAGACCTTTATCGTATGTATTCACGTTTCGCGGAAAACAAAGGCTGGAAATTCGAGATTATGAATTCTAACGATACTGAACTCGGCGGTATTAAAGAAATTGTTTTTTCTATCAGCGGAAATAATGTTTATGAAAATCTTCGTTACGAGTCCGGAGTTCACAGAGTGCAGAGAGTTCCGGAAACAGAAAGCTCAGGAAGAATTCACACATCCGCTGTGACAGTTGCCGTTTTACCGGAAGCCGATGAAACAGAAATTGATATCAAACCTGATGATCTGCGCATCGACGTTATGCGTGCAGGCGGTCCGGGAGGGCAATGCGTTAATACTACGGACTCTGCTGTGCGCATAACGCACTTACCCACAGGGCTTACTGTTCATTGTCAGGACGAGAAAAGTCAAATTAAAAATAAAGCAAAGGCGATGCGCATATTGCGTGCGCGTATTTATGAAGCGGAAGAAGCAAAAGCCGCCGCGCAAAGAGCGGAAGCAAGAAAGAGTCAGGTAGGTTCAGGGGATCGTTCGCAGAGAATCAGAACTTATAATTTTCCGCAGAACCGCCTTACAGATCATCGTATCAATCTTACTCTTTATAAACTCGATCTTATCATGCAAGGCGATACTGCAGAACTTTTTGACGCTTTAAAATTATCTGCAAAAGAAGAACTATTAAAAAGCAGCGCTTCTGATTTATCAGAATCTGATTAAAATAAATTTTTTTAATAAGGAGGTTCTCTTTTGATTATCCGTGAAGCATTATCTCAGGGAAGCGCGGATTTAAAATTTGCCGGAATCAAAACGCCTAGCCTTGATGCATCTCTTCTGCTGGCGCATATTTTAAAAATGAGCAAGACAGAGCTTATTACAGAAGGAAATAAATCAATTTCCGAAAAAAATTGCGCTTCCTTTTGCGGACTTATCGAAAGAAGATGCAGCGGAGAATGTACCGCTTATTTAATCGGGAAAAAAGAATTCAGAGGGCTTGATTTTATCGTAAACAAATCGGTGCTTGTTCCGCGCCCCGATACGGAAACACTTGTAGAAACGGCATTAGAAAAATATTTAACAAAAACTGACACGAATCTGCATGAACCAAAAAAAAGCGGCGTTTTAGATTTATGCACAGGGTCAGGGGCTATAGCGATTTCTCTTAAACACGAAAGACCTGATCTTGAAGTTTATGCGGCAGATATTTCCAATGATGCGCTTAAAACTGCAAAACTTAATTCAAGCCGTATTTTATCAAAGAATAATCAAATTCATTTTTATCAAGGCGATTTATTTAACGCTCTTTCCTCTGACAGCTCTTCTTTAATTAACAGTTTTTCGCTTATTATTTCAAACCCTCCTTACATTCCTTCGCAAGAGATTGAGACGCTCTCCGCTGAAGTGCAGAATGAACCTCGTATCGCTCTGGACGGCGGGGAAGACGGGTTGGATATAATCAAACGTATCATAAACGGAGCGTCTGAATATTTAATAAACGGCGGCGCTCTTTTACTGGAAGCCGATCCCCGTCAGATGCAGAAAATAGTAACCATACTTGAAAAAAAAGGTTATAAAGATATACAATTATTTAACGATCTTTCAGATTCACAGAGAGTTATAGGAGGTAAGCGTGAAGAATAGATTGGGTGTAATAATAATTATTATACTTTTAATTTCATGTTACTCAAAACCGATTGCTTTATTAAACGGACTTGATAATAACGAATCTGAATTTGTATCTGAACAAAATACACCGGATTTACCTCAGCATTTTTCTGTTACACTTGTTGCCGCAGGCGATAATTTGTATCACGATTCTTTAATAAATAACGGGCTTATAAACGGCGTTTATAATTACATTCCAATTTATGCAGAAATAAAAAGTATTGTAGAAAATGCTGACATTGCGTTTATAAATCAGGAAACGGTTATGGCAGGGGCTAATTACGGCTATTCGGGATACCCTGCTTTTAATTCGCCGCAAGCGCTCGGCAGGGATATTGCCGCAATAGGTTTTGACATCATCAATTTAGCGAATAACCACGCGATGGATATGGGGGCGGCGGGTCTTTACGCAACATTGGATTTTCTGAACACAATAGAAGGTATAACCGTAATTGGTGCAAGAAGATCAGGGGAGAGCGCACGGATTGTTACGCGCAATAATATCAGTTTTGGTTTTTTATCTTATACATACGGTCTTAACGGCATCGCTCTTCCAAGAGATAATCCGAATCTTGTGTCGATGATCGACAGAAACAAAATGGCGCAGGAAATTTCCGCATTGCGCCCCTTGTGCGATTTTTTAATTGTATCGATGCATTGGGGTCCTGAATATGTTTTAGAGCCTGCAAGAAGCCAAGTTGATCTTGCGCTTTTTCTTGCAGAGCAAAATGTTGACCTGATTATCGGTCATCATCCGCATGTGCTTCAAAAAGTGGATACCATCAATCTGCCCGACGGCAGAAAAACTGTATGTTATTACTCGCTTGGCAATTTTGTGTCTCATCAAAATGAAAGAGAAAGAATAATCGGCGGAATGGCAAAGGTAACTTTTACAAAAGAAGGGATGTTGCTGCCGACAGGAGAATTGGTTGTAAAAAATCTTAACATCTCCGAATTCGGAATGATACCTGTAATTACCCATTTTGACCGCAGATACAGAAACACAAGGATTATCCCTTTTAGTGTTTACACCCAGCAATTGATGGACGAGCACGCTCTAAGGTACGAGGGCAGCGGTCTTTCTATGGACTTTTTTAACGGCGTGATTAAGAGGCTTCAGACCAAGATATATTGAGCCGGAAAACTTCGTTTTTAACCCTATTGACAACTCCCCTATTTATTTAATATTCTTAAGATCCCGTTACGAATAAGAATTTTTGAAAAAGGTTATAAAAGGTTATTGTTATGAAGACAGTATTTGCAAAGCCCGCGTCTGTGGAACGAAAATGGTACATAATTGACGCACAGGGATTGGTTTTGGGCAGGGTTGCAGCTAAGGTTGCAGCCATTGTACGCGGCAAAAATAAGGCTATTTTTGTCCCCCATCAGGAAATAGGGGATTTTGTTGTAGTGATTAATGCGGAAAAAATTGTAGTTACAGGCAGAAAAGCAAAGCAAAAGATGTATTATCATCATTCAGGCTATATTGGCGGTTTAAAAGCTAATAATTTTGAAAAAGTTATCGCCCGTCATCCGACACAACCTCTGGAAGCCGCCATTAAAGGAATGCTTCCAAAAGGCCCGCTTGGCAGGAAAATGGCGAAAAACGTAAAAATTTATGCCGGAGCTGAACATCCGCATAGCGCTCAGAATCCTATAACACTCGAACTCTAAAGGAAGATAGATATGATAAAGAATCTTGGAATGGGTACCGGAAGAAGAAAAACATCTGTAGCGAGAGTTTATATTCGCGACGGAAGCGGTAAGATTATTGTAAACGGCAAAGAATTATCTGCATATTTTGCGTTAGGTGAACATATACAGATGGTTCGTCAGCCTTTAATGGTAACAGGCAGCGAAAACAAGTATGACATTTTAATTAATGTATACGGCGGCGGCTGTAACGGTCAGGCAGGTGCTTGCCGTCACGGGCTTGCAAGAGCGCTTTGCCAAGTTGATCATTCCAACAACGTAAGCTTACGCAGCAACGGTTTCCTTACCCGCGACCCGCGCATGGTTGAACGAAAAAAATACGGAAGACCCGGAGCGCGCAGACGCTTCCAATTCTCCAAACGCTAATATTCGGGTATTGAAAAACAACAGTTCGTGCGGATAAATGAACTAAAAATTCAAACAGGCAAAGAATTTAAGGTTGATGCGGTTTGCCGTATCAACCTTTCCGACGGCTCTTTATTTTCTTTTAGAAATTGTTATTTACCTCCTGAAATAATCGAAACACATCTTCTCAATTTTAGTGAGCATGAAATTACCGCTTCTGAAGAAGCTGCTTTTCGTCATGCTTCAGCTTGCTTGCGTGCAGAAAAAACCGCTTTGCGTCTTATAGCAAGAGCGGAACAATGCTGCAGCGGTTTAAAACGCAAACTTGAAAAGAGGGGGCATGAAGCATCTTGTGTTAACGCTGTAATGGAACGCTTATGCGATTTGTCACTTCTAGATGACAGCCGCTTTGCCCGTCTGTGGCTGGAATCCCGTCTTCGTTTTACCCGCAGCCCGCGTCAGCTTTTATCTTCTTTGTGTTCACGCGGCATAGACCGTGATGATGCGCAAACCGCTCTTAAAAACGTGTTAGACGACGAGGCAGAATACTCTCTTCTTCTGCGCTTTGTAAAAAAACACGAGAAGAAAGTTAAACGCAAAACAGGGGATGACGGTGATGTCAGCCGCACAATGAAATATTTATTAAAAAGCGAAGGATTTTCGCATACGGCGATTAGTCGGTTTTTAGAAGATGGGGGGATATAATACATGGTAATACTTCTTCTCCCTCCCTGCAATCTATGCTAAAATAACCTCATGTCCCTCTTAACTGTCACAAACTTAAAAAAACGCTTTAACCTCGAAGCCGGTTTTTTTGCCCGTTTCGGGCGCTTTGTGAATGCTGTAAACGATGTATCTTTTTCTATCGGTAAAAACGAAGCTTACGGGCTTGTCGGCGAATCAGGCTGCGGGAAGACAACTACAGCGCGGATGTTGGTACGTATGTATGAAGCGGATTCCGGGCAGATAATTTATCAGAGCGAAGATAATAGTTTAGATGTCGCCGGTTTAAAAAAAGAGGCGTTGCGTCACTACCGTGAAAAAGTACGCTATGTGTTTCAAGACCCTGCAAAATCTTTAAACCCAAGAATGACTGTTTATGAAGTTCTTGTTTCAGGCTGCCGTAAACCTTTGAAAAAAAGAGGTGTAAGCGAAAAAGAACTGCGTCAAAAGGCGGCTGATATTTTGGAAGAAGTAGGGCTTCAGGCGGCTGACCTTGAAAAAAGACCTTCGGAATTTTCNGGAGGGCAGCGGCAGCGTATTTCAATTGCACGCGCGCTTTTAATGGANCCTGANGTTTTAATTTGCGACGAAGTTGTTTCAGCGCTTGATGTTTCTATTCAAGGACAGATTCTTAATTTGTTACTCGACATCCGTAAAAAAAGAAATATATCATTCTTGTTTATTGCACATGATTTAAAAGTAGCGTGCTACTTCTGCGACCGTATAGGGGTAATGTACAAAGGGGAATTGATGGAAGAAGCGCGTGCGGAAGACTTATACAGCGCAGCGCTGCATCCGTATACGCAATTGCTGTTTTCATCGGCGGCAGGTATACAAACGAAAAATACTTTGGAAAAAAGTCAATCAGAAAATAAAAATGAAGAAATAAAAAAAATTGCGTCCGCTTCTTTTGCTGTACAAGGTTGTTCTTTTGCACCCCGATGCCCAAAGGCAACGGAAAGATGTTTTAACGCCCCGCCTGCTTTAACAGAAATTAAAACCGGACATTCAATCAGATGTTATAATTATGCGATAAAGTTGAATTAAATTTTAAATTGACAAAATCCAAGAGTAATTAAAAGCTGAGCTGCAATATATGTAGTCATGCAAAAAACATAATAAGGTTTTTTCTGAAATGTCACCATTGCTAAAGAAGAGTCTGAAGCAACAAAACAAAGGCTTCCTGTAAAAACCAATATTCCAAAAAGACCTTGAGGAAAATCCTGAGATAAATACAATTGTAATGCGGAAATCGCCATTAGAAGTATGGTTGCTGCATAAACGATGACAGGGATTTTCATTTCCGGAGTAGGTTTAACAATTTTAATAAGCAAAAATCCCAAGCTTGCACCTACTGCAATACTGATAAAAAATGCGGGATAATGCAGCGGCATGGCATGTTCAAACATCGCTATTACATAGAAAATATGTCCTATTAAAAAACTTGCAAGCCCTATCCTGAAGCATACAAGATTATCGATTTTTATAAGTACAACATCTCCTATCCATGCAAATACAAGGGCTAAAACAATCGGCAAAAGAATGATATTCGCTCCTGTTATGTAAACCGCTAATATAAGAGGGATAAGGCAGCCTTTTAAAATAAATTGAAAAACACCCGCTTTGAAAAAAAGTGTTGTTAGGTATACTATTGAAACAACTCCAAGAATAATTAAACAAATAAAATGAATATTCATAAAAATTCCTTCTTAGTTAGTTAATTTGCAGTTACGATGCCCATTGTTTTTTGTGTGGCTTCGTAAAGTTCGAGATATTTT
Organism: Treponema sp.; assembly: GCA_009787695.1. Classification (GTDB taxonomy): domain Bacteria; phylum Spirochaetota; class Spirochaetia; order Treponematales; family Breznakiellaceae; genus WQXQ01. The sequence continues at coordinate 8,492 of WQSW01000051.1, forward strand.
TGTGCTGATTTTTCCCAAGAAAAATCAAGAGACATTCCGCGTTTTCTCATTTTTTCAATATCGTTGCGGCGGTTGTACCATGCCCAAACTGCCCAGCCTACAGTGTCGTAAATTGAAGAAGGGCTAAGATAATCAAACATAAAACCTGTGCCGCTTCCTGTTTTTTCGTTGAAATTTTCTACTGTGTCCGCAAGCCCGCCTGTTCTGCGTACAATAGGGATTGTTCCGTAAATAAGTGAATACATCTGATTAAGACCGCAAGGCTCGTAACGGCTGGGCATCAGAAAAAAATCTGAACCCGCTTCAATAAGATGACTGACTTTTTCGCTGTAACCGATTCTTGCTTTAAAATTTGAAAGGCGGGATGCAAGACCTCTTATTTCATTTTCACACCAGCTTTCACCTGAACCTAAAAGTATAAATTGTAAATCCATATCCTTGCAGATTGACCAGACCGATCCGTAAGTAGGACCGAAAAGATCACCTACTCCTTTTTGATCTGTTAATCTTGTTACCATGCCGATTACAGGTACTTTCGGATCCAGAGGCAAACCGAATTCTTTTTGTAAAGCTTCTTTTGCCTTTGCTTTACCGGTTAAATCTTTTTTTGAATAAGTAACAGGTATATATTCATCTTTTGAAGGATTCCATACTTTATTATCTATTCCGTTTAATATACCGCAATAGTCGGCTCTGCGGTAACGCAGCACTCCGTCCAATCTGAAGCCGTTGTATTGTGTTTTTGTTTCTTCTGCATAGTTAGGCGAAACTGTGCTGAGTTTATCTGCACTGTAAAGCCCTGCTTTGAGCATATTCATCATATTAAAATCTTCAAAGCCTGCATTGTAATATACATCCCAGCCAAGACCTGTATAATCAAAATTATCTTTGCTGTAAATACCTTGATATCCCAAATTATGAATTGTAAGAATAGAAACGGTTTTTTCAAATCCGCCGAGACTTCCGGAAACTCTTTCTGCAAATTTTAAATATACAGGCACAACTGCAGCAGGCCAATCGTGAGCATGAAGCACATCGGGATACCAATCAAGTTTTCTGCAAAGCTGGAAAGCGGAGCGGCAAAAGAAAATAAAACGTCTTGGATTATCTAAAAAATCTGTTTCTGTTTGATTGCCGTAAATACCGTCTCTGCCGAAATATTTATTATGATCGATAAAATAAACATCTATAGAATTTCTTTTTGTTGTTCCGGGCATTTCTGTCGTGTAAACGGCACTCCATTCTTCAACACCTCCCATTGGTGTTCCCATACCGCCCGGAAGCAGCGTCAATTGATCTTTGTTGATTGAATAATAACGGGGTAAAACAATTTTTACTTCATGTCCCAGTTTTGCAAGGCTGATTGAAAGAGCGGAAACCATGTCGGCAAGCCCGCCTGTTTTTGCCCAGGGAACCGCTTCACTTGATACCATCAATATTTTCATCAAACAATCCCCTTATATATGCTGTACTTACAATTGAAAATTAAACATTAATTAAAAATTTTCCGGCATTTTTAAACCGTTATCTGCTAAAATTTTAAGACCTAAATTATGATCTTTTAATTTAAAGATAACAACAGCTTTATCGATCTGTCCTTCAAGTGATGCATAAAGATATTCAATATTAACCTTCGATTTCTGAAAAATCTCCATTAACTTTGCAAGGCTGCCGGGAGAATCATCAATTTCAACCGCAACTACATCAGTTTGTTTTGTGGTAAAATTAGCTGCATTCAGCGCTTCAATCGCTTTGTCAGTTTTATCTGCAATCAAACGTAAAATACCAAACTCATCAGTGTCGGCAATACTGATTGCGCGAAGATTAATCCCTGCATTGGCAAGCGTTTTTGTAACTTCGCTTAACCTTCCTGTTGTATTTTCTAAAAAAACCGATATTTGTTTTATTCCCATAACGTCTCCTATAATGCCAGCTACTTATATAGTATAACCTATATTTTCCTGTTGTCGATAACTCTTTTTGCTTTTCCGATTGATCTTTCAATTGTTTTTGGTTCGACAAGTTTTACTCTTAAACCGATTTGAAGTTTGCTCCTCATTACTTGTTCAATGCGGCTGCGGAGGTTTTCAAGTCCGCGCGTTTCATCGGTGAAAAGTTCTTTTTTTACTTCGACTTGCAATTCCACTTCGTCAAGATGATTTTCCCGGCTAACGATGATCAAATACTGCGGCTCTGTCCCTTCAATCTCGATGAGAGCTTGCTCAATCTGACTTGGGAAAATATTTACACCTCTTATGATCAGCATATCATCTGTGCGTCCGAAAAGACGTTGTATACGTCTTGTGGTGCGTCCGCAAGAGCAAGGCTCTTCGATAATGCAGGTGATGTCTCTTGTTCTGTAACGTAAAAGAGGTGTTCCCTCTCTTGTAATTGTAGTGAAAACAAGTTCTCCTTTTACACCGGCTGGTAAAACCTTTCCGGTTGCAGAATCGATAATTTCAGGAAAGAAAAAATCTTCGTTTACATGAAGACCATGCTGCGCTTCACATTCAAAAGCGACACCCGGTCCTATTATTTCTGTTAAACCGTAAATGTCATATGCTTTCATATTAAAGCGTTCTTCAATTTCGATACGCATATTTTCGCTCCACGGTTCAGCACCGAAACATCCTTTGCTGATAGGAAGCGCGCGTATATCGATTCCTGATTCTGCAGCTTCTTCTGCAAGATAAAGCGCATAAGACGGAGTGCATGTCAGCATAGTTGAACCGAAATCGCGGAGAATCATTAATTGACGTTCAGTGTTTCCGCTTGACATAGGCAGCACTTCCGCGCCGATAGTTAATGCGCCGTAATGAACACCTGCGCCTCCCGTGAAGAGTCCGTAACCGTAACAATTTTGAACGATGTCATCCCGCGTGCAGCCTGCGCCTGCAAGAGTCCTTGCCATTGATTGCCGCCAAATATCAAGGTCTTTAATTGTGTATTCGTTAACGACAGGTTTTCCCGTTGTGCCTGAACTCATGTGAACTTCTACGATTCTGTCTTGCGGGCAGGCGCGAAGCCCGTGAGGATAATTGTCACGCAGATCATCTTTTGTTGTAAAAGGCAATTTATCAATATCTTTTGTGCAATGAATATCTTTCGGGGTTATTCCTGCTTCGATCATTTTTTTTCGGTAGAAAGGAACTTTAGAAAATAAAGTTTCTGTAAGATTTTTTAAAGCGGCAAGCTGGAGTTTGTCACGCGCTTGTCTGTCCATACATTCATACTCGGGATTGAAAATCATAATGTCTCCTAATTAATTAATATAAAATCGGCGGTGATGAAGCAAATTTTTCATCCATTTTACGCAGGCGGCGCACAAGATCACGCGCCAGATTCATCAGGACAAGAGTAAAAGTTGTTACATCTTTTTTATATATTTCACGAAGTGATTTATTTGAAATTGACATAACTGTTACCGGTGTTAAGGCTTTGATTGAAGCTGCTGCAGGCATTACATCAAGGACTTCCATTTCGCCGAACGCTTCCCCTTCGCTGAAACGGGTAAGAACTATATCCTTCTTTGAAACTGCAACCTGCCCTTCAATGAGAAAGAAAATTTTATCGTTAGTTTTTCCTTCTGTAATAATGAAGTCTTCCGGTTTAAATTTTTCCTCGTGCATAAAAGGAAGGAGTCCTTCGATCTGCTCTTCTACCAAACCGCCAAAAAGAGAATATTTCTGTAACATTGATGGTTGCAACATTTCTATAGTAATAATAACAGAAAAAACGCATTAAGACAAGGAATTTTTTATTTTTGCCGTATTTGTTGCATATATTCCCTGATTAATGAGGTAAATTCATCTCCGTATTTTTCAAGTTTTATATTTCCGACACCGTTTACACTTGAAAATTGAACAAGCGAAACCGGCTTTTTTCTGCTCATATCTTTTAAGGATGCATCAGAAAAAACGATATAGGCGGGGACAGATTCTTTTAGAGCAATCTCTTTTCTTAGTTTGCGTAATTTTTCAAAAAGCACCTCATCGTGAGCGCAAACAGAGTTTGACGTTTCTGAAAATGTTGTCTGCGTAACACCTGTTTGCAGCTCTTTCTGCTTTGGAGAAGGTTTTTTTTCTTCGGGCAGTTTCATAAAAAGTTTAACCCCTTCTTTAAAAAGATCGTTCCAGTTACCGAGTGTTACAACAGGATACTCACCTTCCTCCATGTTTAAATAACCTTCGTCAATTACAAAATCCATGATGAGTCTTAACCGATGATTGCTTGTTTCAGATAACAGCCCCCATGTGCTTAATGTATCAAAACCGAAACGGAGAATCTTTTCATTTTTGCTTCCGCGCAAAATATCGATGATCATCGTTTTCCCAAAACATTTTTCCCTTTGTTTTAAACGGTAAACACATGATACAATTTTTTGCGCTTCTGTTGTTACATCAATTTCTGTAAATGATGTAAGGCAATTTGAACAATTACCGCAAGCTTTATTAATAGTTTCCCCGAAATAAGAAAGCAATCTTTTCCGTAAGCAATCATTTCCGGAAGCGTAAAAGGTCATTTGTTTTAATAAATCAAGATTATGCTGAATTAAATCTTCAGACCATTTCTGCGTGCGTTCACCTTCTTCGCCTTGCGAGATTAAATACTGATTGATCCGAACATCCTGCCCGTTATACAAAAGAATGCAATCGGCATTTTCTCCGTCTCTGCCTGCACGTCCCGCTTCCTGATAATAACTTTCTATATTTTTGGGCATATTGTAGTGAATAACAAAAGAAACATTTGATTTGTCTATCCCCATACCGAATGCGTTAGTTGCAATCATTATTGTTTTTCTGTCATAAATAAAATCATCTTGGTTATTTTTTCGCTCAATGTCATCTAACCCTGCATGATAGCGTGTCGCTTCGTATCCATGATAAACCAGTAAATCGCAAATTTCTTCTACTGCTTTGCGTGTAGCGCAATAAATAATACCGCTTAAACTTTTTCTTTTTTCTAAACATTCAAGTAAAGCAATTTTTTTATCTTTTGGTTTTTGAACTTCAAAATAAAGATTAGGTCTGTCAAAACCGGTGTTAATTAAAAAAGGATCGTTCAAGGAAAGAAGCCTGCGGATATCATCTCTGACTTTTACCGTCGCTGTAGCGGTGAAAGCGGCTGTAACAGGACGCTCTTTTAGGCTATTAATAAAACCTGCTATTTGCAAATAACTTGTTCTGAAATCATGCCCCCATTGTGACACGCAATGCGCTTCGTCTATCACAACAAGCGGTAATTTTATGTTAGACGCAATTTGTGTATGAATCAAATTAGACATTTCTGTTTTTTGTAATCTTTCCGGTGCAATATAAAGAAGTTTTATTTTTCCTTCAATAATTTTTTTTATTGTGATTGAATATTCTTCGTTTGTTAAAGAACTGTTTAAGTATGCGGCTTCGCAACCTGCTTCATGCAAAGCTGTTACTTGATCTTTCATTAAAGAAATTAGTGGTGAAATAACGATTGTCATTCCGTCAAGAAGAAGAGCGGGAATTTGGTAACACAAAGATTTCCCCGCACCTGTAGGCATTACTGCAAGAACATCTTTTCCTGAAAGGATCGCGTTGATAGTTTCATCCTGTCCGCGGCGAAAAGATTGATAACCGAATTTTTCGCTAAGCACCTCGAAGCGGGACGGCATTGAATGATTTATCACTTTTTTCTCTTGCGTTATTTTATTTGAATCATACGTTTCTAAAAACGCTTAGACTAGTGTTCTTCACGAATAACCGCTTCAAAAAAACCTGCCGCTCTAAGCCTTTCTGTTGTTAACTGCACATCAGTTCCGCTAATACCTGCAAGCACTACTCTGAAANATTCGTTATTGTTATTGTCGGTAAANCTTTCATAAGCGGGATTTAAACCTGCATTTTTTAATTTATCAAAAGCCTCAACTGCGTTACGTGCAACTCTGAAAGAGCCTATTTGCAAACGGTAATTTTTTTCATTTACTATATTGATAGAAGGGTTAAGCCTGAACTGAGGAAGAACAGGCGCTTGTGCAACCACTTGAGGCTGTGAAACAAACACAGATGAATTAGCCGCTGTAACTTGTGCAGGTATCACTTGCTGCGGCGTTGTTTGAACAACAGGTGCAATTGTTTGAGAATTAATATTTTGCAAAGCGGTTTCCTGAGACGGTCTTGGTGCATTATTAGATTGAGGTGATACTTGCGTACCGACAGCAGCGGTTGAAAGAACGACTCCGTTAACAGTTTCAATCTTAACAGGAGCAGTCCCTGTTACAATCATATCAAGCTGTTCTGCTGCAGCCCTTGAAACATCGATAATTCTTGCCGGAACAAAAGGTCCGCGATCATTTATTCTGACCGTTACTTTTTTATTATTATGAGTATTTGTAACAATAAGCATGGTTCCAAAAGGCAGACTGGGATGAGCCGCAGTTAATTGAGAAGCGTCAAAAATTTCCCCAGACGCTGTCGGACGGCCTTCAAACTCTCTGCCGTACCAAGAAGCGATACCTTCCTGCTTTAAAACAACAGTTTCCTGAGCCAAAACCTGAAACGGAAAAAGCGCCATTACGAACAAAACAATCAAAATTAGGTATAAGTTTTTCATGTTGATATTATCGGCATAAAAAGAGGAAGACATAAAACATCAAAAAACATATGATATTAATAATTATGAAAAGATTTATAAATTGCATCGCGCACAAATCAAGCGACGGGCAACTCCTTGTCGGCGATGATTATACCGCTCTTTTTGACTGCGGCATGATGTTTTGCTGCGATAAAACCATTGAAAACGTAAAAAAAGCCCTAAACGGCAGGGTGCTGGATTATCTCTTTTTAACACACACCCATTATGACCATATCGGAGCGCTCCCTTTTTTCAGAAAAGAATGGAACAATCTACGTGTTGTAACTTGTGAAATCGGAGCAGCCGTTTTGTTAAAAAACACTCCCCGCAGAGTTATCCGAGAGCTATCCCTTGCTGCGGCAAAAACCTATAAAACCGAACTTAACATGGATTATAATGATGATCTATTTCATGCCGACATAACGGTAAAAGAAAACAAAATTATTTCACTTGGAGGGCTTTCCGTCCAAACAATTGAAACGCCCGGACACACAAGAGATTCTCTAGCCTTTTTTATCCCCGAATTAAAACTGTTGATTATAAATGAAACACCGGGAATATTGATGCCGGACGGGATAATATATCCATGTTACCTGACAAGTTATAACGATACGATTCAATCAATAAAAAAATGCAGTCAAATCCCTTATGAACATTTATCAATGCCTCACTGCGGAGTTGCAGGCAGTAAAGAAGCAGACAGTTTTTTTGAAAAAGCGCTTGAGATCAACACCACCTGCCGCGATTTTATTACAGACATGAAAAACAAAAATTACACGGAAGAGAAAATGATTGATGCATATTTTACTAAATATGCCAGCGAAACTCTTTTAAGTTATCAGCCTAAAGACGCTTTCATGGCGAATGCGAAAGCGACTATTGCGAGTACATTGAGGGAAGGAGAATAAAATAAAACGATATGAATGTTGTCCTAGTTTAAAAATATTCCTGTTCCCCTACCCAAAATGCGATTTTGCGTAGCCCGAGCCGCCCGGCAGGGCGGCGAAGCGGTTACCTAGAACATTAAGCGACGGTTGCGCTTTCACACTATTTTAATTTTTCTGATTAATTAAACAAGCGATTTAGCCTTTTCCAATGCTTCAGACCGTTTTTTCTTTGCTTCTGATAAAGCTTTCTCAGCTGAAGTTCTGGCAGCTATAGCTTCAGGAGTTGTGCTTTTATCGAAAGCCTCTTTATTTTGTTTCCATGATGAAGTTTTACTTGGATAAGAAATAAGTCTCCATAATATAATTATAACTCCGGGAAATAAAGATAGACAGAGACCAATAAGAGTTAAAATAACCCATTTTTTTCCAAACATTTTCGGCTTTTCACCAGGATCTGGAACTGTTTTAGGAACAGATGGAAGTGGAACATAATATTGTCTTTCAAGCTCAACCAATTCTGCATAATTTTTTCTATCAGGGTCACGTTCAAAAGTAAGTTCAAAAAAGTCAACGCCTTTTACATTTTCAAAATAACTAGTTTTAAGATCGCTACTTTGTCCTGCATATTTTTGTGCATCCTGAGTTTTTACTCTTTGTTTATCTTTAAGTTCCCATCCAAAAGACATATATAACCTGACCACTTCATCCTCTTTCCCAGGTGGTACTCTTGACTCACTTTTAAAATCTTTCATTGCCATAAAAATCTCCTTTTCGGTGTTTATATCACCAATAATTTAAATAAAATCCTATCAATACTTTTTAATTCCCGTTTCTTTTACGAGCTTCTTCTGCTAAAGGACAATTACCACAAGACATATTCCGGTCTCGATCATCACAATAATAGCCATACATAAGAAAAAAATCCCTATAGCATGGACACCCTTGATAACCCATATTTTTTACCTCCTTTAAAAATAATTAAACTTCCTATAAAAATAGGAATAGTTATAAAAACGCCTTTTCATTCAGACGATTTTTAAAGAATAAATTTCCCATTGTCATATTCCCTTGAAGTAGTTATTCCATCAGCGTTTGTTCTTATTCCTTTTCCATGCATCCTACCATTAGCAAATCCACCTTCATATTTCCCGCCATCATCATAATGTATTATTCCTTGCCCATGAAGTTGACCGTCAACGAATTTTCCCTCTTCGAATTTTATATCACCAACTTCCTTTGGTTTTGGACCTTTAAAGAAATAATATATTGCTCCATAACCATTTAGAATAGGTAATCCATTTGAACCAATACCTTTAAATGTACCGACACTAACTAATTGTAATTCTTCATTATCTAGCGTTAATTTTCCGATTCCTTCCATATCGCTTTCTTCATTGAATTCACCTATGTATGTTACTGTACCTTGTGAATATTTGCCAAAAACAAATCTCTTTCCGTTTTCGATTTCCCCTTCATAAACAACTCCATCTCCTAAATCAACTCTCTTGAATTCAATTTTTGCCATTTTCTTATCCTTTTTTTAAAGTCCTTTTGACTGATTGTTAGAACATCTAAAAGATGTTTTATTTTCCTCTGTAATTACTGCCACTTTTCCACGCTTCGTAATTGCCACAATTTTTACAATTACTTTCATTCTTGCACTTTTGATCACGAGTGCCTGATGACGGCGTTGTTTCCGACAGGTAGCACTTATCGCTGGGGTGATCATAAAAAGGACATGATCCTGGTACTGCTCTTGGCTTGTTCATTATAATACCTCCTTTTTATTTAGAGCCCGCCGGTTGCAATTTAATTATGTTCCCAAATATGGCAACAGCTCCTGCAACGCCATGTACTGTTATTGTTCGGACAAGTGCCGCTTCCCGCTCTAAGCCAATCATCAAAATCCATATTATACTCTTTTAAAATATCAATAATATTAAATTTTTATCTTTGATATATCATTGATTTTGATAAACAATACATGATTTTTCATATATTGTCAACAGTTAATCTTTGATATTTCATTATAATAATTTCTATATCATGGGTAATAATTTTAGAGAAAATCTAAGAACCGAACTCAATTATCATGGCGTAACTATTAAAGAATTGAGTGCAAAAACCGGTATTCCCGTTGCTACGTTGGATTGCTACTTGGGAGCAAGAGCAACCGTCCCTTCTGTTGATGCCGCTGTAAAAATAGCCCAAGCCCTGAAAGTTTCTGTCGAATATCTGGTTATCGGTGAAAGAGAAAATGAAAATAAAATACAAAACAAATCCAGCAAAGAAGCTTTGGAAATATTGCACTGGCTTCAAACTCTCAATTCTGAACAATGCAAAACTATTTTAAAACTGATAAAACTTTTTAAATAATCAAGCAGCTTTAGTAAAAGAAGCTGCGTGTATTCAAATTAAATTTCGTATAACAATTGTTGCACACATTGAAAGACAGCTAACCCCATAAAAAAAGAGCCGCCCATTTCTGAGCAGCTCTTTGAAAAATAAAATAAAAAGCTTGGCAACGACCTACTTTCCCGCGCCTTAGAGGCGGAGTATCATCGGCGCAAAGGGGCTTGACTTCCGTGTTCGGAAAGG
>WQSW01000052.1 GCA_009787695.1 Treponema sp.
TTCATCGCGAGCGTTACGATATCGACATTTCCTGTGCGCTCTCCGTTGCCGAAAAGCGTGCCTTCGATTCTATCCGCTCCCGCAAGCAATCCAAGCTCGGCATCTGCGACTGCGGTTCCCCTGTCGTTATGCGGATGCAGAGACAGGATAACATTTTCGCGATCGTGCAGATTATTACTCATGTACTCAACTTGGCTCGCGTAAACATGAGGCATTGACATCTGCACCGTCGCGGGAAGATTGATGATAACCTTACGTTCTGCCGATGGTTTCCAAATATTAATAACTTCGTTGCAGATTTTCAGTGCGAAATCAATTTCTGTTCCAGTGAAACTTTCAGGAGAATATTCAAACCGAAATTTGGTATCAGCCATTTTTGCCGCGTATTCATTAAACAATTGCGCGCCCTCTTTCGCGACTTTAATTATTTCTTCCTGCGTCATTTTAAAAACCTGTTCGCGCTGAGCGACAGACGTTGAGTTGTACAGATGCACGACAGCGTTTTTAATCCCTGCAAGAGAGTCAAAAGTTTTTTGAATTATATGAGACCTTGCCTGCGTTAAAACTTGAATTGTAACATCGGAAGGGATCATGTTTTTTTCGATAAGCGTACGCAAAAAAACAAACTCCGTTTCAGAAGCGGCGGGAAAGCCGACCTCGACTTCTTTAAAACCAATTTCCAGAAGGAATTTAAAATATTCAATTTTTTCTTCGAGGTTCATGGGAACGATGAGCGCTTGGTTTCCGTCACGCAAGTCAACGCTGCACCAGATTGGAGCTTTATCGGCGTATTCTTTTGCCGCCCACTTCATACTCGGTTCGGGAGGCATAAAGTAACCGATTTGATATTTGTCTGCGTTTTTCATAGTAACTCCATTATTACACTTTTATTATTCTGATACAACACACCATGGCGTTAATTATTCAACTATAACATCCAATACTTCCGGTATGAATGTTAATTGCGCAATGAGTCACTTCCAATTTTCTATGTCTGCCGCACTGTTCATTCTATATTGGGATGCTGGAAATACATAGTATTTTGGAACGGAAACTGGAACAGTTGAAAAAAAAGTAAGTCTTGGCTTACAAATTGTGATAAATTCTCAGCTAACGACGGTAGATAGAATACATGTGTTATGCACACAAGATGATACCAGCATTATCATCAAAAAATTTTTCAATTAATTTGGGAAAATATCAATATAAAAAATATATTGAATGATAACTTGTTACTCTCCTGACGCCTTCTTAATATCAGGTATCACCGCCCCCGCTCCAAAAACCCTCTCCATAAACGCACAATAAGCATCCATTGCACCTAACGGCAGATAAACCTGTACAGTCCCCGCAAACCCGCCGCCATGCACTCTGCAAGCGCAAACCTTGTTTGTGCTAAAAAGTTTTTGTTTGCGGAAAAAATCTTTAGTCAAAGCAAGCGCTGTAGAAATTCCCTGCTGTTCAGGAGAATGAGGAGAATAAACATTCTGTAAAAGTTTCCAAGAAGAATCGCCTGACTCATTTACCAATTCCAAATAACAATTAAACAATTTCTCTTTTTCTGCAACTGTAACTGCGCTTTCCATTTCCAAAAGTATAGAGGTCATCTTATCTACACGCTCATTCTCATCAAAAAAGTGAATGGCGCGTAACAATGCTCTGTCGCCTAACGCTTTGCGAATTTCGGCGGCGTGCGAGAGGACGGTCTCTTTATCCAGCTCTCTTAATACTGACTTTCCAAAAAAAGCGGCAACCGCTTTCATATCAGCGGGAATGGATGCGTAATCGGCGGTTAAATCTGCGTGGCTGCCACCTGTGTTCACTATGCAAAGAGTGTAACCGGCAGCACTCGGATCAAATTTTATTTGTTTAATAATGGGGTTTTTATTATTTACAAAGTCAATGGATACAGCTCCCTTTGAAGCGCAGGCGATTTGATCCATTAATCCGCAGGGTTTTTCAAAATAAATGTTTTCTGCAATTTGCCCGATTTGCGCGGTTTCAAGCACGCTCAACTTTTCCTCTCCGTACAATGAATCAAAAATGCGGACTATCAGCACTTCTAAGGCGGCGGAAGATGATAAGCCCGATCCGGGCAGTACATTTGATTCGGTGTTTGCGGAAAATCCGCCGATAGGGTAGCCGCGTTTTTTAAATTCTGCGGCGATTCCTCTTACAAGCGCGTTTGTTGTTCCTGTTTCTTCCGGTTTTGGATGTAAATTATCGTTTCTTTTATCGTCTTTAAGTTTTACTATTACGTCAGGAAAACCTGCCGAATATATTTGCACTGTGTTATCATCTTTTTTTTGTACTTGGGCTGTTATGCGCAATTGAATCGGCGCTGCCAGTACTTTGCCGTTGTTGTGATCTGTATGATTGCCTGCAAGTTCTGTTCTTCCGGGTGCTGAAAATTCATGAATACAGTCTGAATTATTCATTTGCTTCGCCGGTTTTTTGATATATCAAAAGATAATCGATAAATGAAACAACCGAGAAAATTACAGAAATAATAAAAATTATCAGAGCGCCTGTTTTAAAATACGGTAAAAGATTTCCATAGACAGCAAGACGTTCAAAAGTAGCAACTAAGAGGGCTGCGCCTGCTGCAATTATATATAAAACCGTTTTTATTTTTCCGAGTATTCGTGCGCCGAGCGTGATATTTTTTTTCAGCATTAAATTGCGGATAAAAAGAATTCCAAATTCACGGTATATAATTATTAAAAATAAAATGACAGAAAAAATACCTGCGTTCCAAATATCGTCAATTACAAAACATAAGAAATAAGTGAGCTGTACCAGTGTGTCAGCAAATGGATCGAAAAGTTTGCCGAAATCGCTTGTTAAATTTAATTTGCGTGCAGCTAAGCCGTCAAAATAATCCGTTATTTCTGAAATTAAAAAAATCGCCCATAATACGGGGATAGTCCAAAATGAACCGTTTGAAAAAAATTGAGGGAAAAAACGCGGTAAAAGATATATAATAAAAAAAAACGGAGCGGAAATTATACGTGAAAGTGTCAGTGTGTTTGCAAGGTTCATTCTTAATTTTGTCTTTTTATCGCAGATATGTCAAGTTATGAAGGTTTAGTTCTTTTTTTGTCACCCGATGAGCTTTTCATCTCTACTATTACAGGAATCATCGAGAAGCCTAAGTCTTTGCGGATTTTATTTCGCAAATATGCGATGTATGAATCGCTTACCGCCTGTATGCGTGATGCGAAAAAAATAAAATGAACGGGGTTTGACGATTTTTGTATTCCGTATTTTATTTTAAATCTTGTGCGCGGTCCTGTCGGTGTCGGGTATTCATGCAGCCATTTTTCCAATGCCTGATTTAACTGCGATGTTCCTATTTGAATGTTAAGCTGTCTGTACATTGTTATCGCTGTATTTAAAAGTTTATCTACACCTGTTCCGTTTTTCGCGCTGACAGGTATAAGGGGCGCATATTCCATCTGCCCGAAAAGAAAACGTATTCTGTCAGCAACTGCGTTAAATGTATTTTTTAACTGAGGCATAGTATCCCATTTGTTAAGCGCCATGATGATGCCTCTGCCTTTGTCATGTGCAAGAGCTGCAATTTTTTTATCCTGATCAGTTAACCCTTCGGCGGCATCTATCATCAATATGATTATATCTGAATCATCTATTGTTTTGATTGCGCGGTTAACAGAATAGTATTCGATATTTTCTGTCACTTTTGTTTTCCGCCTGATGCCCGCTGTGTCAAGGATTACAAATTTTCTTGATTTCCACTCAAAACTTCCTTCGACTGTGTCTCTTGTTGTTCCAGGAATTTCACTCACTATAGATGCATTTGCTCCTGTAAGACGGTTTGCCAATGTTGATTTGCCTGTGTTTGGTTTTCCTAAAAGCGCGATGCGGATCAATTGCTCTTCTTCGCCGCTTTGTTCAACTTTAGAAAAGTCAAGACGTTTTATAATTTCTTGTTTCAGTTCTCCGATATTGTCACCGTGTTCTGCGGATATCATTAAAACTTTTTCAAAACCGAATGAAAGAACGTTCCACGAATCGGCTTCATACCTGCCGCCTTCTGTTTTATTTACAACGGCAATTACCTTTTTCCAATACGGGCGAAGCAAACCGATCAGCTCTTCGTCTTCGCTTGTAATTTCTCCCGCTTCAAGAAGCAGAATGATAAGGTCGGCTTTTTTTATCATGTCTAAACTTTTTTCTATTACCAGTTTGTCAATTTCATCGCACTCTGTAAGTTTGAATCCTCCCGTGTCGATTAGGCGCAGAGGTTTATCATCAATAAAACAATCTGCTTCAACAGGATCGCGTGTTACGCCCGGCGTTGGGTCTGTAATCGCTCTGCGTTTACGGAGTAATCTGTTAAACAGCGTGGATTTTCCTGTGTTGGGTCTGCCTGCGATAACTACAGCCGGAAGATTGTAAGCCCGGTTTGCGCGCTCATTTTTTATGTTATGTGTCATTATTTTTTACACTCTTTTTCTTAATTATATTTATTATGGAGATAAAATTTTGATCTTTAATAATAGCGAGTAAGGCGATTCCTATTATAAAGAAAAGAAAAGCGTTTATAATAAGAGGAACACCGTTTGAAATAAACCGTCCGTTATCTGCAAATATTTCTTTAAGTATAGGAGAGAGAAAAATAACGGGAATTACAGCAATCGCAGACAAAACAATCATCTTAAAAAGATAAAGTAAAATGTTGCCGATGTAAGAGTTTAATTTTATATCAGGATTTTTTCCAAGAAAGATTAAAAGAAAAACAGTGTTTATTGCGCTTGCAAAAGAAAGCGCGAAAGCGATGCCTGCTCCCCTAAAAGGACCTACTAAAACCGCTGCAAGTAAAATATTGATAGCAAAAGAAATAACCCCTGCTATAGTCGGAGATTTAGTATTGCTTTGCGCGTAAAAAGCAGGGGCAATTATTCTGTTAAGCGCAATAAATAAAAGTCCAGGTATGTGAAACATAAAAGCTGTAAGAGTTAAAGCGACAGATGTTTCATCAAAACTGTGACCTTGAAAAAGCAATCGTATAATATTCTGTCCTTGCGCCATAGAAAAAAATGTAACAGGAATTGTAATAAGGGCGATAATATTAATTGATGAGCCAAGACGTTTATTAAACATTTCCCAGTTGGAAGTTTTTGCATATTCAGTCAAATTGGGAAGCAAAACTGTCCCTATTGAAACCGCAAAAATTCCTAAAAATAATTCCTGAAGCCGCAGAGAATATTGCAAACTCGATACAATTCCTTCTCCTGCTCTTCTTGCCAATGCGGTAGAAACAAGATCGTTTAATTGATATGCTGCCATCCCTATTATTGTAGGGCTAATCAATCTTAAAACTTTTTTTGTTCCCGGATTGTTTAATGCTCTTTTAATCCCAGTAATAAAAAATGTTTGTCCGTGTTTTAAAACAAAGGGCAATTGAATCGCCGCTTCTAAAAATCCGCCGATTATAATTCCGATTGCCATTGCACGCGCAGGATTTTTTGTGAACGGACTCAGCGCGTAAGCGCAAGCTATCGTTACTATGTTAAGCAAAATCGGCGCAAGCCCTGAAGGTGTAAAAATGTGAATGCTGTTTAAAATTCCCTGAAACAAAGCCGCTAAAGAAATAAGTCCGAGAAACGGAAACATAATCCTTGTTAAAAAAACTGTTTCATCAAATTCATTCACTCCGAAAATGCGGACAAGAAAAGGAGCGGCAAGTATGCCGATACAAACAGCTGACGTTACAAAAAATGTTAAGAATGTGAACATGCAAGATAAAAACTCGCGCGTTTTATCTTTGTTATTTTCCAGTAAATATTCTTTGAATGTAGGAATAAAAGCAACAGTAATTGAGCCTTCTGCAAAAAGGCGGCGGAATAAATTCGGCAGCAAGAAGGCGACAGAAAATGCATCTGAAAGAGCGGTAGTACCGAGAAATCTTGCTTTTGTCATTTCTCTTAAAAGACCTAAAACCCTTGAAATTAATGTAAGCAGGGATAAAATCGATCCATGACGGACTAAGGTTGCCGCTGTTTGCGCAGTGTGCGTTTCTGAAGAAACGTGCGGATTTTTATCGGATTTTGCTTCAGTGTCTTCGCGGACGCAGTTATTTTCCATTGCTTTTTTAGTTTACACTAATAAGCTTTTCTTTCAAACCATTTATTATTAAATTTGATTAATAGTATGTTTTGCAAAAATTAGTTTTCAGCAGGGTTACGGTAAACATTTAGTTTTTTTAGTTAAATATACTAAAAGTGAAGCGAAAGTTTATGGTTTTCCCCTGTTTTTCTTCAATTCTTAAAAATTTTTTAGAAAAACATGGAAAATTTAACGATTCCATAGTATATTTAAGAGGTTGTATTTGTTTGATCTGAAGGAGAATCTGTGACTAAGTTAGATTTCCCCAAAATCCATTTTTATGATCAGGATTTTGTTGATATTTATGATAAAACATGGGCTTGGATTGAAGATTGTTGGAAGAGCGGGGGCGATAAAAGCGGTATAGAGGGCAAATTTTTCTCTTATCCCGAATCCCAGACAGTTACTCAGGCTGATGCTATCTTTTCCTCATTTTTTCTGGTTTATTCTAACCGAATTTTTCAGGCTCATCCTACATTGGACCTTTTTTATAGCCGCCAGGAAGCAAACGGCGCAATTAGAAACGCTTATGATATTAAAACAGGCGCGCCCGTTCTTGAACGCGAAAATTCCGAAGGTTTAGGGATGCCCTTATTTGCCTGGGTTGAGTTTAATATTTATCATAAATCAGGAAACAAAAAACGTATTAAAGATGTCCTGCCGATTTTATGTAAATATACAAGCTGGATCGATTCAACTTTTAAAAAAACGAACGGGCTTTATAAGACTCCGTTATGTGCAACAGGTATGTCCAATTTACCCAGAGGGGACGCATATTTTGCCATGGATTTTAACGCGATGATGGCTATCAATATGCTTTATTTATCGGCTCTTGCAGATATTTTAAATGACAAAGAAACAAGTTTTATTTATAAGCGTCAGTATTTTGCTTTAAAAACAAGAATCAATTCATTGATGTGGAATGCGGCTGACGGTTTTTATTATGATATCAATAAAAGCGAAAAACAAGTTCAGATAAAAAGCCTCGCCGGTTTTTGGCCGCTGTTAGCCGAAATTCCTAACGGTGAAAAAGCCGAACTTATAATCGAAAAACTTTCCGATCCAAAATATTTCGGAACATCTCATCCTTTCCCTTCTCTTGCAGTATCCGAAGAAGACTTTGATGAAAACGGAAGAGGTTACAGAGGTTCTGTTTACCCGCATTTAACTTTTATGGTTATCAAAGGTCTTGAAAGATATCAGCGGTGGGATTTAGCAAGGGAATGTGCAATCAGGCATGTATATTATATGTTAGATTCGATGAGCCCTGACGGCAATCACCACAGGGGAAATCTTTGGGAAGCATATATGCCGACAAAAGAAGGACCTGCCAAATGGTCAGGCAAACCTGCTTTTCCCCGCGCTCAGTATTTAACATACGATGCGCTTTCCACTATCTGTTTAACTATCGAAAATATTGTAGGGCTTTCAATTTCTCTTCCCCGCAAAACTGTTGATTGGGTTATTCCCAATATGGAAATTATGGGCGTTGAAAATCTTTCATTAAAAAATAATATGATCAAAATACTTTCCAATAAAAGCGGCAGAGGCTGGGAAATCCAAATGGAAAGCGAAAAACTTTATTATTTTACAATTAACATATTAAATGTTAAAGAGAGAACACTGCCGATTCCTTCCGGTAAATGTTCAATCCTGATTGACAAGCTGTAAAGTATGAGCGTTACCCTTATTGCAATTCTGGAAATTGGTTCCACCGGTATAAGGCTGCAAATCGCGGAAATTCATACCAATGGAGATTGGAATGTGTTAGATCGTGCCGTACGCCCTGTTTCTTTGGGGCGCGATGTATTTACATCAGGATTGCTTTCAAGAGAATCGATGATGGAATGTCTTACAGTTCTTCAGAATTACAGAGAGTTATTGGCAGGATGGGGCATTGCAGATAACAATATGTATGTTATTGCAACAAGTGCGATACGAGTTGCACGTAACAGAGATGTTTTTATAGATCGTGTTAAGCAGGAAACAGGATTTAAAATAACGATTGTAGAAGGCATCGAAGAAAACAGATTAATGTATCTTGCTGTCCGTTATGCTTTAAAACAGGATATCCCTCTTTTCGGGCGCGGTAATTCAATGATTATCGAAATAGGCGGCGGTTCAACAGAAATCATGCTGCTGCGCAGAGGACAGATGGTTGCGGCGCACAGTCTTAAAATGGGAACGATTATTATCGATCAGCATTCGCGTCACGGTTTTGGTGCCGGTATTTTTTATGAGCGCTTTTTAAATGAAAATATAAGAAACACTTTGGGTATGCTCAACATGGAGATGGATCTTGCCCATGTTAGAACTATGGTTGCCGCAGGCGCTGATGCGCGTCTTGCAGCAGACAAAGTGGGAAAAGAATTAAATGAAAATTGCCGTATTATTGAACGCAATGAATTTATTAAGTTTGTAGAAAAAATACGCAATTACAGTATCGAAGAATGTATAAAACAATTTGGAATTACTTATGCCGATGCAGAAGGGCTTGTTGCAGGTTTATTGGTATTAAAACTTTTTCTGGAAAGAACAGGCGCTGCAAATGTCGCCGTTCCTCTTGTTACAATCCGAGACGGTTTTCTGCTTGATCTTGCTTCCGGTATCGACTCTTCGATGCAAGATGAATTCTTTTCGCAGATTATCGCTTCCGCTGTCAATCTTGGGCGCAAGTTTCATTTTGACGAGCCGCACGGGCTTCATGTCGCGCGTCATTGCTTGACAATTTTTGACGCTCTTTTAAAAGAGCACGGTATGAACCGCCGTCAGCGGATAATGCTGGAAACCGCCGCTATTCTGCACGATATCGGAAATTATATCAAACCTTCCGCGCATCAAAAACATGGTCAGTACATAGTTGCAAACTCTGAAATTTTCGGTCTTCATAACGAAGAATTAAAAATAATCGCAAATGTAATAAATTATCATCGCGGCGATCCTCCTTCCAGTTCGGATATTGAGTACGTTAAACTTCAGCGGGAAGACCGTATTCTTGTATTAAAAATGGTTTCCATCTTAAGGGTTGCCGATGCTTTGGATTGCGGTCATACTCAGCATATAAAAAAAATAAGCGTGGAACGCCGTCTTGAAAGCATTGTCTTTCATGCTGATAAAGCATATGACCTTTCTCTTGAATTGGTCAGTCTTGAAGAAAAAGGCAAGATGTTTCAAGATGTATTTGGATACAAAGTTGTTTTAAATTGACATTCTTTAAAGTTTAAAATAACAGGCATCAAAATTAAATATTAATCTTATATAAGGAGAGTAGGTTGAATGAAAAACAGAAATGAAACAGAAGGGCAGCTGCCTTTTTTAAGCCGCGATCTTTCCTGGATAGATTTTAATGAACGCGTTTTAAAAGAAGGCTTACGCAAAGATATGCCGTTATTAGAGAGACTAAGATTTTTATCAATCGTCTCTACAAATTTCGATGAATTTTTTATGGTCAGGGTTGCCGCGTTAAAGCGTCTTTTAAATGCAGAAGCAGCCGTTGATGTTTGCGGGCTTACCGCTTCAGAGCAGTTAAAAGCAATTTCCGAAAAAGCTCATTCAATTATTGAAC
Organism: Treponema sp.; assembly: GCA_009787695.1. Lineage (GTDB taxonomy): Bacteria > Spirochaetota > Spirochaetia > Treponematales > Breznakiellaceae > WQXQ01. Next base: position 9,698 of record WQSW01000052.1, read on the forward strand.
GACAGACTGCTTGTATGCGTAACGAGATTTTTCCCGGTCTTGCAAAAAACGGATTATCTTTATTACGCCCTGACGGATGGTCGGTTCCCCAGCTTGATTTTTTAGATTCATTTTTTGTAGGTCAAATATATCCGGTGCTTACTCCGCTGCGTCTTGAAGATGAAAAGCCGATGCCCTTTATTAAAAGCAGTTCGTTAAACGCCGCTTTTTTGCTTGAAGCAGAAACTCAAGAAGCGGAAGAAGCGAACCCTGTTAGTGAAGGCAAAGCGTTAAAAATTATCGTTCCCGTGCCTTCGGTTTTAGACAGACTTATTTGGCTGCCGAACAATGAATATGTTGCACCTAACGGGGATGAAGAAAAAGAAAACCTTCCGCTTGCTTTGCTGGAAGACATTATTGTTACATGGGGCGCGTATCTTTTCCCCGGTTACCGGGTTAAAGAAAGCATGATGTTTAAAATAAACCGCGACGCAGATTTTTCTGTTGACGAACACCGTGACGAAGATTATGTCGAAGCGATGGTTGAAGTTCTTGAAGGCAGGGGAAAATCTGATGTTATACGCATGGTTTATTCTCCCGGCAGCGAAAAGTTAAAAGATGAACTTGCACGCCGTTTTTCTCTGGAAAGCGATTATCTTTACGAAGTGGACGGTCCGATCAATCCGATTGATTTTATGGAGCTTGCCAACGTAGTAGGTCTTGAAGCGTTAAACGAAAAAACGTGGAAGATTTATAAATCGCATGACTTTCATGAAGAGAAATCTGCACAAACAGGATTTACAGAAACATCTGTGCCTATATGGGATCGTATAAGTCAGGGTGATGTAATTCTGCATTTGCCTTATCAATCTTTTGATCCTGTAGTTAGATTTTTTCAGGAAGCGGCAACAGACCCTCAGGTTATATCGATTAGAACAGCTCTTTACAGAACAGGCGGGGCAATTCCCGGTGTAGGAATCCAATCAGGCTCTTTGGCGAAAACAGAGTTTACATATTCTCCGATTGTAAGAGCGCTGGAACAAGCGGCTTTGAACGGCAAGCACGTAACGGCTGTTGTTGAATTAAAAGCGCGTTTTGATGAAGAGCGAAATATTTCTTGGGCGAACAGGCTTGAAAAAGCGGGTGTAATTGTTGTATACGGTCTGTCGCGTTTAAAAGTACATTCAAAAATAACTTTAGTTATGCGCCGCGAAAACGATCGTGTAAAGCGTTATGTGCATCTTTCTACAGGCAATTATAATGACAGAACGGCAAAATATTACGAGGATATCTGTCTTTTTACCTGCCGCGAAGATATAACCTATGATGCAGGATTAATTTTTAATATGCTGACAGGATATTCCACAGTTCAATCAATGATGAGGTTAACCATTGCCCCCACCGGTCTTAAGCGCCGTTTTCTGGAATTAATTGAAAGGGAAGCAAACAGGGCAAGGCATAAATTTCCTGCAAAGATCATCGCTAAAATGAATGCGCTTACCGATATCGATATTATCAAAGCTTTGTATGAGGCATCGCAAGCCGGAGTAAAAATATCTCTTTGTGTGCGCGGTATTTGTACATTGATTCCGGGCATTCCCAAAGTTTCAGATAACATCCGTGTAATCAGCATTATTGATCATTATCTTGAACATTCAAGAATATATTATTTTTCCAACGGAGGTTCTGACGAATTGTATCTTGCAAGCGCAGACTGGATGCCCCGCAATCTGGACAGACGCGTGGAAATTTTATTCCCTGTTCTTGACGAAAAATTGCGTGTGCAGTTATATGACATTTTAAATGATTATTTCCGTGACAACTGCAAGGCATCAATACTTAACAACAACGGCGAATGGTCGCAAATAAGCCCCGCTCACGGTGAAAAGCCTTTCCGTGTTCAAAAAGCGATGCATGAACGCGCCGCTAATGCAAGTAATATTCCCGAACCTGCAAAAATGGAGTATACTGTCAGAAGAAGCCCTCCGGCTATAAACGGATAATATTTTAAAAGAGGTGAAATATGGATTATTATTATTTAATTTTGGTTGTACCGACACTCATTCTTTCTATGATTGCTCAGTTTTTGGTAAAGTCTACGTTCTCAAAATATTCTAAAATACCAAGCAAGAATGGTACAACAGGTTTAAAAGCTGCAGAAATATTATTACAATCGAATAATATCAATGATGTAGGTGTTGAAGCTGTCAAAGGTTCTTTAACAGATCATTATGATCCTTCAAATAAAAAACTGCGTCTTTCTGAACCCGTGTACAATCAAACATCAATTGCCGCGATAGGCGTTTCCGCTCATGAAACAGGGCATGCCATTCAGCACGCAACACGCTGGGGGCCTCTTGTGCTGCGAAGCACCCTTGTCCCTATAGCAAACATAGGCTCATCGCTTGGACCGTGGATAGCGATTGCAGGTCTTGCTATTCAAGGAAGCGCATCTTACGGCTCTTATGCACAATTAATATTTAACATAGGGATTCTTCTTTTCAGCGGCGCTGTGCTTTTTTATGTTATAACACTGCCTGTTGAGTTTAATGCGTCTAACAGGGCAATCGCAATTTTAAGAGATAACAATGTTCTTGATGCAGACGAGCTAAAAGGAGCAAGAAAAGTGCTGAACGCCGCCGCAATGACCTATGTTGCATCCGCTCTTACAGCCATAGCAAGTTTATTACGATTGATACTGCTCTCAAAAAGAAGAAGATAATATTAATTCTTAATAATCAGCATGTGCCGTTCTTCATTCAGGAACGGCACACTGTAAGGGATTACCTCCCATTTTGTTCTCTCCAGAAAAGACATCTCTTCTTTTATTTTTTCCGTCTTTCCTTTATAAGCAGCGATTATACCGCCTTCTTTGCAAATGTTAAACAATGTTTTTAATAATTTCTTTTCTATCGGTTTAAAGGCGCGAAAGGTAACAAGATCAAATTTGTTATGCGCTATTTTTTCAAGTTCGCTCTCTTCTACAGTAATGTTAGTAAGAGAAAGAACCGCCTTTGTGCCGCATAAAAATCCTGCTCTGCGCCCCATGCGTTCAATTAGCGAAAAATTACATTGCGGCAAAGTGATCGCAAGCGGAATGCCCGGCAATCCTGCGCCCGACCCCGCATCGGCAATTTGAAAAGTAGTGCCGGTATCATTTGTTGTGTTTAACATTTTTAATAAACGGGAAATTATCCCTAATGGCGCGATTGAATCCAAAATATGTTTTATTACCAGCTCTTCTGCGCTGTCTGTTCCAACAAGACCGTACGCCTTATTAAACAGTTCAATTTCTTTTATATAACGGTCAAGCGTTTGGTTAATTTCTTCGCTGCGTGGCGTAATAAGCGAATCAATATCGCTGTCATTTTTGCAAAGTGTTTCTATACCCTGTGATAATAGCGCAAACTCTGTTTGTGTCATCACTAGATATAATGAACAAGATTCTTTTCTTCGATAAATCCGTTCATCCGCGCAAGAACATATGTTCCGAAAGCGTTAAGCATAATGTCAATAAAAGTGCCGACTGCTATCAGATAAAAAGCCAATGGTTTTAAAATCAGATACCCTGCGCGGTATTCGCCGCCGCCGTAAGCAAGACAAAGTGCGGCTAACGCGATGTAAGCGCCTTCTCCCGGATGGCGTGCAAGAAGGAAAGAAATTAAAAGAGCGTGCAAGCCGATTAAAAACAAATCTGCCGGGGCAATTCTTAAATACGAATAAGATTTAATAATGACGATAAAAGCCGCAGCCGCCACCATCGCGCTGCCGCATCTGCAGAAGGTTGAAAATAATGCAAGAGAAATAGCGCTCGATCTTCTGCGTATACCGAAATTTTCTTTTGTGTGTCTTGATAGCACCGGAATTGAAAAATTAACATCTCCTGAAAAGAATGCCGCAAAAGCAGGACCAAGCAATCCGTAAAGAACGCGCCAGGGATTAATTCTGGGTTTTAAAAAATATAATGATAAAGGAAGAATTACAAAACAAAGGATGACACTGAAAATGCCCAGCAATAAAATTAAATCTTTAAAGACTTTTGCCTGCAATACACTGTTAAAACGTACCGCCCAAAATGCGGCAAGAACTATCAATACAAATCCTAAAATTTCTGTAAAGAAAGACGCGATATGATAAAAAATTCTAGAAAGCGCATCGATCTGAGAAATTATCGGTTTGGAATAATTTCTGTCGTAATTTAAACCAAGTCCCAGAAAAAATGCAAAAATACAAACAGGAAAAAGATAAGAACCTGAACCTGCCAAAACACTGAACATATTGGAAGGGAATAAATCATGTACGTTTTCAGTTATATTGATGCCTAATACTTCAATTTGTTCAACCGTTTCTATCGGGATTCTTCCCGGTGAAAATATCGATGTAATAATAATACCGGAAAAAATAACAAAACAAGAAGCGGCGATTATTAAAAGCATATTTTTTAAAATAATGGACCAAAATTGTTCATCCATACGAAGTTCATAAACTGCAATTGTCAGTGAAAAAACCAAAACAGGTATTACTGCATACCTGCCTATTCCAATAGCGAGCTTTTCAAGCCAAATTAACGATGAGATTACGCTTTCCGTGTTCGGTAACAGGAAACCTATAACCATTCCAAGTATTGAGCCTATTAATAATTTTATCCAAACTTTCATGATGCCTCTTTTAATTTTTTAAGTTTATTAAGTCTTTTATAGAAGGATAGCTTATTATTTACTGTTAGGCTAGTAGCTCTATAAAGTGCTGTTACTAATCAGTTTCCATCTCGACAAAAATCAATTTTTTAGATAAGCTTACAAAAACACCTAATAACAGGAGTGATTATGCGTATTTACAATTTTTCTCCCGGACCTTCGGTTCTGCCGTTGCCAGTTCTTGAAAAAGCCGCTTCGGAAATGACAGATACAAACGGCACAGGTCAATCGGTTATGGAAATGAGTCATCGTTCCAAAGATTATAAACCTATTATCGAAAAAACTGAAAGTTTGCTTCGTGAATTAATGGGTATTCCTTCAAATTATAAAGTTCTCTTTTTGCAGGGCGGCGCTTCGTTGCAATTCTCTATGGTTCCGCTTAATCTTGCCGCAGGTGATGTGCCGGGTAAAGGAAAAAAAGTCTCTATAATTGATACAGGTATTTGGGCTGAAAAAGCGGCAAAAGAAGGAGCAAAATTTGCCGACATGCAGGTTTTGGCAAGTTCCAAAGATAAAGCGTACTCTTATATTCCTGACGCTCCCCCTCCTGCTGCGGGCAGCGCTTATTATCACATAACGCTTAATAATACTATTGTCGGCACAAAGTGGGCTTCGATTCCCGACACAGGTTCTGTCCCGCTTGTTTCGGATATTTCAAGCTGCATACTTTCAGAGCCTCTTGATGTAAGCAAGTTCGGTATTCTTTATGCGGGCGCGCAGAAAAACTTAGGACCTGCAGGAACTACGGTTGTTATTATCCGCGAAGATTTAATCGGTCATGCACCCGCATGGACTCCTGCAATGCTTCGTTACGATATTCATGCAGGCGAGGGATCGATGTATAATACTCCCCCGTGTTACGGTATTTACATAATCGGTTTGGTTTTGGACTGGTTAAAAAAATTGGGCGGCGTTGAAGCGATTGCAAAATTAAATCGTGAAAAAGCAGACCTTTTTTACAATTATCTTGAGAAATCAGAATTGTTTTATTCACCTGTCGAAAAACCTTTCCGCAGTTTGATGAACATCCCCTTTGTTACAATGGCGGATAATGATGCAAAGAAAACCGAACAGGAAACACGTTTCGTAAAAGAAGCGGCGGCGCAAGGGCTTGTTAACCTCGCAGGGCATCGTCTTGTAGGCGGCATGAGGGCGAGCATTTACAATGCAATGCCGATTGAAGGTGTAAAAGCGCTGATTAGTTTTATGGAAAAATTTGAAAAAAATAAATAAAGGATAAAAATATGTTTCGTATACAAACACTAAATAAAATTTCACCGATAGGCTTGGATATTTTTCCAAAGGATAAATATGAGATTGCAAATGATATTTCTAACCCTGATGCGATAATAGTACGCAGCGCGGATATGAACGGTATGGAGATACCTTCTTCTGTTTTGGCGATTGCAAGAGCGGGAGCGGGTTATAACAATATTCCCGTTCAGAAATGCAGTGAAAAGGGAGTAGTGGTATTTAATACTCCGGGTGCAAATGCAAATGCTGTTAAAGAGCTTACAATCGCTTCGCTTCTTCTTTCTTCGCGTAACATTATCGGAGGTATTAATTGGACAACATCCGTTGCCTCAGATCCAAAAGTATCAGAACTTGTAGAAAAAGAAAAATCAAAGTTTACGGGCCCTGAAATTTTCGGAAAAACCTTAGGTGTAATCGGGCTTGGAGCGATAGGTGTAATGGTTGCAAATGACGCTATGGCTTTGGGAATGAAAGTTATCGGATACGATCCTTACATTTCAGTTGATGCCGCATGGAATCTTTCAAGCGATGTCGCACGCGCAGAGAGTCTTGAAAGTTTGCTTTCAAAATCCGATTATGTAACATTGCATATCCCTCAAAGCGAAGCGACAAAAGGGCTTTTAGATGCCGATAAATTCCGTATCATAAAAAAAGATGCGCGTATTATTAATTTTTCCAGAAACGCGCTTGTAGTTGATAAAGATGTAATAGAAGCTTTGGAAGCAGGTGTTATAAGCTGTTATGTGACAGACTTTCCTTCGCTTGAATTATTGGCTTGCAAGAAAGTGATCGGTATCCCTCATCTTGGCGCATCAACTCCTGAAGCGGAAGATAATTGCGCGGTGATGGCGGTCAAGCAGATCATTGATTATCTTGAATCGGGGGAAATCCGCAATTCAGTTAATTTTCCAAAATGCAAACTTGAACAACGTTATCCGCACAGATTGCTTGTTGTAAACCGCAATATTCCAAACATGGTTGGATCGATTACAACAAGCCTTGCATCTGCAGATATCAATATTCAGGATTTAATTAATCATCATAGAGATGATTATGGTTTTAATGTTATTGATACAGAGCAAAAAATACCTGAAACAGTCCTTGATCAGATTCGTAAAGTGAACGGGATAATCAGAGTACGTGTTATCGATTAGTAATTACTTAGATTTAAAGAATCCGATGGAAGATGCGGAAATAAGTTTTCGCAGAATCAAATTAGAATTGGTACTTCCTGTATTTACAGGAATGATATGTACTCTTTTTGTATGCACATTTATCGGTATAAGTTACGGCTATTTTTTAAAACCTGCCGTACCGGAAGTAATTGAAGAAGCCGCAGAAGAGGAAGAAGAAGTTTTTCTTTTTGCGGCTACAGAAAAAGTTCCCGATCCTGTTTTAGAATATTTCCGCAATCCTGATTTTAAAAAATGGGTAATCGATTTTTTTACCGGTATAAGTTTAAACAGCGAAATAGCACAAGCAATTCTAAGCAATGCGGATCATTTTAACGTATCGCCTGCACTTGCCTTTGCATTATGCTGGGAAGAGAGCAGGTTTAATCCGCACGCAGTAAACCGCTCAAATCGTGACGGCAGCGTAGACAGAGGATTATTCCAGCTTAACAACCGCTCTTTTCCCAATTTAGAAACCTCTGCCTTTTATGAGATTGAAACAAATACACGCAACGGCATAGGGCATCTTCGTCATTGTCTCAATTCAGGCGGCACAGAAGTTGCCGCGCTTGCAATGTACAACGCAGGGACAGGCAGGGTAAGTTCGACAGGCGCCCCTCATGTCACATTAAATTATATCAGCCGCATTTTAGATAACCGCCAAAAGATCGAAAGCCGTTTTCATTCAAGACTGATTAGGGAAGAGGAAATACGGATGAACGGGTTGGGGATTCAATAATCTAGGAAAATCTGGTTTTGAAAAAAGCCAATGCAATGGCAGCAGCCGCTTTAATTTCAAGTTTAAATAAATTAAGTGAATACGTATAACTGATGAATGTCGTAATAAAAACGAAATTCGTCTACAGGGAGTTATGTGCCATTGGTTTTGAAATGGTCTGGAAATTATTGTAAATAGGGAATAAGATTTATATTTAATGCGCCTATTGCGCAGTAGATAAAAAAATATATTTCAAAAGGTTGTTTTTAATTATTACATGGTATATATTATTTATATATTAAAGGATTGATTTATGAAGGTAAAATTCAGTTTTCTTGCTTTTTTCGCAATTATTACATTGTTGTTCACAACCATGTTATTG
>WQSW01000053.1 GCA_009787695.1 Treponema sp.
TGGTGAGAAATTACCGCTTGAAGAAGCAGTGACTTCCGCTGTAAAATATTGTGTAGACCATGATATATTAAAAGATTTTCTTGAAGAATATGGATCGGAGGCGCACAATTCTGCACCGCGTTAAGCGGTGTGGATGAAGAATGCAGCATTGCGTGGCGCACAGTAAAAGTCCATGAGATGAAAAATGCGTGAGGGCTTTAGCCCGAGCAGCGCGCCCGGAGATTAACATGTTGTTTGAAGATATAAGTATCGAAGAAATCGCAGCAATCCGTTATGCAGAAGGACATGAGGAAGGTCAGGAGAAGGGACGGGAAGAAGAAAAAATTATTATCGCACGGAACTTACTTGCAGAAGGTTCTTCTCCGGAATTTGTTCAAAAAATCACAGGGCTTGATTTGAAAACCATACAAGAACTTTCTTGATTTAAAAAATAATTTTTACCGCAAAGGCGATAAGTCCCTTTGTGCGGCTTATGCGCCTAAGTGGTAAAATATCCAACTTTTTTTTTATTTTCAGTCAAGCACTACGCATCTGCAACCCATATATAGCTATGAAAATACTTAATTTCAAATCAATCTCAGTGAGTGCGCTGACACTACTGACACTGATGCAGCTGGCACTTGCAAGCTGCATGGATCGTTTCCCTTCCAAATATGCTTTGGAATTACCGTCGCTGCCTGAGGCATGGGTTTCAATTCTCGGCGAACCGCATTGGCGGGTGGAATGGGTTAGCACAAACGGGCAGAAACAAATTGCGGATTTTCCGCACAAAATTGTTTCGGGAATAGAAATTGAAATTCCTGTTACTTGGGTAAATGCGGTTACTGCTTATCCGTATTGGAATGATTTCAACATCTTCCCTGCCGCTTTTAAACCTGCAGGTGCAATCTTCCCCTTCGATGCAAGAAAAAATCGCTTGCATTTAAGCTGGGAAGCAGGATACGACTCGGTCTTTTACTGGGAGTTAGCGGCAGCGCAAAAAGAATCTCATTCACCGGCAGATTTTGACTGGCAGCGGTTTCGGGAACTTTTTCAATCCGATGTTTTGAGCGAGGCTGTCCTAGAAGACCCGTGGGTCGTCAATTGGCGCAACCTTGCCGAAAGAACCTCTGAATCAAATTTTGACAGACGGCGTATAGTCTCAGAAGCCGCAGAATCCAAGCAAATACCTGTCCCTGCAGGTCTCTGGTACGGAACTTCCCCGTTTGCAAAACCGCTTTTCTTCGCTGACAATGAACCGCCTGTTTTTCCGGTCCGACCCGGCATCAATATATGGATATCAGAAAAAGGGATTTTAAGAATTAGCGGAAACACATGGGTCTTTTCTGAAATTAAATAGCTGGAATGATTGCCGATATTTTTGATATAATAAAACAATATTTTCATGAAGCGTTTTTTGTTTTTACCATTGTTCATTTTTCTCATCTTTCCATTACGGGCGCAGGAGCGTCCTTTAAATATCGGGCTTAGTATCGATGAGCAGCATTCTTTTATCGGTATGATAATTTCCGAAGTTTTCGAGCGTTACGGTCCGCCAAGATCGGTGGCTTCTGCAAGAGGGATTGAGCTTTGGCAGGATGATGTTGTTTTTCATTATACAGGGGTGGATTTTTACATTTACAGGGATCGTGTTTGGCAGGTTAAATTTACAACAACATACGGCATTTCCAACGGAGAGCCTAAAGCGTCTGTCATGCTGACACTGGGAAATAAAGCACAGGATATGGGTGATCATTTACTGCTTCCGATTGCAGGTAACAATTGGCCCTTAATGTTAAGAGTTAATTTGAATGATGCAGGAAGGGTCAGTGCGATCTATTTATTCCGTCCTGATTATTAAAAGTATTACGAGGGTTATTATGGCGAAGATTTGCATATGCTTGACAGCAAAAACTATCAGACGAAATTTGGAAATACTCAGCAAATACCGCAAGTTTGCAGATATGGCGGAATTGCGTGTTGATTGCCTTGATGCTGATGAGCGTTTATACATACGCCGCTTTCCCGAACTTGCAGGGATGCCGGTCATTTTGACAATCAGACGTGATATAGACGGCGGATATTATTCAGGCGGCGAAGGTGCGCGCGTAAAATTATTGGCAAGAGGTCTTGCTTATGCAAACGATGACAGCAGATTCAACTTTGCATATGTCGATATCGAAGATGATTTTGATGTACCAAGTCTTGAAGAAGCGGCGCGTACATTCAGAACAAAAATAATTCGTTCATACCATAATTTACAAGGTACAATAGATGATATCCCTGCAAAAATTAAATCGATGCAGCGTTCAGGAGATGAAATTGTAAAAATAGCAGTATCGGTAAATTCTACAGGTGATGTTTTAAAAGTTTTAAAAGCATCAAAAACATGCAAAGCAAAAGATAAAATTTTTATTTGTATGGGGCATTACGGTATTTATTCCAGAATTCTTGCAGAAAAATTCGGCTCTATGCTGACTTATTCGAGCGTGTTATCCGAAAACGAAATTCCAGGTGCACCGGGACAAATCGATGTTAAAGAACTTGCAGAATTATACCGCTTTCGAAAAATAACAAAAAACACAAAGGTTTACGGCGTTGTAGGCAATCCTTTAAAAGTCAGCATAAGCCCGTGGTTTTTTAATACAGTTATCGGTCTTGAAAGCACAGATGCAGTATATGTTCCTTTCCCTACAAATTCAATTAACGATTTTTTTGAAGTTGCAAATGAACTTGATGTTCAAGGGTTATCCATTACAGTGCCTTATAAAGAAACAGTGTTATCAGAGCTTGCAAATAGTTCTGATGCAGTAAAATCCATCGGTGCATGCAATACAATGTACCGCAATAAAGAAGGATGGTACGGCGAGAATACCGATTGTACAGGTTTCTCGGATTCGTTATTGTCATTTATCGGCAAGAAAAATTTAAAATATTTAAAAACAACCATCATAGGAGCAGGAGGTGTTGCACGCGCAGTAGCGGCAGAAATTTACCGTTTAGGCGGTAAAGCTGTTATTCTAAACCGTACAGCTCATAAAGCAAAAACAATCGCATCGAATTATAAATTTAAATGGGGCGGAATTGACAATAACGGAATAGAGCTTATGTCAAAACATAACAATATAATTATACAAACCAGTTCTGTCGGAATGGAAGGTTATAATGATGATGATCCTATATCTCTTTATTCATTTACAGGGAATGAAGCGGTAATAGATTTAATTTATACTCCGCCCATGACACCTTTCTTAAAAAGAGCAGCCGCTGCAGGCTGCAAAACATTGAATGGTTACGACATGGTTATACGTCAAGCCTGCCTTCAATATAAATGTTTTATTGGAAATGAAATTCCTTCCCAGCTTTTGGCATTAATTAAGACAACAGGAGATAATACATGGAACAAGATTCGAACAGGTTAGATAATAACACACAATTGAAACAGCTTGCAGGGAAAACCGCAGTTGACGAAACGGTAAAAAGCGGAATGAAACTCGGTCTTGGTACAGGCTCTACCGCTGTGCACGCTGTCCGAAGGGTCGGAGAGCTTCTGGCACAAGGTGTGTTACGTGACATTTGCGCTTTTGCTACAAGTTTTCAAACAGAAATAGAATGTGAGAAATTAAAAATCCCTTTTTACTCCCTAAATTCGCAAGAACTTTCAAGCGGGCTTGATTTAACAATAGACGGTGCTGACGAAGTTGATCCTAAAAACCGCCTAATCAAAGGAGGGGGAGGCGCACATTTAATCGAAAAATTAGCCGCATATGCATCATCGGTCTATGTTATCATTGTAGACGAATCAAAACTTACAGAAAGACTCGGCGGCGGATTTCCTGTCCCTGTAGAGGTAATCCCGTCTGCAAGGGTGCAGGTAACAAAAGGACTTGAAAAATTGGGGGCAAATGTTATACTAAGGGAAGCAGTAAGAAAAGCCGGACCTGTAATTACCGAGCATGGAAATCTGATTTTAGATATCCGCTTTGCATCCATGTCAGCAGACCCTTCAATAATGGAATCAGAAATAAATCAGATCCCCGGCGTTGTAGAAAACGGTTTTTTTACACGTAATCCGCCTGTAGTATTTATTGCCCGTTCTAACAAAGCTTGCAGCGCCGGAATGATAGAGAAAAGACTGCCGTAAGGCATGGAGAAAAAATGAAAGAAGATGTAAAAGAAATAGCAACCCGTGTAAAAGTGCTAAGAGAAATCGAAGAAATATCTGCGGAAGATCTCGCAAAAGAATTAGGTTTTGATCCGTCGTTATATATATCATGGGAAAAAGCAGATATTGATTTTCCTGTTGGCGTACTTGTAGAGATCGCATCACGTTTTAAAGTTGATCTTTCCGAGCTTCTTACAGGAGCCGCTTCCAAATTAAAAACATTCTGCGTTACCCGCGCAAACGAAGCTCCGGAAGTGAGCCGCCGCCCTATGTACGGTTATTGGAATCTTGCATATAAATTCCACCGTAAAAAAGCGGAACCGTTTTTAGTTGAAGCATCTGCGGAAACTGAAAACAAACCTATAAACCTTAATACCCATCCCGGGCAGGAATTTAATTATTTATTGGAGGGTCAGCTGCTGATTTCAATTAGCGGCCACGATATTGAACTGAATCCGGGCGACTGTATTTATTACGATTCCTCCGAGCCTCATGGTATGAAAGCACTTGGCGGAAAAGCAGCTCGCTTTATTGCTATTGTTTTTTAAAATTTATAACACTTAAGACAGGAGAATTATATGTCTTTACTTGATAAATATTTACCAAGAACAGAATTTGAATCCTACGAGGATTTTTATAAAAATTTTTCAATCAATATACCGGAAAATTTTAATTTCGCATACGATGCAGTAGATGTGCTTGCACAGGAAAAACCAAATGAACGCGCTTTGCAATGGTGCGACGAAAAAGGAGCAAATGCGGTTTTTACCTTTGCACAGATAAGAGACTACTCTAACCAGGCAGCAAATGTTTTAAAACAAGCAGGGATCGGCAAAGGCGATCCTGTAATGCTTATTTTAAAACGCCGATGGGAATATTGGCCCATACTATTGGCATTGCACAAGTTAGGTGCAATTGCTATTCCTGCTACCCATCTGCTTACAACAAAAGACCTTGTTTACAGATGCAATGCCGCCGACATCAAAGGAATTATCTGTGTCGATGATTGTGAATTAATGCGCCGCATTAATGAAGCAGAAGCTATTATGAAAAGAAGCGGAGAGGCTCACGGTGTTTCGCATCTTTGTTACACAGCCTATGTCCGTTCTGTTCACACACCAAAGGATCACGACCCTGCATTGATAGTAAAAGAAAAGTTTGCAGAATTAACTAAAACAGATAATAAAACAGAAACCTTCTCAGGAAGTGTTACAGACGGAGCTGCAGGGGTTTACGGTGCAGGAGCGGAAGAAAAAGCAAATTCACAAATATCAGAACCGTTATTGACATGGGTTGATTTTAAACCTCTCATGAATGCCGCATCACAGGTTTTTCAAAAACCGGAAAATGTAAACACAAATAACGATATCATGTTATTGTATTTTACATCCGGCACAACAGGAATGCCTAAAATGGTGCGTCATGATTTTGCCTATCCGTTCGGACACATTGCAACAGCAAAATACTGGCACAGGGTAATCCCGGAAGGATTGCACCTAACAGTAGCGGATACAGGCTGGGCAAAAGCCGCATGGGGCTGTATTTACGGTCAATGGTTCTGCGAGGCGGGAATTTTTATTTATGATTATGACCGTTTTGATCCTGCCGCTATGCTGGACGTTATGTGCAAGAACAAACTTACAAGCTTTTGCGCGCCGCCTACAATATACCGTTTCTTTATAAAAGAAGATTTAAAACAATATGATTTTTCTTCTTTAACACATTGCAGCGTAGCAGGTGAGCCTCTTAACCCGGAAATCTTCGATCAATTTTTAGCGCAAACAAGCTCAGGAAAAGAAGGAATCAAATTACGCGAATGTTACGGGCAAACAGAATTAACCGTCTCTCTTTGCACCTGGCCATGGCTTGAACCGAAACCCGGCTCAATGGGAAAACCTGCGCCCGGTTACGATATCGATCTTTTAACCGAAGACGGAACACCTTGTAAAATGGGAGAACAAGGTGAAATTGTCGTGAGAACGGATAAACGCAAACCTTACGGCATTTTCGGCGGCTATTACCGCGACGATGACTTAACAGCAAGTGTGTGGCACGATGATATTTATTACACAGGCGATGTCGCATGGAAAGATGAAGACGGCTATTTTTGGTTTATCGGGCGCAACGATGATGTAATAAAAAGTTCCGGTTACCGCATAGGGCCTTTTGAAGTAGAAAGCGCGCTGTTGGAACATTCTGCGGTTCTTGAATGTGCCATCACAGGTGTTCCCGATGAAGAAAGAGGAACAATAGTAAAAGCGACAGTTGTACTTGCAAAGGGATTTACAGCTTCAGAAAAGCTTAAAATTGAATTGCAGGATCATGTTAAGAAAACAACAGCGCCTTATAAATATCCGCGTATTGTGGAATTTGTAAAAGAGCTTCCCAAAACAATAAGCGGAAAAATCCGCCGTGTAGAAATAAGGGAAGAAGATGCACAGCAAAAATAACGTATAACAAGGAGAAAAAAATGATTGAATTTAAGAAAATTTTATCAGAAGTTACCGGCAACGATTACATTGATTCAGAATCATATACAAAGTACAGCGTTAAACGCGGTTTACGCAATGATGACGGTACAGGCGTGCTTGTCGGTCTTACACGCGTAGGTGAAGTACACGGCTACATGGTAAGCGAAGGTGAAAAAATCGCAGTGCCCGGCAAGCTCTACTACAGAGGTATCGACATTGAAGATATCGCAGCTTATGCAGGCAAATCGGGTAAGTTTTGTTTTGAAGAAACGGTATATCTTCTCCTTTTCGGACAGCTTCCGAAGCAAAATGAACTTGATGATTTTAACGAACTTCTAGGCAGTTTACGGACGCTTCCTAAAAATTTTGCAGAAGATGTAATAATGAGGGCGCCGTCACGCCACATTATGAATAAATTAGCTTCTTCAATTCTTGCCTTGTATCCGTATGATGAAGACCCGGAAAACACAACACCGGAAAATATTCTGCGCCAATGCGTGGAATTAATTGCCCGTTTTCCGACTATCGTCGCTTATTCATATATGTCAAAGAAACATTATTTTGATCATGAAAGCCTTGTCATTCATCCTTGCGAGCCGTCGTTATCAAGCGCGGAAACACTTTTATCGCTCATCAGACCGAATCAAGTATACACTCAATATGAAGCGCAGCTTTTGGATTTAGCGCTTGTGCTTCATGCAGAACACGGCGGAGGAAACAACTCTTCATTTACAGTGCATGTTGTTTCTTCTGCAGACACTGATACATACTCCACCATCGCCGCAGGTCTCGGCTCGCTAAAAGGAGCAAAGCACGGCGGCGCAAATGCAAAAGTAATTGAAATGATGGATGACATCATGCTCAATGTAAAAAATTGGGAAAGCGAAAAGGAAGTCTCTGAATACCTTGAAAAAATTCTTAAAGGGCAGGCTTATGACGGATCAAAATTAATTTACGGTCAAGGTCATGCTGTTTATACAATAACAGACCCGCGCGCCATTTTGTTACGCGACAAGGCAAAATCACTTGCAGAAGAAAAAGGTTTAATAAAAGAATTTAACCTTCACTGCCTGATTGAAAGGCTTGTCCCTGACGTCTTTAAAAAGGTTAAAGGATCGGACAAGGAAATTTGCACCAACGTAGATTTTTATTCAGGTTTTGTTTACAGAATGTTGGGGATTCCTCCTGAGTTAAACACGCCTATTTTTGCTGTCAGCCGCATAGCAGGCTGGTGCGCTCACCGCATGGAAGAAATAATTGCGGGTAACAGAATAATCCGCCCTGCTTATAAATGTGTTCAAGGACGAAATAAATACACCGATATTACTCAACGATAACAAAAGTTTTATATGGGGCAGTATGACAGTTGGGATTATTTAACAATTTTTCTTAAGAATCATCTGGAAGCATGTTTAGATAGAGAAAATATTTTTTCCGGTATCGAAGAAGAATTATCAAAACCGCCCTTTGCCGTAAAAGTTAAACATCATCCTCTTCGTCCAAATCTTGTAATGTTTAAATACAGTCAGTTTGAATCTGATTTTACAAATCCGATTGTCCGCTGCTGCAGAGGTTCTGTATACAACATTAAATATGAGCAAAATAATATAACAGTAAAACCGTACCTTCTGCCGTTTTTTAAATTTATGAATTTCGGCGAAAAGGGTGCTGACCCGATTGATTGGAATAATAAATTATATGTACGCGACAAACTTGACGGCTCTTTATTAAAACTTTTAAAAGAAGAAGACGGAAATGATCTTTGGACAACAAACGGCAGTTTCGATATTGATGTAGAAGTGCCCGAATTAATTCCCGCACAAACAGAAGAAACAATTAAGCCACCCTACACTTTTGCAAAATTACGCGATTATGCGCTTAAAGGTCATGTGGAAGAAATTAAAAATCTTCCGCAAGGCTGGACATTTATGTTTGAGCTAACATCACCTTACAACAGAATTATCGTTCCTTATAAAGAGACAAAATTATTTTTATTAGGCTGCCGCGATCCAAAAGGAATTGAACACACTCCCGAATGGGCGGCAAAAGAATTTCATCTAACTTTTGAAACGCCTCTTATTTATACTTTAAAAAACATGGAAGAAGTTCTCTCCTATTGTCAAACTGTTGACAGCGACAACATCGAAGGAGTTGTCATTCAAGATGCAAATTTTAACCGCATTAAAATAAAAACCGATCATTACCGCAGTTTATTTTATTTAAAAGGCGATGATCATTTTTCTGACACACGAATTTTTGAAGCAATTAAACAAGGAAGCATAGATGACGCTGTTGCAGCATGGCCCGAGATCAGNCAAAGAACGGAAGAAATTACAGCTGAATGGATAAGTTTCAGAAATGCTGCGGGGAATCTCTGCAAAANGGGAATTGAGTATTTTAAAGCATGCAAAGAAGAATGTGCCNATCCGAAAGAAGCAAAAAAACGNTATGCAATGTTTGTTATGGGTAATCATCAGCCTTTTTCCTCTTTTCTTTTTGAAGCAATTAAAGAGAACGCTGACATTGAAGCGCTTTTTANTAAGATCGATTACAAAGAATTAAAAAGCCATTGGCTTGCATTAATTTAATAAGGAAAGATAAATGCCTTCTAAAAAATATGTTTACATTTACACAGACGGCGGTCCTGAAAAGTGGGCGTTCGTTGTTGTAAAAGACGGAAAAATTTTTTATGAGGAATCGGGTATATTTGGAATTTCCGCTTCTACCAGCAATGACGATACAGAATCCGAAGGCATATTCCGGGCAATTCAATATGCAAAAGAAAACCCAGAAAATTATATTTTAACAACAGATTCTCAGGCGATAATCGCTAAAATAAACGGTAATGCTGCAAATGCTACACGCAACCCTAATATACGCGGAATTCAAAGTATTTTAAAAGAATTTAAAGAATCTCAAATGCCTGTCAGTTTAACAATTAAATGGGATAAGCGATTATCCAATGAATTTATGAAAAGAGCGGATGCTCTTTGTAAAATGTAATTTATATTATACAAAGTTATATTGACATAATCAGCCTCATATTATACTTTAATAATAATTGGTAGTTAATTAATAAAATAATATATTTAACTCCCAAGAAAAGAAATATGAAGAATATCTTTATTGTAGATGACAGTAACATTACTTTGTCAATAGTAAATACCGGGTTACGCGAATATTACCGCGTAACAACGATAATATCTGCAGAAAAAATGTTTGAAATATTAGATAACACTATTCCGGATTTAATTCTTTTAGATATAGAAATGCCCGGAATGAATGGTTTTGAAGCACTCCGTTTATTAAAATCAAGTAAAGAATATTCAAAAATACCTGTCATGTTTTTAACCGGGCATACTAATAAAGATATAGAAGTTCAAGGGTTTGAAATGGGTGCGATTGATTTTTTAACAAAACCATTTTCTGTATCAGTATTATTAAATCGTATCAGAAAACATTTATCGAACGAAGAAATAATCCAAAAAAGAACTCAGCAGCTTCAACGCATGCAAAACAGCATTGTATCTGTTCTTGCAGATTTAGTGGAAAACCGAGATATGAGAACAAACGGTCATATAGAGCGAACATCAATTTATTTAAAAATATTAATTGAAGAAATGATTAAACACGGAGTATACAGCGAAGAATTATTAAACTGGGATATTGAAAAAATTATTTCTTCTGCACGAATGCACGATATCGGAAAAATAACAATATCAGATTCACTGATTAATAAAAAAGATAAATATACTGACACAGAATATGAGCGGATTAAAACACATACAACCGAAGGTGAACGGATAATAGATGAAATAATCATGCAAACAGGCGAAAATGATTTTTTATGCAATGCAAAATTTTTTGCGGGGTTTCATCATGAGAGATGGGATGGGAAAGGATATCCGCGCGGATTAAAAGGAGAGGAAATCCCCCTTCAAGGACGCATCATGGCGATTGTTGACTCTTATGATGCTCTTGTTTCTGAAAGGTCATACAAAAAACCTATTTCACATGAAGAAGCTGTAAAAATAATTAAAAAAAATGCCGGAATTATTTACGATCCTAAAATTGCAATAGTTTTTTGCGATGTAAACGAACTTTTTCTTGAAACTTTGAAGGATAATTAATTTTTTAAATTTATAAATTCTACAAGATTGGTTTTTGTATCTAAAACAGTAAGATAATTATGATCCGGAGTATCACAAAAAACAAATATTTGTTTTACTTTTCTGATTACTTTTGGCTGAACATTTTCTGAATGACCTACTATCTGATTATATTCCGATACGCTATTATTAATTAATGATTCCGGACGAATCCAAAGAGGACCTTCGTTTGCATTATTTCCGTAACCATCAGGACCAACCCATCTAAAGTAATTCGGTTTTTCTCTGAACAATTGATTAATTTCGTTAATATCATTTAACCCGCAGCTTTTCATCCATTTAGCAGAAATCCCGCCGTGAGAAAAAATCCAATTATCATAAATATAAAGTACATCAAATAATTTTCTATTAAGATTATAAAATTTTCTGATATCTGCAGCATGTTCAAATTGAAATCCGCTGCATCTTTCATCAAGAAAATAACTTGCCGCATGATTAGACCAGCAAAGATCAACCTTATCCGGATTATCTATTTTAAAAGCTATAATATCAAGCGCATTATCCATTTGAAAGGGCCATGTATTGTCCCAACAGTCAAATTCATCCCCGAGAAAAATAATCTTATCAAAATTTTCCTTTTGATCGATTATCTTTCTCCAAAAGATAGATTGATGAATGTCACATATAACAGCTATTTTCATTAAAAATTAATGACGATTTTAACCGTTAAACAAAATTTATTTTACGGTTATACACCATCGTCTCTACTCGTCAGCTTCCTGTACCTTGAACTCTGCGCGCGCCTTGATAACTTCATCAGCGATGCGTCCCGAGATCGGTGCATAATGGCTGAAATCAACATTGAAAGACCCCGTCCCCGATGTAATAGAACGCAGATCAATCGAATAACGCAATAGTTCCGCCATGGGAACTTCGGCACGTACTTCTGCAATACCTCCTGCCGAATCTTGACCGAGGATTTTCCCGCGTTTACCGGAAAGATCGCTCATTACATCGCCTAAATATTTTTCTTCGATAAAGACAGTTAAATTCATAATAGGTTCAAGCAAAGTGGGATTTGCTTGTTTCATCGCTTCACGGAAAGCGTTGCGTGCGGCAAGTTTGAATGACAATTCATTGGAATCAACAGGGTGATATTTTCCGTCAGTGAGTTTTACTTCAACATCAACAACGGGATAACTTGCCATTGAACCATGAACCATTCCTTCTACAATACCTTTTTCAACACCGGGAATATAATTCTTTGGAATCGCTCCGCCGAAAATTGCATTTACAAATTGATAACCTTCTCCGCGTGCAAGAGGCGCAATTTCGATCACTACTTTGCCGTATTGACCGTGACCGCCTGTTTGTTTTTTATGCGTATACTCAGCACCCGCTTTTTTTGTGATAGTCTCACGATAAGCGATTTTCGGAACGCGTGTTTCAACATCAATCTTTTGATTGCTTTTTATTTTATCAAGTATAATATTGATCTGTAATTCGCCCATTCCGGAAATTACCGATTCTTTTGTTTCTCCGTTGTAATGGAAACGGAAAGTTTTATCTTCTTCTGTTGCACGGACAAGGAATTCGCCGAGTTTGTCTTCGTCTTTTTTTGCAAGGGCGTTTACCGCTACTGAATGAACAGGTTCCGGCAAGCGCAAAGGCGCAAAACAAGGACAGTCCGCTGAAGCTACAGTGTCATTTGTTTTTAAAGTTGCGGCTTTTGTGATAATACCGATATCGCCTGCACAAAGTTCCCTTACTTCTTCAAGTTTTTTTCCCTGACAAATATAGATTTTCCCGATGCGTTCTTTTTTGTTATCTGAAACATTGAGCATTTCAGAATCTGCCGTTAGTTTTCCCGTAATAATTTTTAACCATGAAAGTTTACCGGAAAATTGATCATAATTTGTTCTGATGACAAGGGCAGACATCGCTTTATCAGGATCGATTTGAACAGCAGTTTCTTTGCCTTCCGCATTGATTGTCGCATCTTTTGCCGTCCGAGGATTAGGGGCGGCATCAATAATAAAATCAATAAGAGAAATAATCCCTGCATTATTAAGCGGAGCGCCTGCAAAAGCGGGAATATATTTATTTTCGGCTAAAGCTTTAACAAGACCTGTTTTCATTTCTTCGATGGAGAGCGAGCCGTTTTCGATATATTTTTCCATCAGGCTGTCATCGCCTTCGGCTGCGGCTTCTATCAATTTTTCACGGGCAGCATCAACTGCACCTTTAAAATCGGCGGGGATTGCTTCTTCTTTTTCGATTGCATCACCCTGCATGATATACGCTTTTTCGTGAAGTACATCGATCACGCCTTTAAAATTGCCGCCTGAACCCATCGGTATGGAAATCGCCACAGGCTCAATCTTAAATTTTTCTTTTATATCGGCAAGCGTCCGGTTAAAATCAGCCTGATCATTATCAAGCTTGGTAATGAAAATGCCTCTTGGCTTTCCGCGTGGTTCTTTAGAAACGCAATCGTCTAGATTCCGCCACAGTTTGACAGTTTCGATCTGAACGCCGGACTTGCCGTCTACCATTAAGAGGGCAAACTCCGCCGCACGGAAACTTAAAATCACGGCGCCTGTAAAGTCAGACGATCCGGGAGTATCAAAAAAGTTGATTTTTGTCCCGTTTTTCTCGATATGACCCATTGCGGCATGTATCGAAATCTTTCTTTCTATTTCTTCCGGGCTGTAATCACTGGTGGTTTTGCCCGATTCAAGGGTTTCAGCGCGCTGGATAACCCCGCCTGTAAACAGCAGATGCTCAAAAAGGGTGGTTTTTCCGGTCTGTCCGTGACCGGCAATAGCAATATTCCTGATTTTGTCTGTTGGATGGCTCACAAGGGGTCTCCTTTAGAAATGATATTTTATAGGTATATTTATCATAAAATGAGGGGAAATGTCAAGGCTTTTTTGTCTGACATTTTTTTTCCCTGATTACTTTGTCTCCAGTCTTTCTATACATTGCTTTAATTCCTCAATCTCTTTTTCCTTTCCTTCAAGAGAACTATAAATTGCTAGCGCTGTATTTAAATATTCAAGCGCTTTTGAAGAATCCGAAAAACAAAAAGCCAAATATTTATAACAATCTGCTGTGTCTGAATTTTTCTTTCCGAAAATCCTTTCGCGTATTTCCAGTGATTTATTTAAATACTCTATCGCATCGGTTCTATTTCCTGTTTCAAAACAGCAAGAACCTAAATTAAAATAACTGTTTGCAGTAACAGGATGATTTTTACTAAAAGCTTTTTCGCGTATTGTAAGAGATATATAATAATATTCAACGGCTTTTTTCTTGTCCCCCATTGACGAATAGCAGGCAGCAATATAATTAGCAGCAGATGCAGTATCAGGATGATTTTTTCCTAAAAACTTTTCTATTGTTTTAAGAGATTGATCTAAAATTTCAATGGCATCTTTGTAATTGCCTTTTTTTAAATAACAAACGGCGATGCTTAGATTGATTCTTGCAGTCTCAGGATGATATTTTCCTAAAAGTTTATCCAGTATTTCAAGTGATTTATTGCAACAATCAAGCGCTTTTTCAATATCGCCCATTTTAAAATAACAAAAACCTGTATTATAATAACTTTTTGCAGTATCAGGATGATTCATACCTAAAACTTTTTTTCGTATTTCCAGAGCCGTTATGCGATATTCCAACGCTTTTTTATATTCGCCTAGTTCCAAATAACAGCCGCTTAAATTTATCAGAATCGCGGCAGTATCAAGATGATCTTTGCCGAGATGTTTTTCCAGAATTTCAATGGCTTGTATATAATTTTCGATGGCTTTATCATAATTTCCATAATAAAAAAAACATCTTCCTATATTATTAAAATTCTCAGCGGTTTTTAAATGACCTTTGCCGAAAAGCTCTTCTCTTATTTCCAAAGCGTATCTAAAATAATCATTAGCTTTTCTATAAACACTTGTATTTAAATAGCATATACCGATCTCATTAAAACTATCCGCAGTTTTTTCACTGCTTTTTTCGCAATTTTCTTCTTGCGATTCGCATGTTTCATGATAAGCAAAGGCAAATTTAAGGCTTGCTGCATAATCAATAAGATTCTCTTTAAGCAGTTTTGATAATGATTGATAAATATTTGCCAGAAGTTCTTTATCATTGATCTTGTTTTTAAAATCTGAATATTTTTTTATCGCATAACGATTACCGTCAATTTCTATTAACTTTTTCCAATATCTTTCAAGTTCAAACTTGTCTTTACTATAAAGATATTGAAAAACTTTTACTTCAAGCAGTAAATAATACAGCTTATTATATACTTTTAATTTAAATAATTGAAATGCAAGTTCATCGCATCTTCTGTTAAACGAAACATCTTCAAATATTTCCATGAATACAATGATACATCTGCGGTATTTGTGCTCTTCTGTACTGCTGTACATAAAACATTTTTTAACAGCATTTCGCATAACATTGCTGGAAAAACAAATAAGACCGTTAATTGTAATAAGATGCCCTGTCATACTTTTGACAAATTGTGTCAAATAAAGAGGTGTTGCTCCTGAAAGATTGATTATCTCCGTTTCAAAAAGCCCGTTACGTGAAACTGCAATCAGGGAGAGGATATCCCTTGCTAAATTGGCGTCCGCCTTGCTTGTTAAGCTTCCGTCTTTCAAGGAAGCCTCAATACGGCGCAGTATAAGAACAAAGAGGCTTTCAATATCTTTAGCGGCAAGATAATAATCAATCTGTTCATTTATTTTTTCATTAATACCGAGAACCGAAAGTTCTTTAAGAATTGATAAAAGCGCAAGAGGATTTTCGCACATCTTATCAGCGGCAAGACGCTCCGTCTGCTCCGGTAAAAGCGATATATTAAACGATTCAAAATATGTATTAATAAGCATTTTTCTGCTCTCAACAGGCAGAACATCTATGAAAAGTTTTTCATAACCAAACAGCTTAAATATTTCCATGTTTTTATCGTCCGGCAGCGAAGAAAAAATAAATCTTACGTTTTCAGGAGAAGGCGGAATCAGGTTTAATAGTTCTGCACAAACATTATTTGCAAACTCTGTTTGTTTTTTTTCTGCATCAAAAAGACGATCTATACCATCAATAATAATTAAAAGATTTTCGTTTGGGGGAACAGAAAAAAACAATTGTTGTAATTCCTCTTTTTGTTTATCCCTCTCTATTGTTATTTCATCTTTTACGGCAACCGTTTCTAAAACTTCATCTTCATTTACGGGAATATGATAACTATCACGGAGTTCTTCCATCAATCTTTGGGAAATTTTTCTGAACAAACAGTGTTTGCAATCACCTTCAACGGACGACCCGATAGAATAAAAAATTATTTTTTCATTTTTATTTTTTTGTTCTTTTCTTTTCGCAGTCCAATTTGCAAGAAAAGCAGTTTTCCCCATTCCGCTTTCACCGATTATAACAATCGCTTTATGCATTGAACTTGCAAATTCGTTTAATTTTGCGTCCCATAGAGGATTTGGAATATATACATTGGTTTCTTTTAAATTCCCTAAAAAGCTCATAATAACCCCTTTGAACAGTATAAGCAATAATTAGAAAAAACAACAATATGTTGAGTATTTAAAAAATTGCAACACGAAAAGATGACGGAAAATTAACTGTTACCTCTGAAGATGTAAAAAATCCCGATGCAGCATAAAACTAATTTCTATTCGCCGATGATCTTTACTAAAAGCCGCTTGCGCCGCTGACCGTCAAATTCGCCGTA
The DNA here is from genome assembly GCA_009787695.1 of Treponema sp. Classification (GTDB taxonomy): domain Bacteria; phylum Spirochaetota; class Spirochaetia; order Treponematales; family Breznakiellaceae; genus WQXQ01. The sequence continues at coordinate 16,474 of WQSW01000053.1, forward strand.
GAAGATCTGCTCCCAAGGACCGAAGTGTAGTTTCCCTTCCGTTACTGCAACAACAACTTCGCGTCCCATTATTTGACGTTTAAGGTGCGCATCAGCATTTATCTCTCCGGTGTTATGACGATACGAAGAGACCGGCTCATGAGGGGCAAGTTTTTCAAGCCACACATCAAAATCATGATGAAGACCTGATTCATCATCATTGATAAAAACACTTGCCGTTATGTGCATAGCGTTTACCAAACACAAACCTTCTTGTATCCCCGATTCTCTTAAGAGGGATTCAACTTCGCCTGTTATATTGATGAATTCCCTCATCTTTTTGGTGTTTACCCATAATTCTTTTGTTATTGATTTCATGGATTATTATTACTTTAAGGACGGTTGCTTTGCAAGAGGAAAATAAATACTTGTAATAAATATTATTCAATATATAATAAAGAGTATCTAAACACAGGGGAGTTGTTTATATGTTTGACACCCGCATTCTTCTTATCATTGCTTTGATCCTTCTTACAACGAAAGCGTTTTCCATTGCTATGAAGCGTATCCATATGCCGCAAGTAATAGGCGCATTAATTGC
>WQSW01000054.1 GCA_009787695.1 Treponema sp.
GATATGTTAATGACAGAGGTTATTTTAATTACGATAACAGACAAGTGTTCGTCGGGAATCCTTTCGCGGGTTACCATGTCGGATTAAAAATAAATGTTGACCCGCCGATGGAAATATTTTTTAGTAATTTTATGTTAGGTGTAATTAATCCTGATAACTGGCTTGTTGAGTCTGAATACAAGATCGTAAAAGTTGTTTTTAAATCCTGAAAAGTGTTACTGATGTTATGCTACATAACCGTGAACGTTGTTTTGAGGTTATACCGCTAAGTTGATAGGAATATATTAAAGTAAAAATGATTAAAAATGTTCATATAGGGGTTGAATATTATTTGATAATATTTTATGAATTATTATTGGAGGATATATGGGAAATATTATTGAGATAAAAGACAGTAAAATAATTACATGAATTTTAAATAAAGCTTTTATTACAGTAGCATTACAATTTAATTACACCAAAGAAAATGCTCCAAAATTTCCAGCATTTATAGAATCAAATATTATTGAAAATGGATTAAATAACGGGTTAAAAATGTATGGTTATTTTTTAGATGATCAAATTATAGGGTGTGTTGGATATTCATTTTATAAGGATCATGTGTATTTTATTGAACGCTTGGCAACATTACCAGAATATAGGCATAAAGGAATAGGAAAAATATTAATGGAATATGTTGAAAATAAAATAAAGGAAAATAATGGAAAAATAATAGAAATACACGTTGTTGATGAAAATAAAAGGCTAATTGAATGGTATAAAAAATTAAATTATAATGAAATAAGAGTAGATGAAATAAAAACATTGCCTTTTAATTCATATGTAATGAATAAAATATTAGAATAAAAAAAAGGAGTACACCGTTCCATCGCCTAACAAGCCTGCAGAAAAACCAAAATGTTGCACCTAACAAATAAAAAAGATCGACAATTAACAAAAATAATGTTAAAATAACTCTATTATAGCTAAGTATAAAGAGACCTCAGACTAAAGTCTGGGAAAGGACAAGGTTTGTTTTTAACAGTAAATTTAAGCGAACATCTGTTAACCGGAACGTTTGAATGGTCGTTAAACAATTTATAGAAAAAAACTAGACTAAAGCAAGATTCGTTAATGACAGAGGTTATTTTAATTACGATAACAGACGCGTGTTCGTCTGAAATCCCTTCACAGGTTACCGTGTCGGATTAAAAATATATATTGACGCGCCAATGGAAATATGGTTTTCTGAATTAATGTTAGTTAAAATAAATCCTGACAACTGGTTCGTTGAGTCTGAATACAACAACGTAAAAGTTGTTTTTAAATCATGAAAAGTGTTACCGATGTTATGCTACATAACCATGAACGATGTTTTGAGGTTGTACCGCTAAAAATAATTTTTTGAATTAAATATTGACAAAACATAGTATTTAAAATAAAATATTGAATGATGAAAAATAAAATAATAAAAAAATCGCATAAAAATATTATTTATTTGATACTAGCTACTATTAGTTTTTTTATTTATTTAAATCATTATTGTTATAATTTTATTAATGATGATTTTATTTTTAAATATTTGATAATTAGATTAATATTAGCATTTTGGTTATTTTACTATTTAATGGGATTTACATTTACAATATTAATTCATCCTATTGTATTATTAGTTAAAATATTAAAGAAAAAATATAAGGCAAATGAAATAAAATTATATATTATTTTATTTATATGGTCTATTACAATAGCAATAGCATATATTTACTTCATATTTGGAAAAGGATTTATAATGACTGCATAAAATTATATTTTGTAAAACAAACGGTGTATGCCACCACTGCATATAACGAAGTGAGCGAAAAACCAAAATGTTGCACCTAACAAATAAAAAAGATCGACAATATAGAAGAAAAAATGTTAAAATAACTCTATTATGAAAAAATATAAGAAGAATTCAAACAAAAGTCTGGGAAAGATCAAGCTTTGTTTTTAACGGTAAACTTGAGCGAACAGCTAATAATCGGCACATTTGAATACACATTAAACAGGTAAATCAATGAAAAGCTGGATTTAAGTATATTCGATAATAAATACATCAAAAGCAACACCGGATGGTGCTTTTGGAATAAAAATAGTGCATTATTTACTATTGTGGTTTATACTTAAAAAAATATGTAATTACAATGTTACACGGTGTATTCCACATGCGCCGTGTCTAAAAAAGGAGATTTTATGTCAGTAAATTCATCTGAAAAGAAAGCCGCCAATCCCGGTCCTCTTGGGCTTTTAGGTTTTGGCATGACGACCGTTTTATTAAATATTCATAATGCGGGGATCGTCGAACTTTCTATTGTTATCGTTGCCATGGGCTTTGCTCTTGGCGGAGCGGCTCAGATTATTGCCGGAATCAGCGAACTTCGGTTAGGCAATACTTTTGGGGGGACAGCGTTTACGGCTTACGGTTTATTCTGGTGGTCATTATGCCTTATATGGATTAATCCTTTCGGCGTTAATCCCGCAGACAATATTTCTATGGGTTTTTATCTTGCTTTATGGGGTGTTTTTACTTTCTTTATGTTTTTAGGGACATTAGCGCATAACACGATTACAAGGACAGTATTTTTATCATTAGCGGTTTTATTTTTTCTTCTTTCAATCGGCGATTTTACCGAAAACATTCACATAAAAAGAATCGCAGGTTGTGTGGGAATATTCTGCGGATTATCTGCAATCTATTCAGCTATGGCTCAGGTAGTAAACGGAGAACTTGGAAAAAAGATTTTTCCAACATGAGCCGGGTTATATAATTTTAGAATGTAAAGGAATAATGCGGTTTACACTGATGGTGCGCATAAAAGTGAATATCCAGTGAAAACTGTATTGCATAGTGCGTAACATAGTTAATAAATTACGGTGACACATCATCTTCCTCCTGACTCCCAAGATCGTATTCTGCCAATTTACGCAACAGTGTTTTTCGTCCAATCTCCAGCATATCGGCAGTTTTGCTTTTATTCCCTTGGCAATGAGAAAGAGTTTCCCTTATAATAATTTTTTCACATTCTGACATGCTTGAACCGAGTTTTATACTTACCCAGCCGTCATCTGATGTTGAACGGAATGCGGGAGGAAGATCGTCTACAGTAATCATATTCGATTGACACATAACAACAGCGCTTTCCATGCAGTTGCGAAGTTCGCGGATATTGCCGGGCCAATCGTAGGCATAAAGACGGGAACGGGCTTTTTCATGTATCGAATCGATTGATTTTCCGTTTTCTTGAGCAAATTCTTTTATAAAAGAAGTAATTAAAAGTGGAATATCATCTTTTCTTTCGCGTAACGGAGGAACAAGAATATTTACAACATTTAATCTGAAATATAAATCTTCGCGGAAATTGCCTTTCTCTATTTCTGCTTTTAAATCCTTATTCGTGGCGGCAATTATACGCACATCAACTTCGATTGTTTTTTCTCCGCCTACCCTTTCAAATTTTTTCTCCTGTAAGACACGCAATAATTTAATTTGCAAGTTCTGATCGATTTCTCCTATTTCATCTAAGAAAAGCGTTCCGCCTGATGCAAGTTCAAAACGTCCCCTACGCTGCGATAATGCACCTGTAAAAGAGCCTTTTTCGTGACCGAAAAGTTCGCTTTCTAAAAGCGTAGAAGAAAGAGCGGCGCAATGAACTTTTACAAACGGCTGATCTTTTCGCGCAGAAAGTTCATGTATCGCATTTGCAACAAGTTCTTTTCCGACACCGGATTCTCCTGTTATCAAAATTGATGCTTTAGTCGATGCAACTTTATTTATCATATCAAATATTTCCCGTATGTTACGCGAATTACCTATTATCGATTTGAACTGTCTTTTTCGCTCCAGCTCTTCTTCCATCTGTCTGTGCTTAAAATAAAGTTCTCTGTTTTCCAATGCACGTTTTACTTTTAAAGAAAGATGATCAAGGTCGACAGGTTTGGAAAGAAAATCCCACGCTCCCTGATGCATTGCAGCAACTGCAATATCTATCGTTCCATGACCTGTCAAAATTATTACCGGAAAACCGGGAGAATGAGCTAAAATCCTCTTCATTAATTCTACGCCGCTGATACCCGGCATTTTTAAATCCGTAATAACAAGATCGATGTCTCCGTTGTTAAAAAGCTTCCAGCCTTCTTCGCCGTTTTCGGCGCAAACAACTTCATAACCTGTATCATGCAGGTATTCTGCAAGACCTTCGCGGAGATTTTTTTCATCATCAATAACTAGAAGGCGAAACAACATTTTTTTCCCTCCATATTCAAACATCATTGGGTTTGATCTGTTTTTTTATCGTTATATGAAATTAATTTCATTTCATTTTGCGGTACAGGAAGAATTATTCTGAAATCCGAACCTGTTCCGGGCTCTGAGTCCACCGTTATTTCTCCCTGATGTTCTTTTATAATTTTATAAACTTGGGTAAGCCCTAAACCTGTTCCTGCTTCTTTGGTTGTAAAATACGGTTCAAATATTTTTTCAAGATATTCTTTTCCAATACCTATTCCTGTATCACAAACTGATATTCTTACTTCATTATCAAAACAATTTGTTGCAATTGTCAAAACACCGCCTTCTGGCATTGCAGCCTTTGCATTTGTTACAAGATTGAGCATTACCTGTTTCATATAACGTTCGTCCATTAATATTTTAGGTAAATCTTCATCAAGTTCCAAAAGAATTAATATTTTTGATTGTTCCAATTCCAAACCGACAAAATCAATCAACTGCGAAATTAATTTATTAATATCGCTTTTGCGCAGTTCCATATTCATCGGTCTTACTGCAAAAAGAAAATCTACCACTATGCGGTTTAACCTTTCCACTTCTTCTTTTAAAACTTCAATATACCTGTTGTTTTTTTCGTCATTTTCATTATTTTTTGCTAAATATTTTTGTAGAAGCTGAAGATGAATCGATATTGATGCAAGCGGGTTTTTAATATCATGGGCAACACCTGCCGCAAGTGTTGTAAGGCTTGCAAGGTTTTCCGCTCTTCTAAGACGCGACTCTTCTTTTCGCTTTTCAGTTATGTCTTCCAGATATATTAAAGAGCCTTTTACAAATTTATCCTGAACAAGAGGGACAACATTTACAGAAATTAATCTGCTGCGCCCTTTATGATCAAAATCAATTTCTTTGTCTGTTACCCTGTCTGCATTTAAAAGAATTTCTTTTAAACATTCTACTATGTGGTCATCCATAATAGAAGACCATATTTGCTCTCCTTCTGTATAATTTAACGGAATGAGTCTTTGCGCGCATTTATTTACCATTACAAGATTATATTCTTCATCGCAAACAAGAATCCCTACATCAATTGAATCTGATACTGTTTCAAGAAGACTGATTTGATTGATTGCGGAAATTAAAAGCTCTCGGTGCTGTTCTATGTCGAGTTTATCAAGTTTTTTTAAGGCGCGCCTGAAAAAATCAACCATTATATCCTTCTATTATCGCGTTTTTTATATTATAAAACAAGGATTCCAAAGCAATATTTGTATTGATATTTAATAAATCAACTGCTGTTATCGCTTCTTTTATATATTTAATAAAAATATCATTATACATGACATTCTGTGAATCTAATGTGCGTGTAACAGAACTTACAATATCAAGGCAGATTTTTAAAAAGCGTGAAAATAAATCATTTTCCAATTTGTTTGTTTGAGTTATAATTATTTTTATTATTTCAGAGCTTTTTACAGAACGCTCTAATTTTAATGTTTCTGCTATCGGCGCATAACGTTCCCCTAAAGAATTTAAAAAATCAGGAATTACTTTAATACCTTTATTTCTCATCGATAAAATAATAAAACGCGCCAATGAAACAAGAAACCATGCGGCAAGCGGGTATAATTTTTCGGAATTATTAGAGGCAAACGACTCAAGATATGCGCTGATTAAAGAACCGTCTTTATCCTGTATTTCATCAACATTTCCTTGAAACACTCTGCGGATAACTTCTTTTTCGCTTGCTTCTGATCGTTTTAAAAAACGATAAGGGCGCAAACGTGATAAAATTGTAGGAATAATCGCTTCGCGTCTTTGTGCAGTTAGCACTATCGTTACAGAAGAAGGAGGCTCTTCTAATAATTTTAAAAGCGAGTTACGTGCATCATCCCTCATATTTTCTGCATTTTCAATTATAAGCGTCTTGCGTTTTCCGTTAGGTGCAAGCATACACCATCTGGATGCGCTTCTTATATGATTAATCGGTATAGTGCTGTTTAATTTACCTTCTTTCTCAAGAGTATTTGCAGTATCAATTAGAGATTTACATAATTTTTCTATCGCATTTTTTTCGCATGATGCAGTATCAATATTTAATAATTCACTTAATCCTTCATCAAAGGACAGTAAAACAGAAGAGAGTTTTTTTACATTAGGTTCATCTTCCATAAATACGGGAGAAAATCGGTACTGCATTTTACGAAGCGATCTGAAAAAAAGAAGTTTTGAATTAATCGGAATTGGATTGCGTAAAAAAGCAGAGGAGGAGGCTGTAATTTCCGCAATAAAAGAACGGTTACCCATTACTAAAAGGTCGTCATGCTGCAAATAACGATGTCTTTTACATGAAGAGCAGGAACACGTCCATGATGCAAACTCTGTTTGTGAGTCTGCTTCGCATGAAAGAGCGCGTGCAAGTTCAAGAGCTGCACTTCCCTTTGCAGATGCAGCAGGACCGTAGAACAACATGGAAGGGGCATTGCGTCCTGATAAAATATCATCGCGTAACTGTAAAACTGCGCTTTGTTCAATAATGTTTTCAAACATGCTTCAAACTTCCCGCTTCAGCAATCAAAGGCAGAAGCATCTTTGCAAAAAAACTGCTTTCAAAAACAGGAGCTGCATTAAATAAAGGCTGTATATGCATGACAAATAACACAAGACAAACAACAACAAGTCCTTCAATAAATCCGAATACTAAACCTAAAAGTTTATCCGCTCCTCCCAGTTTAATTCCATAAATAACACCTCTTAATAACATATCTAAAAATTTTGAAATAATAAAAACAATCAAAAACAATGCTATAAAACTAAGAATTTCAGGGATAGGATTATTCATTTCAGGAAAAAAATTCTCTCTTAAGTAAACACCGCCGTTTTTATAAAAAAATAACGCCGCAATAATTCCAAAAACAAACGCTGCCATTGATAATAATTCGCTTATAAAACCTTTTAGAAAGCAGCGTATCATAAACAATGCGATCAATATAATAAAGATGACATCGATCACACTCATTTTTACTTTTCCCCTTTTTTATTTAATGCATTAATTTCTTCCGCTAAAATTCCGGCTATTATCTCACTGCTGCCGGTTTGTCCGTTTAAAGAACAGTTCCCGATACCCGCTGAAGCATCAGACATTGCTTTTCTTTTTTCCTGATCACTTGCAAGTAATTTTACTGCAAGTTCCAGCTCTTTTGTATCAGCATTTTCACCTAACATAAGGGCAGCACCTGCTTTCTGAAAATACAAAGCGTTTTCTGCCTGATCTCCCCTTGTCCCTCTGCCTCTTAAAGGTATAAGAATCATCGGTTTTCCTAAAAACGCCCATTCCCAAATACCTGCCCCGCTTCTGCCCATAATAATTTCAGAGGCAGCCATAATATGAGGCATCTGTTCTTTGATATAAGGAAAAGATTTATACCTTTGCGAAGAAGGAATATCCCATGATAAATTTGGACCTGTTTGATGCACAACTGTATATATTTCTGTAAGAAACGGCAAAGAAACTTTAATAAGATCATTTATCTCTTTTGCTCCCTGACTGCCGCCGAGAACAAGAAGAACTCTATCGTTTTCATTTATTCCCAGAAAAGCTCTTCCCTTTGCAGCGTCTGCGCTGCGAAAATCTGCACGCACAGGATTTCCGCTCACCGTTACGCGATCATTTAAACCTTTTTTAATAAGTTTTTTTCCAAAATGATTTTTTGTATCTTCATAAGCTGTAAAAACCCTTCCGCCTGTCCGCAAAACAAAGCGGGTATTTATTCTTGTTGCAAGTCCGGGACTAAAATCTGACTCATGGGTAAAAACTTTAATTTTAAGAGAGGAAGCAGCCGCACAAGGAGGCACGCTTACAAATCCGCCTTTGGAAAAAAGCAAAACCGCCTTTTGTTTTTTAAGAATTTTCCGCGCAGCAAAAAAGCCGCCGATAACTTTAAAAAAATCAGCAATCGTTTTTAAAGAAAAATAACGTCTTAGTTTTCCGGACGGCACACCGTAAAATTCGATTCCCGCTTCTTCAACAAGAGAGCGATCCATTCCGTCGGAAGAGCCAATCCAAAAAATACGTGCATTTAAGCCTTTCAGCTTATTTTTTAACTCTAATGCAACAGCAAGTCCCGGATAAATGTGACCTCCTGTACCTCCGCCCGTGAATGCAATGTTTGTCATGGAGGTAGTATAGCATATACGAGGGGTTCACTCCAGTTATTTCAGCAAAAAACAAAGTATTTAATCAAAATTTTGTAACTATTCAAAGACAAAAAATATTTATAATATATACGTGTAAGAATTTTAAATCTCAGGAGTTATTATGAACATCATTCAAAAATTATCATCTAAGAACTTGTTAATCTTTAATTTAGTTTTAATCGGTGCAATTTTCGGTTTTTCATTGGCGTTCTTATCATTTTCATGCTCTACGCCGAACACCAATAAGCAGGCAAAGGCACAGGAAAACCCTGTTATAATTCCTGCAAGCGCACTTGCTGTTGCAGAAGAATTGCAAAACGCTTTCCGCTCGGTATCGGAAAAAATGCTGCCGTCTGTTGTCGAAATAAAAACTATCTCTGTTGTACGAAGGCAAACACCAAGATTTGACGGAATCCCTTGGGAGTTTTTCTTCGGACCGCGTGACAGAGGACCGAATAATGATCAAGAACGCGAGTTCCGCGCACAAGCGCTTGGGTCAGGCATTATTGTTCGTTTTATCAACGGCACTTATTATGTAATTACTAACAATCATGTAGTAGAAGAGGCAACAGAAATAAGAGTCGCTACAAAAGACGGACATGAATACACAGCGGAATTAGTCGGTAATGATGCACGCAAAGATCTCGCACTTGTTTCATTTAAAACAAGCGATCAGCATCCTCTTGCCGCTCTCGGTGATTCAGACAGTGTTGAAGTTGGTGATTGGGCAATCGCTATCGGCAATCCGCTTGGAGAGCAATATTCTTTTTCTGTTACGATGGGAATTATCAGCGCATTAGGAAGAACAGGGGGACCCGGCGGAAATATAAATGATTTTATTCAAACCGATGCTCCCATCAATCAAGGTAACTCAGGCGGTCCTTTAGTAAATATTCGAGGCGAAGTAATCGGAATTAATACATGGATTGCAAGTAATTATTCGGGAGGAAACGTCGGATTGGGTTTTGCGATACCTGTTAATAATTTTAAAAGAGTGATTGATGAATTTATAACAACAGGAACAACAAAATACGGTTGGTTAGGTGTTTCATTGATTGAACCTACAAGAGAAACTATTACAGCATTAGGTCTTGAAAACAAGCGCGGCGCTCTTGCGGCACACGTCTTTCTCGGCTCTCCTGCAGACAGAGGCGGTATCAGACCGGGTGATTTTATAACTAGTGTAAACGGAAGAGAATTACGCAATGTTCAGCAGCTCCAAATGTTTGTCGGTGATTTAAAAGCAGGGGAGAATGCAACCTTTTCTGTTATACGGGATAAACAGCCAAGAGAAATAAGAGTCCGTATCGAAGAGCGCACAGATGAAGTTTCAGATAACAGCAAACTTTGGCCAGGTGTCACAGCTGTTCCGTTAGACGATCAGATCAGACAAACACTGCAGCTTGATAATAATGCAAGAGGGCTTGTTGTTTTACAGGTAATTGCACAAACTCCGGCTTTTGTTATTGGTTTACGTCAAGGTGATAGAATTACTTCGATTAATGGCGAAAACGTAAGTGACATCGCGTCCTTCTACAAAGTGTTACGCGAAAAAACTACAAATGAATTGTGGTTCGGCATTATAAGAGGCGAAGCGGTATTGGAAACAGTGCGTTTTAAACGCTAAAAAGAAATTTTTTACCGCGAAGGCGTATCAAATTAAAGATACGCCTTCTTCGTCTTTTCGGTAAAAATATTTCAAGAAAAGATGTTCTGCTTTGCAGTTAAATTTTTCCTTTTAATCTATAATAAGCCAGCATTCTAACAGGCTGATATGATCTTTTCGCCTGCCGTAAACCTGCCGATCCCATATCCTGTTCGCGGTTTACATATTTAAAATTTTGAAGAAGCAGTTTTGCTGTTTCTTGATTTATAACCTGCCCTGCCCCTTTTATTTTAGAATCATATTTTTCAAAATGAACCGCCGCCATTTCTTCTGTTTGACTGCTGTAAATAGAAAATGCACATAAATTACCGTTTGAATATAGTTTTAATCCCTTGCATGGAAATATATTCCAGTGCGTTAATATTGATTTTATTGCTTCAAATTCAATATTTAAATTTTCACTTTCGGCTTCTTGTGTTTTTTTCCAATAATTGCAAAAGTCCACTATCTCATTATAATCATTTTCACTTACCGGTTTTAATTTAAAATCAGGATAAAGTCTTATAAATTGAGAAATTAAATTTTTCTTTTTTGCCAGTTTTTTTCCGGGAAGTTTTACTAAATTCTCTGTTGAATAAATATAATTATATAAGTTTTCATCATTATTAATAATAAAATAATCTTTTAAATCGGGATTATTATTTATGTAATCTTCAGAAACCCCTAAAATTTCTATATCAATTAATTTATTTTTAAAAGAATTGTAAAGCTGATACAATTCTTCTGCACATAACGGCTCTCCTACAGGAGACAAAAAATATTTATAAAAAGGATTGAATAAAATCAATCTGTCAGAATAAAACATATATTCCAATTTCAAAAATAAATCCCAAGAAAAAAGATTGCAAATATTATAATCACAGTTTTCTACAGGATGTTTCTTTAAAAAATTATAAATAATATCAAAATCACTAAAAGAAGCAGGTTTTAATGCATCGATAATATTTATTTCTGTTTTCATTTATTTATACACCATGTCTATATATTTAATTTAAAAGGTATATAATTGTTCATTTGCAAAAAACCGTATTTCTGATAAAAAGAAACTGCCGCCGGTTCACTTACAAGAGTTATCCAAGTAATGTTTTTACTTTTTAAATAGTCAGTTAATTCATCCATGATCATTTTTCCGATTCCTTTTCCTCTGAATTCATTTAAGACTGCAACATCCTGTATGTATGAATCGCAAACACCATCGCTTATTGCTCTTCCCATTCCTATCAATTTGTTTTCTAAAGAAGCGGTAACAAAACAAAAAGAACCTTTTATTATTTTATTAATTAAATCGGGGTCTGCATTATCGGATTCATTCCACCAACCGGCTTCTCTGTAAAGATTTTTTAACTGCTCTTTATCAGCGGCAGTTTTAATAATTTCTATTTTTATATTTTCATTCATATTATTAATTTATTCTTATAAAATTAATTGTTCCAATGGATCGGTTAGTACTTCTGTCTTGCCTTCAAAAATAGCTACCGTATGTTCCCAATGAGACGATATCTTATTATCTGCAGTGACAATTGTCCATTCATCATCAAGGGTTTCAATATCGTCTGTTCCAAGATTGATCATCGGCTCTATTGCAAAAACCATACCGTTATTCATTTTAGGATTCGCTCCGTGAGGTGAGTTCGGCACATGCGGCTCTTCATGAAGTTCAAGCCCGACACCGTGCCCGCAGAATTCTTTTACAATTCCGTAACCATAAGGTTTTACATGCCCTTCTACAGCGCGTGCAATTTGTAAAAGCCTGTCTCCTGCTTTAACAGCGGCAAGCCCTTTGTATAAACTTTCGCAAGTTATTTTATTTAATTGCTTCACTTCTTTGCTGACTTTTCCGGCTTCAATACTTACCGCCTGATCACTTATAAAACCGTCAAGATTAATACCGCAATCAAGAGAAACAAGGTCTCCTTCCCGTATCCGTCTTTTTGACGGAATACCGTGAATAACCTCTTCATTAATTGAAACACAAATTGAAGCGGGGAAAAGGTTATTCTTTTTTCCGTATCCTAAAAATGCAGGTTTGCCGCCTGATTTTTTTATCCAATCGCGTACCCACATATCAATGTCTATTGTTTGTATACCGGGTTTTACAAGAGGGATTAGTTCCCTGTACATTGCCGAAAGCATTTTACAAGATGTTCTTATACCATTAATTTGTTTTTCATTTTTTAAACGAATCACTGTTGTTCCCTTATCTCTTTTAAAGTATTTGCTATTGATTCCATAAAGATACTTTCATCATGCACTGAAAAGCCTATTCCGATCAAGGCTTCCATGCAATCAACCCACGTCTCTAAATCAACTTGAGCTTTAAGTCTTTTATTAATAATTATTTTTAAGTAATGGAAAATTTCAGAAGCAAAAAGTCTAAAGTAAGGTTTTCGTTTTTCTTCTGCAAGAAGAGAAGCAATTAACTTGAATGCTTCAAAAGAGAAACCTCTTTTATCTAATTCTTCGGCAAGAATATATTGGCAGTCCATCCAATCTTCTCTTTCCATAAATTGATTTAAGCGGAAACTAAGTCCGCCGTTTTCCCGCCAAACTTCGATAGCAGACTCCTCTTTAAGACGTAAAAGATCATAAAAGATTAATTTTGCAATACTGCGGGAATCACCTTGTTCTTTAAGCCATTTACGGTAATTAAAATCGGATTTTTCCGTAAAAAACTTGTCATATTCAAATCGCTTATTTAAATCGGAAAGCTCTTCATATGCTTTAATAAGTTTCTGCATCGCTTCTGAATTTTCAGATCCTGCAATATCAGGATGAAGTTTTTTTGCTTTTTTTCTGTATGCTTTTTTTATTTCTGATGCACTGGCTCCGGGCTGTACACCAAGCAGTTTATAAGGATTATCCGATGTTGTAATACGCGGAAAACTTTGCTGCATTATGCGCCGATATATTTACCTATCGCTTCTGCGTGAGGTGCATTAAATAAAATATCGCTCCAATTAATTCGCATCCCCTCTTTTTCCATAACTTTCATTAAATTGGTAAATGCGGAATTTGTAAAAAGACCGGTTTTTTTTATAAATGCAGCGCTTTTTTTTCCGACAAGAGAACTGCCTGCACTTAAAGTTTTTGCAGTAATATCAGGAATCTTACCGGAAAAGACAGATACAGGCTCTGCTACTACCGCAACATATTCATAAGCAGGAAGTTTCATACCTTCTTCTGCCCATGCATCAATTAAATCCACACGGTGTCCCATAGATTCTATTCCTTTCGCTAAACCTTGTACATAATCAGGCGCCGGTTTTTTTGACGGCAGTGCATAAACAATTGCTACTCTCATAATTATTCTTGCCTCTTATGTATTTTTATATATTTGATCAATGGACGGCTCTTTTACAAGCATTACAGAACATTTTGCGTTAGCCATAATTTCTCTATGAGAGTGTCCTATTATATCTCTCGTTTTTGTATCTTTTTCCCAGCCGCCAAGTAAAATTATATCTGCTTTTTTTTCATCTGCTACATGAAGTATTTCTGTAAAGATAGCTCCTTTGCGAATTATTTTTTCTATCTTAATACCTTTTGCAAGTGCAAGTTCATCTACAAATGTAAGATAACGATGTCCGTTATTTTCAAGACTCTTTTCATATTCTGCAGCTTCTTCTTGAATAAAAATTTTACTTAAAGTTAATTGTCTGATTGTTGCTGTATCAACAACATAGACAGCGGTTAATTTACAATGATATTGTTTCGCTAATATTATAGAGTACTTTGCAGCTAAGATTGAGGCATCTGTTCCTGTGACTGCGGTGATGATATGTGAAATTAGAGGCTTCATTTTCCTGCTGTTTTTTCTCCTTTCTTTTTTAATAGCTTGCTTGTAAAGAATGCATCTCTTTCACGTTCTTCAAGCACTCCCTCTATATATGTTTTAGTTTCAACAGCTTCAGGAATTACCATTTTTTCAAGAGCGTTTACACGTCTTTGTGTCCGTTTCACTTCCCGCGCCAGACGCCAAGCAATAGTTCTTACCGCCGCCAATTCGGTGCAAATTTTGAGTAACTCAAAGAATTCTAACACGGTTTCATCACATTCTGCAAACGAATTTACCGGAGAATATTTAATTTCTATATTGGGAAGTTCTACATCAAGACCGGGAAGTTTCATTCCTGCCGAAACAACATGCTTTTCCCTTAATTCATACCGATAAGTTATATTTTGCGCCAGCTTCTGAGAACGTTCTCTTCCTACCACAACTAACATTCTTTTTAAACAGGGATAAGCGGTCTCTACTCGTTTATCAAGATCGCGCTCTAAGATTTTTACCATTTCAACTTTACGCATCAGTTCAGAGACGAGAATTTCTCTTTTTTGTTCAAGAAGCTCAAACCCTTCCTGCGCGATATTTAACCTGTCTTTTATTTTTAAGAGATTGCTTTTTGTAGGGGCAATTTGTTCATGTGCCATAATTTATTTATTATATCGCAATGAAATGATTTTTTACAGATGCCCTTCATCAAGAATGATGATATCAACCCTGCGGTTATTTGCTCTGCCTTCTTCTGTATCATTTGAACCAACAGGGACTGTTGCAGCGAAACCTGCAATTTGAAAACGGTTTTCTTCAACTCCAAGATCGGACAGATATCGCAGCACCGCTCTTGATCTTTCAACTGATAATTGCCAGTTGTCTTCCCACGGACCGTTAGGGTCTACATCCCTGGAATCTGTGTGACCTTCGATTCTGAATTTTCTATCCTGTAATTGATCTGAATATGTAAGGTAAGTCCCGATACGCTGAAGAATATCTCTTGTCGCTTCAATATTGATGCGTGCGCTTGCAGGAAAAAAGAAAGCATCTCCTGCAAGTGTTATTACAAGCCCTCTTTCTTCATGAGTAATTTTAATCATATTTGAACGGAGTTCCGGTGAAAAAATAGATATCGCTCTTCGCATGGCAGTACCCAATACCCTGCCCCTTTCCGTTGAAGGCAATGACATGATCATATTTCCTAAATCGGCGGCACGCCCTGATGTAAGGGTTAACCCTCCTGCAAGAGAACCGATACCGCCTGTCCTCATCGATTCGGAAATTGCGTCTAACTGACCTTGAGTAATATCATCAGGATTAAACATAAGAATAAAGAAGCAAAGAACGAGGGTTATCATATCTGAATAGGTGGTTAGCCAGTCATTTGCCCCGCCCTCATCAGCTCCTTTTTTCTTTTTTGCTTTAGCCATGATTATTCCTTGATGAGCTCAGGTCCAAGCTGTCTTTGCATAGCAGGGCTTAAATAAGCAAGCAATTTCATTGCAAGGATGCGGGTATTATCGCCTGCTTGAATCGAAAGAACGCCTTCTATGATCATTTCTTTTACAGAGGTTTCCATTGAATCGTGATTTGCCAATTTTCTTGCCCAAGGCATAGCGGTTGTGTTAGCGACAATTGAACCGTAAAGAGTTGTAATAAGAGCCATCGCCATATTAGGACCGATTGATGATTTATCTTCAAGGTTTGATAACATGTTTACAAGACCGACAACCGTTCCCATCATTCCGAAAGCGGGAGCGCAAGCACCCCATGTGATTAAGAAAGTCATGTTTTCAACATGGCGGATTTGCATTTGACTTGTTTCCAATTCCATAAGATCGCGGATAATCGCCTGATCCGTCCCGTCAACTACAAGCTTTAATCCTTTTTTCATAAACTCATCGTCAAGGTCTTCAAGTTCGTCTTCCAGCGCCAGCAAACCTTCACGGCGCGCTTTCTCGGAAAAAGCGACAAGTTTTTGAACAATAGCCGCTTCATTAAAAGTCGGTACGCTGAAAGTACGTTTTATAACACCGAAAATTCCTAAGGTAGCGGTCCATTTACTTGCAACCATAACTGCGAAAAAAGAACCGAGTACGACAAGTGCAAAGGATGGTAAATTTAAAAGACGAGTTAAACCTACAATACTTCCGGCGGTGTTGATTGCAGTAAAAATAATCATACCGAAAGCGCCGACTAAACCGACAATGGTTGCTAGATCCATACATTCACTCCTGTACTACTT
>WQSW01000055.1 GCA_009787695.1 Treponema sp.
GCCCAAAATGTACAGATTTATAGAAAATCTCTCCATTATTCACAGGAAAAACTGGCAGAAAAGACAGAATTATCGGTTCAAACAATAAAAAATATAGAATGTAGCAGAAGTTGGGTTAGTGACACAACAATCGCAGTATTGTCAAAATCTTTAAATATTCCTGAATATCAATTATTTATACCGGAAAAATTACTAAAAGAAAGAAAGATAAGAAAACCTTCATTTAAAAGTCTCCTTTCTTTAAAAAGTGAGATTAAGTCACTTCTAGACAGCAAATTTGAAGACGCGATCAATACAGGTGATTTTTCCTAATAATTTAGGAATTATACCTTGCGTTGCATTTGAATACCTTGAACAATGTTAAAGAATTTTATAAGCATTATTTTCAGGCAACCCTAATTTGGGGTTCCAGTCGTTGACCTCCTGTCAACTCCTTTCACCCCCGCCTACGCGCTCGCGGTGCATCAAGAGGGGAACCTTCGCCGCTATGCGGCTCGATTGAGGTTCCATGCGCCGATTTTTTTGTTAAGGCTTGCGCCTTAGCATTATTGACAGAAGCGCTCCGTTTCAAATCCTGATCTTTTGTAAATAAATATTTTTTTCGGGCAACCCGGATTTGAACCGGGGACCTCTTGGTCCCGAACCAAGCGCGCTACCAACTGCGCTACTGCCCGTAAAATCTTAGTAATTTTACCTTTTTTTGATGTGGAGTGTCAAGCATATACTATATCTCATATTACATCCGAGAACAGGCAAAAACGCTATTTATGCTCATTTTTTCATTAAAATATATAAAATATTCATATAATTCCTTTGTATTATTACTGCGCCATGCGTTAAACGCAAATTTTGTTTTTGTTGTTTTAAAATAAATAATTAAATCCTAAAATATAAATATTTTATGCTAACAGGTATTGCATAATTTTCCATTATATGCTAATCTGTCGTTATGACAGAACCTTCAGAAAGAAAAAAAACATACCATAAACGCTTAAAAAGCGGTCTATGCCCAAGGTGCGGCGGAAAGATTAAAAAATCCAGCCCTTATAAAACATGCGATAATTGCAGAGAATTTTATCGAAACTATCAAAATCAGAATTCGGATGCCGTACAGGAAACCAGAAGAGACCGTTACGAACAAAGGAAAAAGAAAAACCTTTGTCCCCGCTGCGGTGTTTTTGTAGGAAAAAAATCAAAAACTACCCTTTGCGCTAAATGCCTCGACAAACAATATTTATACAACAACGGCGTAAAAAGAACAAAAAAACGAAAGTAATGTATCAAGAAAAAAACTCGTCAATTGGTGAACGTTTATCGGGAGCGACTGGGCTTGAACTTTCCTATTTATATATAAATCATTATGTATATAAACAACATATAGGAAAGGTGTTTGCTTTATCCCGCTCTTGGTGATGTTCTATCCCAGTCATTAAGGAATAATTTTAAATCTTCCCATCTTTTATCGCCGCCTTCAGGATTTTCAATTCTAGCGTCAACGCCTGAATTTTTTGTAACTGAAGTATAAAATCTGGGACAATCTTTTTTTTGCACGCCGTCAAAATGTCTTTCAATTGTCAAGTTGGAATTTACTTCCTCTCTGATGTGTTTAATTAATGAATGCAAAGTGTCGATTGTTGTTTTTGAAAATTCCCCTGCTTTGTTCATGGGAACAACTTCAATTCCTATGGACTCATAATTCCTTTGATCTCCCGAGTGCCATCCGATTTCATCAAGCGGTAAACATTGCAAGCATTCGCTTTCTTTCACTATGAAATGCGCTGAAGCTTGTACGCCGACCCCATCGCTTCCTTTTTCCCACCACTCGCGTATTCCAGAAGGATTGTGTGTAGGGTACGGACCGATCCAATGGATAACGATTTTCGTTACCAGCTTTGTGAATTTAGTGCCGCTTCTTGCGCGGTTCCCCAATGTTAAAAAATTATTATTAATTTTCATTAATCTATAAAGATGCGGATATTGTTAAATAGCAACGCTCTTTTCAATTTTTTTCTGATAAAATTTCTTTAGCTTCTTTTAAAAACTTTTCAAGATCATTATTATCACATTTAAAGCGTTTAATGCATAAAAATGCCGCATGATATAATTCGCATAAAAGGTCTTCGTCAGGCGTGTTTCCGACATATTTATATTTATTAATCAATGGTTTGAAATATAATAAGATACGTTCTGTTGCCTGTTTATTATTTTCCTGCGCCAATTTTAAATCTGCGATGAAATTTTCATAATCATACATTGTTTTTTAAGATTTCTTTAAGCTTTTTCAAAGCTCTATGCTTTATAGCATTGACTGATTGACGAGATACGCATTTAACTGATGATATTTCAAAATCTGTCATATTTAAAAAGTGAGAAAGTTTTATCACTTCAGCCTGAGCCGGTTCCAATTGACTCATTGCCCATTCCATATAATCAATTGAATCTTCCGTATTAATTTCAATTTTTGAATCAGATAATATACATAAATCATGAGGATTCATAAATATTATTCTTTCAGCGGTTTTCCATCTTTTTATACAATAAGATTTTTTCGTTTCATGTAATGTAGTTTGTAAATACGCTCTGAATTTAAAAAAATTGTATACATTTTCCAAATTTATGGAAGGAGCATCTGCGGTTTTCCTTACATAATCCAATATAAATCTATTCCCCAATAAGCTCTCCGTGAACCGGTCATGAAAAAATCATCTACTTATTAAAAGAGGAGTTTACTTGTAATTAGCAACATTAAAAAAATATTTTAAATATTGCTATTTGCTGAAAATTACTCTTATTAATAACACGATAATAAATATCATCTAACTCTTAGCATAAAGATAATTATACTACGAGTTGGATTTAATGACAGTTTCGCTCTGCATAGAATCCTCTTTAAAAGGAAAAATATATGGAAAAAAAGAATGGGCATACAAATGTAATTGAACTTAAAGATTTGGTTTACGCTCCGCTTCATGCCGTATCCGAAGCCAATATGCGGCTTAGTTCAAATATTGTTGATTTTGTCGCTTCTACAGGAGATCTAAATAAAGATGAAACCGGAAAACCGATTGTACATCTTCACACAATGCAAATGCAATATCAGCAGCTGCGAAACGATGCGGACGACAACACTGTATCTGAACGTATCGGGCTTGAAGTGCCGCTTTTATCAATCTACCCCTTAAGCAGCCTTAGAGTAGCTAAATCAAAAGTATCGTTTGATGTTGAAGTCAGAAATATCAGGAATTTCGGAGATTCTGTAAAAATATTAGCGCAAATTTGTTCAAAAAGAGAACGTAACAGCTCAAATCAGCCAAAATTTCATTTTGATGTAGAGCTTGAAAGCGTTCCTGTCTGTGAAGGATTAGCGCGGTTTGTTGATACTCTCAACGCCCAGGCGGTTCCCAAACGAATCAATACAAAACCTCTTGATGATTCAGGAAATGTGCTGACTGGCAAAGAACTTGAGGAATATAACCAGCGCATGGAACTTATAAAACGTGAAGCTGAGCTTAATAATAAAATTCATGAAATTAAAGAGATGATTCGCGCAAAAAATAACAGCTTGAATGAAAAAATAAAAATGGACTACGACGAATATATCGAAAACAGAAATTATTCCAATGATATCCATGAAGAAGAAGAAATCACTGATTTATGCAATTCAATTAAAGATTATAAGGACATCTCTGTTGATTTAGAAGATCAGCTAGCAAAGCTCAATGAAGAAAAAATAGAGAGGCGTTTCAGTGAGTGACCATAAAAAACACGACATCTCTGATATAAAATTTATCAAAGATGTCGCAGTCGGCAGCGTTAATCCTAATGTTGTATTGTCAGATAACGCACGGCAAGCTCAAATAAACCTGCTCAACCGCTGTTTAAATGATTATCCAAAAGGCATTTTAATCGGTAAAGATATCGCGATTGGACGCTACACAATAGGCGAACATGAATTAGTCATGCAAAAAACGATATATCATGTCGGATTTTCGCGCAAACCTGTATGGCTGGATGAAAAAGGAATCGAAAAATGAAAGAGAAATATTTATCATTAAAAGCTTTCATACCGGCATTGATAGATGCCGTAATGTATGCAGATGATAAAATGAAAAGCTCTCAAAATATAGAAGAAAATATTCTTACAACAATCAATCCTCTTCGGGTTGCGGGTATCCGCGTATTTTTTAAAGCGAATATTTTTAATAAAAATGATGACCTTTTCCTTGATTTCAAGAAACCGGATTGTAATTTTAACGGCGAAATAATTTTAAAGCCAAATAATATAGAAATGGTTTTTGAAAAAAATGAAAAATGATTTGTTAAATCATATAAACCATAAAAGATGAAGGAGAAAGTAACATGAGTATCGGAGAACAATTTAAAGGGTTGGATATGAAAAACCTGATTGGAGGACCATTAACAGCCGCGGCGGAAGCGAATCTTTTGCTTGCCAGAACAACAGCCGGTTTTATTAATGAAGTAGGCTTTGATGTCGACAAAAAAGCGCGTTCTGTTCAATTCAAGTTTAACAAACAGGAGCCAACAGAAGACGGGAATATGATCGTACAGGAAATGTCCGTAGAAGTTCCAATTTTAGCGATCGTTCCTATTCCAAATCTTCAGATTGACGAAGTCAATGTCCTTTTTGATATGGAAGTAAAACAATGTGAAAAAAGTGAATCTTCCTTGTCAGGCAGCGGTTCATTCAGCGCAAAAGCAAAATTTGGTCCTATATCTGTGAACATAAGCGGCAGCGTATCATCTCACAGCTCTAACACAAGAAGTTCTGACAATTCGGCAAAATACCATGTTGATGTCCGCGCAACCAACCATGGTACGCCTGAAGGATTGGCGCGCGTTTTGGATATGATGGCGGCGGCAGTATCGCCGAATATTACGGCGAGTCGTCCTACCGACCAATCTGGCGCTGAACTTACAGGCGAACGCCGTGAACGCAGTTTGAAGCTCAAAACCCTTCGTGAAAAAAGTCTTCAGCTTGAGAATGCCGAACGCGCCGCCCGTGACACCAAGGACATTAAATTAAAATATTTTACTCAAAGACTGCAAGCTATCCAGAATGACTCAAGCAGAAAGTTTTCGGATGCTTATTCGAAAAAAGATGAAAAAGAAAAGGAAAAACTCAATGAAAACGCAGTTGATACTTTCTGGAATGAATTGCAGCTTGGCGCAGACAAGAAGGTTCTCCTGGCGGCGTCTTCCGGCAGCGCAGACACTTCAATTACAAACTACTGTCCGCCGGAAAAAGATTACAGTGAGTTTACTAATGCCTCAGGATCAGACGGCGAGTTCAAAGAAGCGGTAAAATCCCAGATCGAATGGGAAAAGAAACAGAAAGCCGTAGATGATAATAAAACCGAGTACAACAATGTAATGATGGGCGTAAATGACGAATCAAGCGCGCCTGCAAAAATAAAATAAAAAAATAAAGGCGGCAACAAAAAATGAAGAAGTTATTTTTAATTATTATTACTGTGACAGCGCTTTTTCCTGTTGCCGCCTTTGAAGGCAATGATGACAATGTTCTAAGAGATTATTATGTGCAGATGTATCAATCTCAATCATATATTTCCGATTTTGAACAAATATTCAAATCAGAGAGCGATAGACGTGATTATAAAAAACTGCGCGAATATATTAATAAAAAAGAAGAAATAATGCGTATTCTTAAAATGGCTGGTGATGAATATTATTACGGCTTATCATACAGTAAATTATTNGCGATTGATTATCTGCAAAATCTGGAAGATGANCTTAGAATCCGCAATCCTGGNGATAGAATGCATCTTCGTTTAAATTCTGTAAGACCAAGTTTTGATTTCAGCGGCGAATACACAGTAGAATATATAGAAAAAGAAATTCTTCCAAAAATAAAAGAGCGTTTTGATGAAGCCGCGGAACGAGATCGTTTTAACGAGGAAATTTATAAGCAGATTCACAGGAATATTGATATTCTTACGCATGATATTTTCCTTGCCGAGCAGGCTATCTACGCTTCTTTATCGCCTGAATTCCGTGAACAGGATTTTAGGATATGGATAAGTCTTACATTTTCAGGGCTTATCGCTGTTCTGCTTGTAGCGTTCTTTTTAATTATATTCAAACGCTCCGATATTACTCTTTCTAAACAACTGCTTAGCGACTCCGGTTTACAGTTTATAACGGTGTTTGTATTAATAATCGCGATAATTTTATTCGGTATTCTCAGCGTGCTCAAAGGAAGTGAACTTGCGGCAATACTATCGGGAATATCCGGATACATTCTTGGAAAAGGAGGTGGTGACGCAACTGCGATAATTAAAGAGAAAAATGAATTAAAATAGGAGGCTTAAATATTAGCGGTGAGGATACGATTATCGTAGTTGCTTATGAGAATAATGAAAGTATTGGAGATGCGAAAGACGGAATAGATATTAGTCCAGATTGGTACTGAGGTCTATAAAACTTCAGTACCATGCCTATATTGACTAAGTAATACAATATGGTATATGTTAATGTTAAACATGAAAAAATCAAATATCTTTTATCGGTTGTTAGCCGCATTGTTGCTTTGTCTTACTATTGTTTTGTTTATTAAAATCGGACAGTTAAAAAACGTAAAGTTTGAATCTTTCGCAAAAGAAAGTTTGCAGGTTGTTGCAGATGAACTCAATCTGCTTTTTTCCGAGACAGATTCGCTTTATGCCGCGCTTCTGCCTTTGCTTGAACGAAACGCTGACAGCGAAGAAATCAATCAATTCATTAAAACATTAAATAATGATCTTTTCGCTGATGAAATTTATATTGTCAGATCAGACAGCGATTTAGAAACAAAACAGGAATGGCTAAAGGATGTTATTAAAAAAAATAGCGGTGAAAATGTCTGGGGAGGTCCGGTTTTTGATTCGTCTGTAGGAAAAAGGATAGCTTATAACATAACTCCCTGTAATATAAACGAAACATATATCGTTTTTATATATTCCACGAACAGAATTTTCAAGAAACTACTGCAAACAGATATAAGCCGATTCGGTATTCCTTATATAATGAACAATTTGACATATTTTGTCGCTCATCCTCTTGGAGAAACCCGAAGTTTGCTTCAATTAGGATACGATAATAATAATGAAGTGCTCGTCAGATTAAGCGAACATGTGATTCAGGGAAAACCGCTAGAAGACAATTATCGTCATGTCAATACAATAACAAAACAAATTTCCTCTGAGATCCTGATAAAGTTAAATAAAACAGGCTGGTTTTTAGGTTTTGTCACTTACGACGGAAAGGCTCTCGAATCCGCAGATTATCAAACAATCCTGCGGCGCTGTCATATTCTGCTTTTCTTTATAATTGGAATTTTTTTTATGCTGATATGGCATTTATTTTCCCGCGGCAAGGTAAAAGAATTCAGCATTTTTGTCTTTCCGGTAATATTATTCGCAATGCTGGCAGCGACAATATCCGTTTATAATTACTATCCGCTGCAAAGCGAAAATAACGAAGGCGCGAGAGATTTTATGAAACATTCGCTAAACAGCGAAACGCATTTGCGGGAGATACATTCAAAATGGGATATGAAGCGGTTAATAAGCCAAAACAGTTTACAGGCTTTTGTCGGCGGTTATCAGGAAGAATCAAAAATTCTTTTCGGCGAACCTGCGAAATTGATACCCATGGGCGTTTATTTTTACAGTGCGGATTTTACGAATCCTTATACTATTAGACTTACGGGAACATTTTGGCAAAAATTTCTTATCCTTGGCGAAGATTATCCACAGGAAATGCTCGACATATACCATTATGAAGATTTTAATAAAATGGGCGTATTTTTACCGGGAGCTTACATAAACAATATTGAGCAAACTGATGTCACGGAAACGAAGATAGGTGATTATCCGGCGCGGCTTTTTCGCTGGAATTTTGATATTGAAAGCGTGCAAAAACTTTCGTATTCGCTTTATCCTTTTGGGAAAAACAATATTGAGTTGACATTTTGGGCAAACGATATTGACAGTAACGTGATATTGATACCGGATTTGGAGGGTTATATGCAGTTATATCCAACCGCAAAACCCGGAATAGATCGCAAGTTTCATTTAAAAAGCTGGGATATTTATTCATCATATTTTACTTACATAATGGAATCGTATCTTAGTAATTTTGGCAATATTGACATACAAGGCGTAAATCAATTTCCCGAACTTATTTTCTGTATTTCGATAATGAGAAGATTCGGAGATATTCTGATCGGCAAGGTTATTCCGCTGACAATCGTGCTTTTACTGCTTTTTACGATTCTTTTTGTCCGGGACAGATCTGACGGCTTCAACAACATTATCGGCTGTTCAGGCTTGTTTTTTGTTTTAATAATAGACCATATAAACTTACGCGAAAGCATTGCGCCTGAAGAGATTATGTTCCTTGAATACGCTTATTTTTTATCATACGCTTTACTTTTATTTGTCGCTGTAACATCTTTTGATATTTTTAAACGCGGCAACGAAAACAGTATCAAAATGGATTCAACAATAAGAAAATATTTTTGGACATTTGTGCTGGGAATTATGACCATGGTGACAGCGCTGCGATTTTGGTAAATTCGAGAAAATTCCGTGCTGAAATTATGCAATTTAGACTTTAATAAAAAAAAGTCTGGCACTTACCAGACTTTTATATTCGGGAGCGACGGGGCTTGAACCCGCGATCTCCGGCTTGACAGGCCAGCGTGATAAACCAGCTTCACTACGCCCCCAATGTTTTTATAACCTATCAAAAAATGGGAAAAGAGTCAATAGTATTATCAGGCTTTTTTTGCTATTTTCAAAACACTTATAAATTGATAAACTGCCGATATGAACTATTCGCAAGCATTTATACCCACACTCAGGGAAGTTCCCGCCGACGCTGTTATCGCAAGCCACAGGCTGATGTTCCGCGCCGGGCTGCTTCGCAAACTCGCAAACGGGCTTTTTGCCTATCTGCCGCTTGGGCTTCGCTCCTTTCGTAAAATCGAGAACATCATCCGCGAGGAAATGACCGCAATCAGCGCACTCGAATTAAAGCCGTCGGTGGTTGTGCCTGCCGAATTATGGAAGGAATCGGGCAGATGGGACTCCATAGGCGAATCCATGCTTCGCGTAAAAAACCGCCTTGATAACGATTTTGTTGTCTCCCCCACTGCCGAAGAAGTTTTCACCGCGATTGTGCGCGACGAGCTTTCGAGCTACCGCCAATTGCCGCTTGCGCTTTACCAGATAAACACGAAGTTCCGCGACGAAGTCCGCCCGCGCTACGGCGTAATGCGCGGACGCGAATTTACAATGAAAGACGCATACTCATGGCACGCAGACGAAAAAAGCCTTGATGACACTTATCAAGCATTCGGACGCGCTTACCGCAAAATTTTTAAACGCTGCGGGCTTTCTGTTATCCCGGTAAAAGCCGACTCAGGCGCAATGGGCGGAAGCGGCTCGGAAGAATTCATGGTGGAAAGCGAAGTCGGCGATAATACTCTGCTTCTCTGCAAAGCATGCGACTACGCCGCCAATGTTGAAAAAGCAGCGTGCAAAAACGACTTTACTGCGCATACCTCGATTGAAGGCGCGAAGGCTGCCGCTTCTTCAACGCCGGCTTATGAAAAAATCGATACGCCAAACGTTAAAACAATCGACGAACTTTGCGGCTTCTTAAAAACAGAACCGGCAAAATTTATAAAAACTTTAATTTACCGCGCTCTCAATGTTGAACTCGATCTTTCTTCCGCTCCCGGCTGCAAAAAACTTGAACGTAAAAAACCTTCGCCGGGTGCGCCTGAAGTATACGCAGAAGCGTTCTTTGCTGTAGCGATTCGCGGTGATTTGGATGTGAACGAAATAAAACTTGCTTCCATTTTAAAAGCAAGCGAAGTTGAACTTGCGTCCGATACCGATGTTACGCGCTTAACAAACGCTCCTGTCGGATTTGCAGGTCCTGTCGGATTAAACAGTCTTCCTCTTGTAATCGATCACACAGTTACGGCAATGAATGACGCGGTAACAGGCGCTTTGGAAAAAGACACTCACTTTAAGCATGTCGCGTACGCCCGCGATTTTAAAGCTTGGATGATCGAAGATGTGCGCACTGTTAAAGCAGGCGACAAATGCTCTCTTTGCGGCGGCGAACTGTATACAAAAATGGGTAATGAACTCGGGCACATTTTTAAACTTGGATACAAATACACAAGCTCCATGAATGTAAGTTACCTTGATGAAAACGGTAAAAGCCAAATGCCGACAATGGGCTGCTACGGCATAGGCGTTGATCGCACGCTTGCCTCTGTAATTGAAGAACACCACGACGAAGCCGGCATTATATGGCCTGTTTCTATCGCTCCGTATCACGTTATCATTGTTCCGATTAAATATGACGGCGCGGTAAAAGAAGCCGCAGACAAACTCGTCTCGGATTTAAAAGCGCAAGGCATCGAAGTGTTACTCGACGATCGAAACGAACGCCCCGGCGTAAAATTTAATGACGCGGATTTAACAGGCATACCTTATCGAGTTGTAATCGGCGACAAGGGTTTATCGGCTTCACCTGCGCAAATAGAAGTTAAAAAGCGAAGCGAGAAAGACAACTGCATGGTGGACTTAGACAAAGCCACAGCGGAACTCATCGGAAAAATCGAAGAAGATTTAATGGAATATTTTTAGCCGCAAACCAAAAAGATTCACGGCTAAATCCTACACTCTATAATCCCATAGCCTTTTTAAAGCTTACCACTATTTCGTCGATCATCGGTCTTGCGTCAATGTCGAGTAACAGACCTTTTCCGCGGTAGTAGTCGATCAATGGAGCGGTTTGGGCGCGGTAGACTTCGAGGCGTTTTTTGATCGCTTCCGGTCTATCATCGTCGCGGGTGTAAACTTCGCCGCCGCAATGGTCGCAAATTCCTTCTTTCGCTGTGGGAGTAAATTTAACGTGGAAATTAAAACCGCATTTTCGGCAGACGCGTCTTCCGCCAAGGCGTTCGATGACTCCGGCATCGGGGATATCAAAATTGATGACTTTTTCCACCTTTGAGAACGAAGCGAGAGCTTCCGCCTGAGGAATTGTACGCGGAAATCCGTCTAAAATATATCCTTTTTTAACATCATCTTGTGTCAACCTTTCCTTAACAAGAGCGATTGTTGTTTCATCGTCTACCAGTTTTCCTGAATCCATTATTTCTTTTACTTTAAGACCTAAAGGGCTTTGCGCGGCGACCGCTGCGCGGAAAATCCCGCCTGTGCTTATCTGCGGTATTCCAAGTATTTCAACGGCTTTTACAGCCAAGGTACCCTTCCCCGCTCCGGGAGGACCTAGAAAAATCATGTTCATATTAACTCCTTCATTTTTCCATATTACATCTCAATCAGCGAAAAAACAAGTATAAAATTACACCGGTATTATTCTGTATTTATCTTGCCTGCCTCATACGGGCGCAGAAAAAAGAACTGTCTTCCTTTCCGGAATCTCAGCATATTAATTATTCCGCGTATTGTTTCATCGGCAAGTGATGTGATAAACACGCCCCACAAACCCAAATTGAAAATAAAAATCAATATATAGGAAAGCGTCACTACAAGAACAGTGCCGAATATCTGACTGTAAAACATCCATCTGGTATCGCCTGTGCCGCGAATACCGTATCCGATAACGATATTTACAGCTTGCGGGAACATGATCAATGTTACGAAAATTAAAAACGGATACGCGAAATTGACAAGCGAAATATCTGATGTAAAAAGACCGAGTATATTTTTAGGAAATACACAGAAAATTGTCGTAACAACAGAGCATACAATTAAAGCGAAAAATAAACATTTAAAAACAATACTTATAGCCTGCTTGTGTTCATTCTCTCCTGTTTTCTGTCCGGCTAATGTTAAACCTGCGTGAGCGAAACCGGCGTAAAGAATAACAGCCAAACCTTTGATGGAAAACAGTAATGTATAAATACCGGCTGCCATTATATCAATCCTGTTTAAGAATGAAACAACAAACAGATTTCCAAGACTCCACAGCGCGTATTCGCCGCCAGAAGGAACTCCCATTTTAAATACATTCCTGTAAAGATTGAAATCTAATTTAAAAATATTACGCACTTTAATTTTAAAAGGTATTTTTTTTCTTTTAATTACATATATAAACAAAAAAGGCAAAGCGGCAAAATTCGATATTAAGGTGGCTAAAGCGGCGCCTTCAATATTCATTGCGGGAAGACCGAATTTTCCGTAGATTAAAATCCAGTCAAATAAAATATTTAGAACATTGGTAACTATTCCTGTAACCATAATAATTCTTGTTAATCCGATTCCCTGAAGAATTGAACTGCATGTTGCGGCAATCGCTACTATTAATAGATTATACGATGTTATTTTAATATAGCTCGTAGCATATTCAAGAATTGGAGATTGAACGCCCATTATTTTAAACATCCATCCTGAGCCGAAGAAGAAAAAGAAAAAAGCTATTAACGGAAATATATAATTACCGGCAAATGAACATTCAGCGTATTTTCGGCTTAGTTCAAAATCCTTTGCGCCGATACTCTGCGCAATTAAAATTGTAGTTCCCGAACATATTGCCAATATAGTTGAAGTAACCGCGAAATAGGGGACAAGCGAATTACCCACAGCGGAGAAAAATTCGGGATTGATATACCCAAGCATCGCTCTGTCAACCCAAACCTGCATCTGGTGGCTCAATTGCTGAACAATGATTGGAATAGCTATAGCAAATATTTTTTTAATGTGCGTTTTGTCTTTAAATATTTCGTTCATACTTTCTGCCTTTAATATTGATATTATTAATTATTAAAATAAACATCAAGAGGGACATTCGTTACGAAGGCACGGAGTACACGAAGAAATCATTTAGATTCATAAACAGCTTGTCTTTCCGCCGCTTCACCATAAGGTACTATCTCTTTAATTATGACTAACAGCGGTTTGCTGTACTTTAATATCCTTGCTTAACCTGTATGCTGTAATTTCCATTTGAATTCATGAAATATGCTATTTGACATACGCTTTGACAATGAGGGGGTGTTGTTATACCAACCATGACAAAAGAAGATGTGATTTTAACAATAATTTTAAGGAATTTTCATTGAAAAACATCTTTTCTTAATCTCAAAATGAGCATATAATATTGGTAGGGAGATGCTTATACCGCAAGCCGAACAAATGATACGAAAAGCCGAATCTTTGCCAACAGCCTTATTTGAAGAAGTTGATCATTATATTGATTTTCTGTCCCAAAAAGCCCATATCGCCTATGTCGCCGAAAAACTGGCTGAAGCCGAAAGAGAAATGGCAAAACCTGGCGCAAAATGGCTCACTGAAGAAGATTTTTGGAAAGATGATGATTGAAATATAAAGAAAAATTTTTACCAAATTCTTTATATAAATCACAATTACTTAATACTGACATAATTTTCTCCAATAATATAAATATTCTTCTACTACATCACTCAACTCTTAAACCTTGTAAACCTAATATTAATCATCGCTTAGAATATTATCGTCAGGAACACATATTTCGACGCTCACAATAATAATCGCAGCCTTCGCATTTATTAAAATGTTTACGAAGTATTTTGAGATATTTTTCTTCAATTTTGGGTGTAATTCCCGCTTCCAATTTGGCTTTTGCAATCATCCAATTAAATAATCTATGTGTTTCTTTTATAAGCTGTTCGTGATCTTTAATTAAATCATCAGATTCTAAATATTTATACAATTCTTTCCTTAAATTATTATAAGCTGTTGAATCTATATAATTAAGATTTAATTCAACCTTAAACAAAGCTTGTTCTTTTTTAATTCGATTACCGGGTTCTACAAAACATACGTCTATAAAATTGTTGATTGATTCTTTTATTATATAAATCCTCTCACTTCTAAATTTAGGGAACGTATCTGATGTAATCTTTTTCTTTGTTATTAAAATATTTATAACTGAAACAATAGCTGCTGTTGTTGAAGCAATAATGGCTATTAATAATTCAACATTATCATTCATACCTTTCACCTTTACTATTTTATTTACCTGCCCGGTTTTTACACCAGACAACCGCTGATTGAGAATACCCTTATTTTTCTTTCAATTTTTTTGAGTAATATCTTATTGATAATTTTTCACATAAAATTCTATATTCTGGAGAAAATTTATCATCTTTATTGGTAGGATCTACTGTATCAAGCAACTTCTCAATTTGTCTGTATAATAGTATTGTTGGCTTTCCAGAAATACTATAAAAAGTTTTTTCATCATATACTTTTATTTTAATGCCAACAGCAAAGCGTTCCATATATCTGCAATAACGTAAAAGTTTTGCTTGTAACTTGTGATCTCTTATCCATTTTGGATCATTTGGTGAAATAGTTTTATAAGAAAGTTCAATTGGATACTCATCTAAAAGTTCATTAATTGCTTTTCTAAGTGAACTTCCCGCACCAGCACTTATTTTATCATAAAATTCAATTGTCGATTGTTTTTTTTGCCGTTCGTGAGCATGTAAAAACGACAGAGTAGCATAAACCAATGTTGCTATTGTTGCACCGCTTGTGATTAAACCAGAAACACCGATTAATAATTGAGTATCCATAAAATATTTTCTCCTTTATCTATAAATTTACCTGTCCTGTTTTTACACCGGACAGTTTTAATAAACCCCTACTTCTTCACCCAAACAGCAATATTCCCCGGATTAGTGGTAGTATAAGTACCTGCGCCACCACTTTCTTCAAAATATACAGTACGCAAATTTCCGGGGAATGGAAAAGTTGCGTTAAAACTTGCTGATGTAATTGTTCCTAATGTAACACTTGTTAAACTATTGCAAAGAGCGAACGCACTACTACCAATACTCGTCACGCTATTGGGTATTGTTACACTCGTTAAACCTGTACAACCATTGAACGCACTACCACCAATACTCGTCACGCTATTGGGTATTGTTACACTCGTTAAACCTGTACAACCATAGAACGCCTCATTACCAATACTCGTCACGCTATTGGGTATTGTTACACTCGTTAAACCTGTACAATTAGAGAACGCTCTATCACCAATACTCGTCACGCTATCAGAAATGATTACTGCTTTTAAATACATTATAAAATTACCTGCTGTAAGCAATGGATTATAATGCCATGTTATCGAAAGATTTGTGCAACCAGAGAACGCATAATAATCAATACTCGTCACGCTATTGGGTATTGTTACACTCGTTAAACCTGTACAACCATCGAACGCATAATAACCAATACTCGTCACGCTATTGGGTATTGTTACACTCGTTAAACCTGTACAACCATAGAACACTCTACCACCAATACTCGTCACGCCATTGGGTATTGTTACACTCGTTAAACCTGTACAATCACGGAACGCATAATCACCAATACTCGTCACACTGTTGGGTATCACAATACTTGTTAAACTACTGCAACCAGAGAACGCACTACCACCAATACTCGTCACGCTATTGGGTATCACAATACTTGTTAAACTACTGCAACCAGAGAACGCACTACCACCAATACTCGTCACGCTGTTGGGTATCGTTATACTTGTTAAACCTGTACAACCAGAGAACGCACCACTACCAATACTCGTCACATTGTCGGGTATAATTAGTGTTTTTAAATATGTTCTAAAATTTTCTGCTGTAAACGCCGGATTATAATGCCACGTTATCGAAAGATTTGTACAACCA
>WQSW01000056.1 GCA_009787695.1 Treponema sp.
TTTAAAGCGAACACGCAGGAAGAATTAGATAAAATTAAATCATTGGAGGTAGAAATCATGGAAAAAGCCATTAACGCCTACAATACAATAACAGTCTCCCCCGAATTCAAAGAGTTAGAACGCCTGCGCTCAATAGCCCGACACAACGAAGCGTCATCCTTACGTAACGCAAAGGAAGAAGGTAAAACTGAAGGAAAAACAGAGGAACGTGTAGAAATTGCCAAAAATGCATTACAAATGAATTTACCTATTGAGACAATTGCAAAATTAACAGGTTTAACATCGAAAGAAATTAAAGAACTATGAATCAGGTCTCCCCCTAATTCAAAGAGTTAGAACGCCTGCACTAAATAGTGTGACACAGCGAAATGTCAGCTTTTTGTCATGCAAAGGGAGAAGGTAAAACTTAATATTGAAATCAGAGAAGCGTTAGATTATTGTATCACCCCTTTTCATTACCAGTCATCACCTTTAAAAAACTTCCATATTGAGCTATAGAAAATTCCTCAAAAATAAGATAGAATACAACTAAAGGAGAAACTAAAAAACAATGAAAAAATATCTTAGTAATTTTATCTTATTTCTTTCAATTATCATCTTAATTATTTCCTGCACTACAACAAAAAGTTCTAACTACGACGAACTTGAAAACAAAGGAACGGTAATGGGAGTGTCAACGCCGAATTGGGTTAAACTCTATACGGCAAGCGGTGTTTCCGCTTTGCAAAAACTTCCTGAGTATAAAGATAAATACTGCATCGTTGGCGAAGAAAGCGGCGTTAACCGCCAGTTTGTAATTAACTGGGCAGATGCGGCAAGCGCTCAGCAGCGTATTGGATCGTTACTGCGTACAAATATTGCAAGCCGTTATTCGGCGGCAATAACAGGTTCTGCTCAATCAAGCACAGAAAGCACGGCAGTTTATCAGCAGGAAATTGACAATGTGTTAAACGCAATTGTTAACGTAAGCTATTCAGGTGCGCAAAGAGATGCGGATTGGTGGAGTTTGCGGCGCAGGTACGAGCCGGGTAATAAAGAAATTTATACAGACGAGTTTACTGCATGGGTGTTATACACAATTCCAAAAGCAGAAATGAACCGTCAAATCGCTTTTGCATTGGAAAACAGCACCTCTAAAGATTCCGCTCTTTACGATGTTACTATCGCTATTGCAAGAGATATTCTCTTACAGGGCTACGATACAAGCGAACTTCAAAACGCCGCTGCAATTCAAAACACAGCTTCGGCAAACTATGATCCAAAGGGAAGTGTTACGTCTCAGGCAATGGAAGAAATCAATCATATCGATGAATATGCAATCGGAAGGGAGGTAACAGCCTCTTTTCTTGCCAATAACCGTATCTATGATGCAAACCCCGCCCTTACAGATTATTTAAATAAAATACTTTCTGCATTGGTCATTAACTCTCCCAAACCTGTTGCGTATAACGGCTACCGTGCGGCAATCATAGACAGCGATAATATTAACGCTTTTGCAAGCCCTGCAGGTCATATCTTTCTTACACGCGGGCTTATCAATGCAGCGAAATCAGAGGATGCTCTTGCCGCTGCCCTTGCACACGAACTTGCACACATACAGCTGCGTCACGGAATTAGAGCGATTCAATCAAACCGCAATACAGAAGAATGGACAAATCAATTTCTCTTTGGCGGCGCTCAAATAATTGCAGATAAAATAAATAACGGCTATTCACAAACTCAGGAGTTTGATGCAGACATTACCGCTTTAAGCCTTCTTGCTGCGGCAAAATATAACCCTCAAGGTTTGATAGATATGTTGTCTGAACTGGAAAAAGTTCAAAGCACAAAACACGGCGGCTTCAATTCAACTCACCCAAGCCCGACAAGCCGCCTTGTAAATGCAAAAGTAGCCGCCGCTCGTTATGCGAATCTTACGGATAACAGGCGTGTAAGGCAGAATAGATTTGAAAGAGTTGTTAAGTAATAATTACTTGAACAATTTATAAAAATCTGTCAAAATAAATGCAACTTTAACTTTATACCTGTGTCATAAATCACAAGGGTAATTTTATACTCTTGAAATAGAACCAATTTGGAGGAAATTATGTCTGTTCCGCATACCGAGAAGCCTTGGGAATTTTTAAATGATTACAGGGGGAAAGTTTTTACCGGTCAATGGCCCACCCTGCCGGAAATGTATAAAATTACCGTTTCCCGTTTTCCGGATCGCCGTTGTTTTACTATTTTTGAGCCGGATAGAATCACTTTAAATTATACAGAAGCGCTTGCGAAAATTGAGGCTATTGCACGATGGCTTCACAGCAAGGGTATCCGCAGAGGTGACAGAGTCGCTGTCACAGGAAAAAATGCTCCTGAATGGACAGTCGCCTACCTTGCAATTCTTTTTGCAGGCGGTGTTGTAGTCCCAATAGATTATCAGCTTAAAAATGAAGAGACAGACCTTTTACTTAAAACATCCAGTGCGCGTATGCTTTTTGTTGATGAAGAAAAATATGATTATTACCTTCCCAAACCCGTTGATTGTTTGGAAGAAATAATTTCACTGCGAAAAGGGATCGGAACATATGTTTATGATTTAGACGGACCTGCAGCAGAAATTGAACAAGCGGTGGAAACTGATCTTGCCGCGATTCTTTTTACATCCGGCACAACAGGTATTCCAAAGGGTGTAATGCTCACTCATAAAAATCTTGTTTCTGACTGCTATCTTGCACAGGGAACTCCTCTTATCGTTTTACATACCGATGTTTTTTACGCCATCCTTCCAATTCATCATTCATATACAATGCTTGCAGTTTTCATCGAAACAATCTCGACAGGCGCTGAAGTTGTTTTCGGAAAAAGAATGGTTACAACCCAAATTTTAAAAGACCTTAAAGAAGCGCAGGTAACAATGCTGTTGGGCGTCCCTCTTCTTTTTAATAAGGTTCTTGCAGGAATTCTACGCGGACTAAAAGCAAAAGGTCCTGTTGTTTACGGTTTAATCAGATTTTTAATGTCAATTTCTGGCTTTATTAAAAAAGTTTTTAAAGTAAACCCCGGCAAAAAAATGTTTAAATTCATTCTTGAAAAAGCAAGCCTTACATCAATTCGTATTTGTATTTGCGGCGGCGGTCCTCTTGCTCCGAGTATTTTCAGAAAGTATAACCAGCTTGGTATCGACTTTGTACAAGGTTACGGTCTTACAGAAACATCTCCTATCATCGCAATTAATCCTATTGAAGCATACAAGGAAACCAGCGTAGGGCGCCCGTGCGCACACGTTGATATGAAGATTCTTAATCCCGATGAAAGGGGCGTAGGCGAAGTAATTGTAAAAGGTTCGATGGTAATGCTCGGCTATTACAATATGCCGGAAGAAACAGCAGCTTCCTTTACACCTGACGGTTATTTAAAAACAGGCGACCTTGGATATATGGACAGCGAAAATTATTTATATCTTACAGGGCGTGCTAAAAATATGATCGTCACAGAAGGCGGTAAAAATGTGTATCCTGAAGAAATCGAAAATGAATTCCAGTTATATGAAGAAATCGATCAAATACTTATCAGAGGATATTTGATGGATACAAAAATGAAATCCGAAGGTATCGAAGCGCTTGTTTACCCAAGCCCGGAATTTAAGATAAACGGTGAAACACCTTCCGCTTCCGTAATGAAAGAAAAAATTAATTCGATCGTTAACGAAGTAAACTTGAGATTGCAGCCGTACCAAAAAATCACCAAGATTGATATTCTGGATCAGCCTATGGAAATGACCACAACAAAGAAGATCAAACGCGGTAAGTTATAAAATATTTTTATAACATCGCAGGTTTTTTGCATCGGCTTTTAATTTTTTGATATCTCCCTTTTGCTGACGCTTCATGTATGCTTTCCATAATATCTAAAACATGAAACGTCAGCTCGCCTGATGCAAGATGCGGACGGTCTTCTTCTATCGCTAATGCCATTTCTGTAATTCCTAAGCCTCTTGAATTTTCCGCGAAACCTTTTACCATCGGCATTTTTAACCATTCATCATCGCGGAAACGCTTTAAAAATACCGGTCCGCCGAAGGTATTCGGATCCGGAACTTTCAGAGTGCCTTCTGTTCCGTACACTTCGATAAACGGCAGCGAGTGGGAATAAACATCAAAACTTGTGATTAACGTACATACAACGCCGTTTTTAAAATCAAGAACTCCTGCAATGTGCGTGGGAACTTCAACATTAATTTCCTTGCCGTATTGTACTTGATTTGTAATTGTCCTTGTCGGTGTACTGATTCTTGCGCTGCCGCAAACCCTTGCAACAGGTCCTAACATATTGATAAGGGCTGTAAGATAATAAGGCCCTATATCAAACATCGGTCCGCCGCCTTCTTTATAGAAAAAATCAGGAGCGGGATGCCAGTGTTCAGGTCCGTGATTCATAATAAAAGCTGTTGCCGCAACCGGAGTTCCAATCCATCCGTCATCAATAAGTTTCCTGCAAGTTTGTAAACCCGCTCCTAAAAATGTATCTGGCGCTCCTCCGATTCTTACCCCCTTTTCTTCCGCTTGCTGAAAAAGCAAAACTGCATCTTCTCTTTTTGTGCAAAGCGGCTTTTCGTTATAAATATGTTTCCCCGCTTTTATTGAAGATAGTGCTACATCATAATGAAATTTGGGAGGGGTGATATTTAAAATGATATCAACATCGCTCTTTAGCATTTCGTCTAACGATTTAAATTCTTTTACATTGTAATCAGAAGCCGCTTTTTCTGCTTTGTTAAACGCAACATCTGTTACACCTGTAACTTTTACTCTCTTACCGAAGACACCTGTAAGATTATCAAGATAAATTTTACTGATATTCCCGATTCCTGCAATTCCGATACGCAGCATAAATCCTCCGTTCTTCTCTGTTAATATAAATAATTATAATTTATAAATCACAATTTAGGAATAAATAAATTTTAATATATTTATGTTAAATTTTATTTACGCAGTATTATTCAACTATTTCTGATTGCCGCGCTTTGCGCATGACCTTCCAGTCCTTCTGCACGGGCTAGAATTTCCGCTGCTTTCAGCGCTTTTTCATAACCTTCGCCCTGACAGCAGCGCAAAGTTGTAACGGTTTTTAAAAAGTGACGTACTCCCAAACCGCCTGTAAAACGCGCGCTTGCAGAGGTGGGTAAGGTGTGATTGATACCTGCAGAATAATCGCCGAGTACTTCTGCGCTAAGAGATCCTATAAAGAGCGAACCGTAATTTTTAAGCAAAGGAATTAAACTGTCATCATCTGATGTTTGCAATTCCAAGTGTTCAGGCGCAATTATATTAGCGATACGGATTGCTTCTTCTTTATTTTGATAGACGATAATAAGCCCTCCTGCATCAAGAGAAGCTTTTGCAGCAGGTTTCTCTTTTAATCGGCTGTCAATTGCACTTACAATTTGATTTGCAAGTTCTGTATTGGGTACAAGAGCACGGGAGCGTGCATCAGCATCATGCTCTGCCTGCCCTATCATATCGGCGGCGATTAATTGTGCGGCATTTGAAACAGAGCCGTCATTTATAATAAGCACATCTGTAGGACCTGCGATAAAGTCTATCCCTACTTCGCCGAACAAAATGCGTTTGGCAACAGCGACAAATTTGCTGCCGGGACCTGCAATAACATCAACGCGCGGAACAGTTTGCGTACCGAGCGCAAAAGCGGCGACAGCTTGCGCTCCCCCGATAGAAAAGATGCGAAGTTTATTATCTGCCGCACAAACAGAGTTTGCAATCATAGAAGCGGCTAGAATTTTTTTATCGGGAAGCCCGTCTTTTGCAGGGGGAGAAGAAAGCATCACTTCTTCTACGCCTGCGCAAAAAGCGGGGATCATGCACATTAGAACAGATGAAAAAAGAGGGAAACGCCCGCCCGGTATATAAACAGCTGCTTTTTGAACAGGAATTATTCTCTGTCCTGTGAACAGCCCCTTATCCATTTCAAAATTAAAATCTGAAAACTGCTCTCTTTGTTTTTCACAAAATATTTTTATGTGCTGTGCTGCAAGCTCAAGGGCTTCAGCTAAAGCCTTATCATTAGAGCGCAATTGTTCCAAAGCTTTCTTTGCTTCAGAAAGAGGCACTTCAAATTGCACAGGAGAGGATTTATCCCATTTAGAAGCATATTTTCTGACAGCGGCATCACCTCTAGCACGCACATCTTCGATTATTTTTCTTACAATTTTTTCTGTTTTAAGATCATCGGCTTTTCTTGTTTCAGTTTTCCAATACGAATCAAAATCCTTGCCTTGTATAATTTTCATTAGATACTCCTAGTTTATTCTCTTACAACATGCTATTACTGTATCCATCTCTTCATCCGTTCCTATTGTTATC
Organism: Treponema sp.; assembly: GCA_009787695.1. Lineage (GTDB taxonomy): Bacteria > Spirochaetota > Spirochaetia > Treponematales > Breznakiellaceae > WQXQ01. Next base: position 6,363 of record WQSW01000056.1, read on the forward strand.
CGCAGAAAATCTTTTATCCGCTCTTTTTTGAAATGACGCACAAGTATTCCGTTTTCGCGTAACGCGGTAAATAATTCTTCGCCGCTTAATTTAGGCGGTTTTACAAAAAGGAAATTTGCTTTTGAAGGAAGGACGGTAAAACCGATTTCCTTTAAGGATTGCGCTGTCCTTTGGCGTGTTGCAATTATTTTTTTGTTTATTTCTTCGTAATACTGTCTGTCTTCTATTGCTGCCGCAGCCCCTGCAAGGGCAAGGCGATCAAGTGTGTACGAGTTAAAAGAGTCTCTTATTCTGCAAAGACCCTCTATTAGTTTTTCATGTCCGATTGCAAAACCTGCACGCAAACCCGCAAGAGAAGCGGATTTAGAAAGGGTATGCACCGTTAAAAGGTTGGGATGCTTTTCGATACTGGAAACAGCAGAGTCAGCTCCAAATGCGGCGTAGGCTTCATCTATAATAATAACTTTTTTTTGTTTTTCCAAAAACTCTGCAAGAGATAAAATGTCATCTAACGCAAGGGCAATACCTGTAGGCGCATTAGGATTGGGAAGTATCGCTCCGCCTGAAGGGATTTTATAATCATTTATGTTAATTGTAAAATCTTCACCTAACGGAATGGTTCGGAACGGAATATCCCAAAGAGAAGCATAAACGGGATAAAAACTGTAAGTAATATCAGGAAATAAAAGTAAATCATTTTTTGTGCTTTCAAAAAAAGAAGCGAATGCAAACGCTAATATCTCATCAGAACCATTACCTGCAAAAACCTGTTGTGTTTTTACACCGTAACGGTTTGCGATTGCTTTGCGGAATTCTGTACATTCAGGATCGGGATAAAGGCGCAAAGTTTCATTCGCATTGTTTTGAATAGCCTCTATTACCTTAGGTGAAGGCGGATAAGGGTTTTCATTTGTATTAAGTTTTATAAATTTGCGATCTTTGGGCTGTTCGCCAGGAACATAAGGGGAAAGATTTTTTGTCCGGCTATTCCAGAAATCACTCATTTTTATTTCTCTTTATTTTTTATGTCTTTTATCAAGTTCGTTAAGAATTTCTTCTATAGTTACACCTGCACGCGTCATTAGTACAGAAGAAAAATAAAAAAGGTCTGCCACTTCCCACACAATTTCATCGTGAGTTTTCGCTTCGCATAATTCCTGCGCTTCTTCCATTACTTTTTCACGTACAAGCTCATCATCAAGAGTTGCTGTATAAGAGCCTTGTGCCGGATTTGCGAAACGCTCTTTTATAATAGTTTGCAAAAACTCTAAAGTATAGTTTCTATTTGTTTCAAAACACGACCACGCTCCTGTGTGGCATACAGGTCCTTGAGGATCGGCTATTGCAAGAATCGCGTCTCTGTCGCAATCAGCCCTTATTCGGATTAGTTTTAAAGTATTGCCTGAGTTTTCCCCTTTCATCCAAAGTTTATTTCTTGTTCTTGAGTGAAAGCAAACATTACCGCGCTTAAAAGTTTCAGATAACGCCTCACTGTCTGTAAAGCCCGTCATCATCACCTGTCCGTCTTTTGATTGAACTATGACAGGCAAAAGCGGTAAATCATTTATATTAGGCTGTCCTTTTTTCCAATTAAGAGAAGCAATAAACGCATCGGCTAAATTTATTTTTCCTGTATAAAGAGCCATGCCAAGCTGTACATCGCATCCTATTTCTGATATTGCTTTTATTTCGTCTAACGTACTGACACCGCCTGCAACTGTAATTTGGCAATTTACTTCTTTGCGCAGCGTCTTTACAGGTTCAAGATCGATACCTGTCATTGTGCCTTCTCGATCTACACAGGTAAAGAGAAGTTCGCAGGCGTAAGGAGAAACAGCTTTTGCAGCCTCAATTAAATCAAGACCTGTTAAAGTTTTCCAGCCGTCAACTACAATTTCGTATGAGCCTTGTTTAACGGTCTTTGCGTCTACCGCAACAATCAAACGCTCCCGCCCGATTTTTTTTGACACCGCTTCCAGAAAGGGGATATTAATAGCGAAAGAGCCGTTCGTGCGAAACGCGCTTGAGCCGACAATGATTTTACGCGCTCCAAGACTGACAAGAGTTTTTGCCTGCTCAGGCGTTTTTATACCGCCCCCTACCCTGCACTGCGCTTTACGAAGAAGAGGTTTAATCATTTCGATGTTAGAACCTTTGCCCATCGCAGCATCAAGGTCTATGACAGCAACTTCGCCGTAAATGTCAAAATCTTCTGCAAGCTCATCTGCATTATCACGCTGCAAGATGAGTTCTTCGCCTTGTTTGAGCTGTACTACTTTAGCATTTTGAATATCTATTGATGCAATAATCATAACTTATTATATAGCGGTAAAAAAAAATTAGCAATTAGGGATATAAATGAGGGTTTTTATTTTTCTGCTCTTCGTTTTACTTCAGATAGACCCCTGCAATCATAATTCATTATAAAAGGTCCTATATTTTGGATGTCGGGCTGTACTTTTGCCTTTCCTTTAAAAATGTAATTAACCTGCCTCATGGCGATTACTTCATTTAAAAGATTGCGGGTATTATTGATAAAGTTCATTTGAAAAACAAAAACGGTTTCGCTGGAGCTTGCAGACGGAATTTGCATACTTTCTCTTGCTGTGTTTCCTTCCCAATATTCGCCGTTGCCGTAAAGTTCGTAAGTTAATTCCGTGAGTTCAAGCGCAAAGTCATTGGGATTTGTTACTTTTATAACGGTTTTAAATTCTGTAACAACAAGATCGGCTTGCAAAATAACAATCGATACAACTTCAAATTCAGGCTCTATAATTTCAATTACATTTTCAATTTCAATTTCTTCTATTTCTGCAATAATTTGAGGCTGCACCTGCGTCTGTGATTTACAGCCGGATAAAAATAAGACAGTTATAAATACCGATAAAAATTTTCGCAAGTACATATAATATTATCGGCTTATTATCGGCATAAAAGCTTAAATCTTTTTAATTATTTTTATTTATTCGTAAAATAAACCGCTGTAAAAAACGGTATTATTTTCCGCACTTACAGCGCTTTCCAGTTTATTCAAGGCAGAACAAGTTGTTTTTTCCAAAATACCGCTTTCTATTAAGCTGACAACAAGCGCGCCGCCGCAGGCATTTAAACGACCTTCCAGAATAGCAGAAACAAGCGCGCTTGAGTTTCTTTCCAAAAAAAGACGCAAACACTCTTCTGCAAGGATTTTCGCCTTTCCTTCATCCTTATTGGATGAAAGATTGCAGGAAACCGCTATCAAAGTTTCGTTGATCACAGGTGATATAACCGTTTTTAAAGCATAAGCAAGATCGTAAATAAAACGGGCTTGCGGCTGACCCATCAGAATAGGCACTATTGATGCATTGGGGAAACAATATTTTACAAAAGGAAGAAGAATTTCGATGGAATGTTCGCCAAGATGAGGAATATCGTTAATTTCAAATGAATCGCTTGATACTTCGATTTCTTCAGTCATTTTTTGATCGACTGTAATATCTCCAATCGGAGTATAAAAAGCATAGGAATTTGATAAGAAAAGCCCTCTTTCCCTTTTATCATGGCAAGGACCCAATAGAACGACACGTTTTACCCCGCTCCTACCCGCACCTGAATAAAAAGCGTCAGCTGCAAGCCGTCCTGAATAATCCCAAGCCCCGTGAGGAGCGATAATCGCCTTTGCCTGCCCGCCTTTGCCTTTTTCAAGGTTAAAAGACCTCAAATATTGAAGCATTTGGGCTTTTTCATCGGGATAGAACATTCCGGCACCGACCGGACTGCGAACCCGTTTTTTTTGGGCAAGCACAACTTCCATATAATAACTTTAGTGCTTGAGAGTGCCAGATTCAAGGGAAAAACAGAAAATTATTAAAAATCAACAGGGATTAAAAATGAAATTGAGAATTAGTTATTTATCATGATTGAATGCGGAAAACATAGTTGTAAGGACGAATTGACATTAATATTTTACATATTTATAATTTAATTATGGTAAGGACAATAATAAAACCTGATACCTCAAGAATAAATCTTTCTATACCGTCTGAATATGTAGGAGAGGAAGTAGAAATCCTTATTTTTCCATTAAAAAGCGCAAGCGATTCAAATAATTTAATTAATTATACAGAAACAAATAGTGCAAAAAAACAGAAATCATTTAGTAATTTTATGAAACTTAAAGGAATACTGCCTGCTGATTTCGATTATAATAAAGAACTTTCTGATTATCGAGATGAGCGTCATGGTCATATTAATTGACACAAATATAATACTTGATTATTTTGTTCTCCGTCAGCCATTTGCTGATAATGCATGTGATATTTTAACATTATGTTTTAAAGAAAAATGCAACGGATATATTGCTGCACATAGTGTTTCAAATATTTTTTATATTCTACGCAAACAATTTTCTGTAAGTAAAAGAAAAGAACTTTTAATCGATCTTTGCGAATTTATCGAAGTCGCAGGTATTCAAAAGAAACAGGTTATTGATGCGCTTACAGATGAAGATTTTAATGATTTTGAAGATCGCTTACAAGTTGAATGTGCCAGATTAATTAATGCTGATTATATAATAACTCGTAATATTTCCGATTTTTTATCTTCGCCAATTCCTGCGATCTTACCGGAAGATTTCTTGCAGAAAATGGCAGTTAATTAACTTTTTCTACACCCTGCAGCCTTCCAAAGCACGAAGACGATCATCATCTAATTTAACATGAAGATTTTTTTCCTGTGTCGGGATAACCAATCCTTTGGGACCGTTTTTTGCGCGGCGCAGATATTTTACTTGCGTGTAGAAAAGATCACCTTCGCCTGCATTTCTGCCTTTTGAATAAAAAAGCGCGAGGTTTCCTGCATCAAGCATTATTTCCAGCGGATAGGATTTTCCTGATTTTTGTTTTATAAAAACATAAGAGCCGTGAAAATCTCTTGCATGAAGCCACAGATCGTTTCCCTTTACATGACGGCGTAAAAGTTCATCGTTTTCTGATGCGTCTCTGCCTACAATGATAAGCCAATCTCCGCGCTTAAAAGTTAAACCGGGACGGTTCTTTTCTTTTTTAGAGGCAGATTTTGATTGCGCGCTGACACCTGATGATTTTATCATTTTTGCTAAAATTAGCGGATTAGTTTCGCTTAACAGTTTTTTTAATTTTTCTTCTAATTCGATTAATTCTTTTTCGCCGGCTGCAATTTCTCTTTGAATTTCTGCAAGCCCGCTTTTTGCTTTTTTATATTGATTGTAATATTTTGCCGCTTGATCGGAAGGGCTTACCTGCGGATCAAGTTCGATACGTATTTTTTCGCCGTTGCTCTCTTCTGCTTCAAGCCATTTATCATTAGGAGAAATTCTTGCGATATTGGAAAGAATTAAATCACCGTAAATTTTTAACTTATACGCATCATTAAATGACGCTTCTTTTTCGCGTAACTTTTCAAGCGCCGCGCTAATTCTGCCTATGCTGCCTTCATGGCTGCGCCTTACCTGTTCCCTAAGCGCTTCAAGAGAAAGTGTGCCGCCTTGCGCGGCATAAAACGCATCAACTTTTTTATTAAACGATCCTTCGCCCTTAAGGTCTCGTATCTCATATTCGCGTTTTGTTTTACGTGCAATATTCAACGAAGTTTCCGGTGCAGCAGAAGTTTCGTTTTTTTCAGGCGCATAACGTCCGCCTGTAATCTCTCCTCTTTTCGGCAGACGGCGCATTGCGTCTAACACTGTGCCTTCTTCATCTGTAACAATCATATTTGCTGCATTAGACCACAACCTAATGTAAAGATTAAAAACAAAATCCCCTCTTTTTACTACAAGACGCACAATGCGGTCATCACCTAACTGGACTGCTTCTGTAATCCATCCGTTTACGATTTTAGAATTTAAAAATTGTGCAAAGCGAAGAGGTTTATCGCTCTTTGAACAGGCAGTAAAAGTTTCATGCAAACGGCAAGCGCCGGAACTTAAACTGACAAGCAGTTGTTTTGTTTCTCCTTTTTTATGAAGACGCAAAATTATCACATCAAAGGCGCTCTGAACAGCGTTTTGAATTTGCGCTCCTTCAAGACTGAGTTCTTCGAGGATTAGATTTATTTCTTTCCAGTTTAGGGACATGGAGATATTATATCATTTTTATTTTTTCGGGCAACATCATGCATTCTCCTTTTTACCGCTTGCAAAACACTTTAAATATATGTTAATAATATGATATTGAAATATCTGAGAGGTATAAACAATGAAAATATCTACAAAAGGCAGATATGCATTGCAAATGCTGCTTTACCTTGCAGAGCATAGAACAGACGGTTTTATATCTCTTAAAGAAATCGCTGACAGACGTAATATTTCAAAACAATATCTGGAACAAATTATAATAATAATGAATAACTCAAAACTTCTCCGCGCAAATCGCGGGGTACACGGCGGCTATATGCTGGCTAAGGAACCATCTGAAATAACCGTTGGTCATATCCTGCGTATTACCGAAGGCAATCTTTCGTCTATTGCCTGTCTTGAAGATGAAGTAAATCAATGTGATATGGTGGCAACCTGTAAAACTCTATATGTTTGGAAAGAACTTAACAAAGTTATTGCAGATTATCTTGACAGCGTTACTTTACAGGACATACTTAATAAACATCAAGAAAAACAGATTGATAACTATGTAATTTGATTATTTTAATCCCAGCCAAATTTTAAAAATTAAAAAACCTGTTAAATACCATATATACCGCTGTTCCGCAAAAGATGCTTAATAATATACTTCTGCGCCACAGATGAAGGATAACGGTAACAGCCGCCGCCGCAAGCGCAAAGGCGCCTTGCCAAAAATTATCCTGTTTAATATTTTCGTATATAATACCGCTAATGGAATTTAACGTAAGAACAGTCATTGCAAGCGGTGGCACAACTTTCTCAATAAAACCGATGAAAGCTTCTGTTTTAAGCCCTTGCTTTTTACCAAGAAAAAACAGGAAAGGAAATGCGCGGCAGAAAAAAACCACAGCAGCCATTATCACTGTTAGCAGCAACGCTTCACTTGAATCAATTTTCATTTAACACCTTTTTTCTTCCCAATATGGAATTAATTGCTAAGGCAAAAGCGATAGCAGCCAAAAGAGAAAAACGCGAAGGTAAAAAAACAACGCATAAAATCGCTGATATTGCAGAAACAATAAAAAGAAATGGTTTTCGTATCTTTTTAATTTGTTCAAGCATAAGCACTATGAAAAGAGCGGTCATAGCAAAGCTTACTCCTTCAATATTATAAGGAAACAGCGAACCTGCGGTAGCGCCGACTAAAGAACCTATTACCCAATAACTTTGATTAAGGAGCGTTACATGAAACATAAAACTTCCCATACTGCCGGCAGGAATGGGATTTTTCAAACCGGGAACATTTAATATTTCGCCGTTAGCTTCGGGCAGTGATGATAGCAAAGCAAAAGTTTCATCTGTTAAACCAAAGATGCAATATACTTTTCGGAAACCTGAAAACGGCATACGATTAATCATTGATAATCCGTATGCGATATGACGTGCGCCCACGACCAGCTGCACCAGAGCGGCTTCCCATAAACTTGCGCCTGCGGCAAAAAGCCCGACGGCAATGTATTGACCCGCTCCGGTATACATCAACACGCTCATTACCGCTGTTAACCAAATAGGATATCCTGCATCGGACATAATCAATCCAAACGCAAAACCGATTACAGGATAACCTAACAAAACAGGAAACGAATATTTGAATGCCGCAGAAAAAATATGTCTCATAAAAAATTTATTATTTTACAGCTTCAAACCCTTGTTTTAAATCCGCAAGAATATCGTCAATATGTTCAGTTCCAATTGAAAGACGAATTGTATTCGGCTTAATGCCTCCTTCAAGCAGTTCCTGTTCGCTCATTTGTGAGTGTGTGGTACTTGCAGGGTGAATGACAAGTGATTTTACATCCGCAACATTTGCAAGCAGCGAAAAAAGTTTTAACTCCTCTGTAAATTTTTTGGCTTTATCCCCGCTGCTTGCTGCGCCATTCCCTTTTATCTCGAATGTAAAGATTGAACCTGCGCCATTAGGAAAATACCGTTTGTAAAGCTTATTGTCCCTGTGTTCAGGCAAGACAGGATGATTTACTTTCTCCACTTGCGGATGATTTTTAAGGAAATCAATTACCTTTAGTGCGTTGAATACATGCCTTTCCACGCGAAGCGATAAAGTTTCAATTCCCTGCAAAAGCATAAAAGCGTTAAAAGGTGATAAAGCGGAGCCGGTGTCGCGTAACAGAGTTACACGCGCTTTTATTATATAGGCAAGATTTCCCACAACATCTGTAAAAACCGCACCATGATAGCTTCCGTTAGGTTTTGATAAACCGGGAAATTTATCGTTCTGCGCCCAATTAAATTTTCCGCCGTCTACAATCACGCCGCCTATTGTAGTGCCGTGCCCCCCGATAAATTTAGTCGCTGAATGAATTACAATGTCCGCTCCGTATTCAATAGGTCGTAAAAGATAAGGGGTAGCAAAGGTATTATCAACAATAAGCGGAATACCGTTCTTATGAGCGATTGCGGCAACTGCTTCAATATCTATTATGGAACAATTCGGATTACCAAGCGTTTCAAAGAATAACGCTTTTGTATTGGGCTTTATCGCTTTTTCAAAATTGGCTGGATTGCTTCCGTCAATAAATGCGGTTTCAATCCCCATATCTTTAAAAGTATTTGCGAAAAGATTGTAAGTCCCGCCGTAAATCTGATTGTCAGATACGATATGATCGCCTGTTTTAACAATGTTTTGAATCGCATAAGTTGTCGCTGCGGCTCCCGATGAAAGCGCAAGAGCGGCAACGCCTTTTTCAAGAGCGGCGATCCGCTTCTCGAATACATCCCATGTCGGATTCATGATCCTTGTGTAAATGTTTCCAACCTCAGTAAGGGCAAAACGGTCTGCCGCCGATTTGGAACTTGGAAATACATAGGAAGTAGTCTGGTAGATAGGCACTGC
>WQSW01000057.1 GCA_009787695.1 Treponema sp.
TATTCGTCTGCAAGGGTGTCTGTGTTTATATCCTCTGTCAGCCTTTCTTCTATATTGCATAGCAGGCCTTCTAACAGTTCATAGGGTTTGTGCATGGTTATTATATTATATAATAATGGAAACTTTAATAAACATTTTTGTCCATTTTAATTATCCATGTAATTAAAATCTCATGCTGTGCGCATAAAACGTTGGCACTTGCAAAGGCTCATCATATCCTCTTGGATCAATTATAACTAATGCCTTTGCAAAAATTTCCTGACTGTAATAAACAGAGAAACCTTTGGCGTTATTTACCTTGCGCGCGGCAGGTTTAGCCGTTTCGTATGTTTTTATTAAATCGCTGAAATGACCGTTATTTGAAATCAACCCGCTTGATGTTTCTATCCCGGATAAAACAACGGGAAGTTTTGTCATCCATGCAACTTTTTCGATATTTAAACGGAATTGTAAATATAAAAATAAAGCTTGTTCTGCCGTGCAGTGCCTTAAAACAGACGAAAGGGGATTAAATGCAAAAGCATGCCAGTAATTATCCGCTTTTAATAATCCTGTTCCGTGAGTAATACTAAAACCGCTTGTCGATAAATAAAGAATAGACATACCGATAATTTGCCTGTCTGTTAAATCGACAAGACGCTGTACGTAAAAGCCGGGGCGCAGTATTTGCGCAGGCTGTCCTGCAAGGCAGATGCCCCCCATGTCGCCGTAATGAGAATCGATAAAAGTTTTTGATGTGTATATTTCCATATTGTGAAAATATTTTTCGTTTTTTTCTTCCATGCCGGCAAGAATCCCCTGCCACTTAGCGCGCTCTGCCTGTAATGATGCAAAGCCTGTAATTTTTTTTGCAGCAGCATCAAGTGCATCTATCGTTATTTGTTTCTTTTTTGTAATGATGTATTCGCTCAAAATTTCCTGCAAAATCGTATCTTGTTCCAGCAAAATATTTATTTCTTGATCTTCGCGTAACGTAATAAATAATGTTTCTAAAAGATTTATTAAATATAAAAATTGCTGATAACTCAATACATCAACGCTTATATCATCAATGAGGAAGTTCATGCGGCTTGTTATGCTTTCTAAATGTTTGTATCTTTGCAGTAATAATGCGGATGCAAAATCACAAAAACTATCATCTTGTTTTACAGAGCCTGCCATAATAAGAGATGTAATAAATTTTTGCAGGTCAGATAATTCATCAAATTTATCCAATATTTGCGTTAAATGCTGTTTTTTATTCTGTAATGTACTTATAGTTTTATCTTGTTTTGCAATTTCTTTTTGCACTTTGATTCTTGTATCTTCGTCAGCAGTTTCCTGTAATTCATTTTCAAAAGTAATTTTTTTATTAAAAGCGTTTTCCAGAGGTTCATTTAATTCTATGTTCCAATTGTTAATATAAACTAAAGTGTTATTCACATTTTTTTGTTCTGTTACAGAAAAAGAGTTCCAAACTTTTTCTATATTAACAAGGTTGATCTGCTTGCGTGCAAATTTATCATGCTCTGAAGAAGAACTGCCAATAGGTATGATCGGCATTTTAAATTCTGTTCTGGCATTTATCAATAATGATGAGTGAACTTCTCCGTATTCTTCCAATAAAGGTGTAAAGCCTGCTGCCTTTTCCTTTGACCAGCCTGAACCTACGCCTCTTACAACAGAGCGCAACAAAGGACCGTAAAGATTTTTTTCGTCATTGCGAAGATTATCAATCTTATCAGTAAAATCACGGCTCCATTGACGGTCGCGCCCTATTAACAATTCCTCTTGGAAACTTTCGATCAATTCTTTTGTAGAAGGGTGCTCTTTTATATATGCGTTAAGCAGGTCTTTATAAGAGACAGTTTCCTTGTTTCTAAGAGCGGCATCGTTAAGACCGAAATTATTTGCAAGGGCGAAAACATCCATCGCTTCGCGTGCCGCTTCTTCGTCTCTGAAAAGAAGGTAAATACGCGGATACTCAGGATCGCAGCCGTGATTTTGTTCGACAAACTGTAAATAGTTTTGCATAACGGCTTTCGGTTTTTCCAATAATTGTTTTGTATGCCATTTATAAATGTGCATACCGCCTCTGTCATCAATTACTCGAATCAAATTGTAAATAATCTCTGCAATCACAGGGTTTTTATACCGTTTTAAAAGGCTTGCATAATATGCGCATAAGTACGCGCCTGTAGGTTTTTGCAGCAAAGCTTTTACGATGTTAAAATACGCTTTAATCTCAATTGCAAAATCAAGACTTAGAAAGCCTGAGTTTTTGCGTGCTTGTATCGCATAATCAATATCGTAATCGTAAAGATTTATCGCCTGAATTGTTTTTAAACTTATATGAGTGTCAGGAAAAGCCGATGAAAAAGAGCGTTCGATATCCGGAAGTTGTTCTACAATTGCAACTAACTGAACAAGATCGATCTTTCCTGACATGATATAAATAAAATGAAGAGCGTTATTTCTCATAAAATAAAGGCTGAGAGGGTCTTGCAGTGATATTTTCTGCCAAGCCTCGCGGTAACTTTTTAACTTTGCCTCGTCACGTAACAGAACCGCCTGATACTGCGCCAAGGGTCTTCCTATATATCTTACAAGAACGATATCTCTTGCAAGCCTTGTCTTGCCAGATCCTAAATGTTCTTTATTAAACGGCGGATGATCTTTTGCAGTCGTAATTAATTGCGCGATTATTTGCAATGATTCAAAATGATTATCCTGCCATTTACGCCAATTATAATCCTGACGCATTCTGGGAAGGATTACATATTCAATAAAAGCACGCGGCGAAATGCCGGCGGCTGCCAAGTTAGTTAAAAGACTTATAAAAGGGGAGAGCACACGGACATCTCCCTGATACTTAAATAAAATTTCTTCCAATACTCCAAGCCCGTTACTTTTATCCATAGGATTAAGCCAGTATTTATTACCGTTATCCAGCCAAACAGTAAATAAACTTTTTAAACCGACAGGTGATTTACGCTCCATATCAATTTCAACCGCGGCGAAAAATGGCATAACAGCCGATCTGTTTGATTTAGTATCATCAATTTTTGAACGGAAAGATTTTAATTTTGCTTTATCTTTTATAATATCATCGTTAAAATTTTCATCGTAAACAGAGTTTGCAGATTGCCTGTCATGCGCGGCTTCCAGTTCCATGTAATCATCGGTTTGAATGGTGTTGGTTTCAGGCATCAAAAGTATTATATTAACTAGAAATAAACAAATCAATGTATGTGTTATTAGACATACATTAAAACCCTATTTTCTTAGTTTCATTCGGCTGTTTAATTAAGTTATTTAATGCTTCAATGACCTGAGCTATTGTTTCGTCATATTCTGTAAACTTATAATCGCAATTATCAATATGGAGCATTAAAAGTTTGCTTAATTTTGCAATTTGTTCATTTGAACCGCTTTGTGATAATACAAATTGTCTTAATTGTATAAAAGCACGCATGATTTGTATATTTACTTCTATTGCTTGTTCAGAACTAATAACACTTGACAGCATGGCAACCCCTTGTTCTGTAAAAACATAAGGATTATAACGTCTGCCGCCGTGAATGAATCTTGAGGTCGCAATTTGCGACCTCAAGTTAACCCATTCTTCATCGGTTAATTGAAACATAAAATCTGGCGGAAATCGCTTAATATTACGTTTTACCGCTTCATTTAACCTTTTTACCTCTACCTCATAAAGCTGTGCCAAATCGCGGTCTAGCATGACCTTCTGGCTGCGAATTTCGAAAATTAAGTTTTTAATTGATAATACCTTTTTCTCTTCCATAGTCGTTCTGCCTCCGTTTGATTAGGGATTCTTCTCCCGAAAATTGTAATGATTAAACAAAAAATTCAAGCATCATTTTGCACTTAAAAAGTGTTACTATATATGGGTTACAGATGTGCGGTGCTTGACTGAAAATGAAAAAAAATCAAAAAATATAGCTATATATGATTACTTAATCCGGCTTACTTGCCCCAAACCCCATTTCAGTGTAAAATCCCCTTTACATGACAAATTTTGTCCATCTCCATGTACATTCTGACTATTCGCTTGCCGATGCTTCCAGTTCCGTAATGGCTTTGGCGGATAAGGCAGAAAAATTGGGGATGACACACCTTGCTTTGACAGACCACGGTAATATGTTCGGCGCGATGGAGTTTATCGCAGCTTGTAAGGAAACTATCATTTTAGATGATAAGGGGAAGGAAAAGCATAAAGACCGTAAAAATCCTGTAATACCTATTATCGGCTGCGAGGTTTATGTCGCTCCTGTTTCGCGTTTTGACAGGAAAGAGGCGGAGAACGAAAGAAATAACAACCACATGGTGCTTCTTGCCGCCACCCAAACAGGTTATTTTAATCTTGTCAGACTTTGTTCACTTGCATACATGGAAGGCTATTACAGAAAGCCGCGCATAGATAATGATTTACTAAGAGAGCATCATGAGGGATTGATCGCCCTTTCCGCCTGCGCGTCAGGAGCGATTCCAAGTTTAATATCTGCGGGTAAATTTGAAGAAGCGCAAAAAAAAGCAGTTTTTTACCGAGATCTTTTTGGAAATGATTCTGCGGGGAATCCTAACTTTTATCTTGAAATGATGGATCACGGCATCCCTGCAGATGAGTTAAAAGGCTCTAATTATTCGCAAAAAGAGATTAACAATTTTATTATTAAGATTTCAAAAAACACCGGTATTCCGTTAGTTGCAACAAATGATGTTCACTATATCGAAAAAGATGATTATGTATCGCATGATATTTTGCTTTGCATAGGGACAAAGAAAAAGAGAAGTGAAGAGCAGCGTCAAAGGTATTACGGCGATCAATTTTATTTTAAATCAGGCGATGAAATGGCATCTGTCTTTAATGAAAGCCCGGAGGCTATTGAAAACACTGTCCGTATTGCACAGCGATGCAATTCTAATGCTCCTAACAGAAGCAAAGAATTAAAAAAATATCTTCCCGATTTTGAAATACCTTCCGGGTTTAAAAATGCAGACGATTATTTGCGTCATCTTACAGCAGAAGGGCTTAAAAAACGTTATGCAAAATATATGACGGCTAACGGCAACGAATGGAAAATAATTAATGAAAGAGCCGAATATGAACTTAAAACAATTATTAATGAAGGTTTTACAGGATATTTTTTAATCGTAGAAGATTTTATAAAATTTGCAAAAGAGAATGATGTGCCTGTAGGTCCCGGCAGAGGATCGGGAGCAGGTTCTATTGTCGCCTATGCTTTGCAGATAACGGATGTTGAGCCATTAAAGTACAACCTTCTTTTTGAACGTTTTTTAAACCCTGAAAGGGTTGATATGCCCGATTTTGATATTGATTTTGCAAATGACGGGCGCGAGTCTGTCATTGAATATGTTACTAAAAAATACGGAATTGACAAGGTAGGGCAGATCATCACCTTTGGTACATTAGGTGCAAAGGCAGTCGTTAAAGATGTGGCGCGTGTTTTAGGAATCTCTATCGATGAATCTGAAAAAATAACAAAACTTATTTCAAAAGCGCCTAAAATAAAATTGGATAAGGCGATCAGCGAAGAGCCGCGTCTTGCCGAATATGAAAAGGATGCGCGTTATACAGAACTTTTTGAAATGGCAAGAAAACTTGAAGGGTTAAAACGCAATTCTTCGATTCATGCGGCAGGTGTAGTAATTGGAAAATTCCCCTTGATCGATTTAGTACCTCTTTACAAGGAAAGTGAATCAAGGCAAAAAAAATCAGACGGCTCTTCTTCGATCTATTCTATCACCCAATATGATAAATACCATTTAGAGTCCTGCGGTCTTATTAAAATGGACTTTTTAGGTTTAAAAACTCTTGATGTAATTAAAAACACAGAAATTTTAATACGCAAAAAAGGCGGGAAATACTCCGGCTTTTCAATAGATACAGTCCCTGAAGATGACAAAAAAACTTTTAAAATGTTAGGCGAAGGCAATTGTTATGCGATATTCCAGTTTGAAGAAGATTTTATTCAAGATTTTATGAAACAATCCAAACCTTCATCGATAGAAGATTTAACCGCTCTTAATGCGATGAATAGACCGGGTCCGATGAAATTTCTTCCTCAATTTGTTGAAAGTAAACTTGGAAAAATGAAAATAACATACCCCGATCCAAGTTTGGAAGGAATATTAAAAGAAACTTATGGTGTTATTGTCTATCAGGAACAGGTAATGCAGGTTGCGCAGATATTTGCAAGTTTTACACTGGGTTTAGCAGATGAAATGCGCAAAGCAATGGGAAAAAAAATCCAAGAAAAAATGGATAAGATAAAAGTTAAATTTATAAAAGGTGCGAAAGAAAAAGGATATACCGAAGAAAAAGCAAACGAAATATGGGAAATCCTTGATCGTTTTGCAGGTTACGGTTTTAACAAAAGCCATGCGGCAGCGTATTCAATAGTTGCATACAGAACAGCTTATCTGAAAGCGAACTTTCCCGCCGAGTTTATGGCGGCTAACCTTACAAACAATATTGAAAGTTCAGATAAAGATAAACTTTCCAAGTGTATAGAAGAAACACGCAAGATGGGTTTAATTGTAGATCCACCCGATATCAATCATTCTAATATTGTATTTTCTGTAGTGGAAGGAAGAATCGTTTACGGTTTTAAAGGAATAAAAGGTGTCGGAAATATTCCTGCACAAGAAATTATTAGATGCAGGGAAGAAGGACCTTATAAAAATTTTATGGATTTTCTCGATAGGGTGGATATTAAAGCTGTTTCAAAAAAAGTAATTTTACTTTTGATTCAAACAGGCGCATTTGATAATTTAGGTGTTACAAGAGAAAATCTGGAAGGAAATTGCGAAAGAGCGATAGAATACGCTCTTAAATCAAAAGAAGACAAACAATTCGGACAATCAAGTTTATTTGATGACACTAAAGAAGAAATATTACCCGATTTTAAATTTGATGAAATCCCTAAAAAAAGCAGAACAGATAAATTAAATCAGGAAAAAGAGCTTATAGGTTTTTATTTTTCAGGGCATCCGTTAGATGAATATAAAGATATATGGAATGAATGTGTAAATGTAAATTTAGCGGAAAAAGAAAAATTAAAAACCGGCAGCTGTATTTTAATCGGTGTAATAAAAAAATTAAAAAGTATAATTACCAAACAAGGCAAAAAAATGGCTTTTGCAACCCTTGAAGATTACAACGGAGAAATTGAACTGACATTTTTTACAAATGCATGGGAAAAACTTTCAGGCAGGCTTGAAAACGATAAGGTATATATTTTTAAAGGGAAAATAGAATATTTAAAAGATAAAGATAAATACGGTTTTTTAGTTGATGATATAGTAAACCGTTTTGATATAAAAAACATGATAAAAGAAATTAAAGAAACAGAAGAAAAAGATAAAATGCACAGAATAACATGGCTTTATATGGCGGATTTAAAAAGTTCATATATAAAACAAGTTAAAAGAGGAAGTTATACAATAATAGGTTATTTAAAAAGATTAAAAGAAACAAAAGATTCAAATAAAAATGATATGGCATTCGGAACTTTACAGGATTTTGAAGGAGAAATAGAACTTATTTTTTTTAATAGAGTTTATTCAGGCTGCAGGCATCTGTTAAATCTTAATGAAATAATCGCCTTAAAAGGAACGATAGACCCTGATAAAGAAAGGGACCCGGAAAAAATTACTTTTTATGTCAGCAGTATTGCAAGTTTACCTCAATTAAGCAGAATGGCGGCAAAAAAAGATGCGGCAAGCGAAACACCTTTAATACCCGAATTTAATAATGCTGATGAAAAACAAAAAACAGATGTAATTCACATAAAATTAACTGCCGAAGAAAAATATAATAAGAATGATTTATTGGAATTGCGGGATTTCATGGCTGAAAATTCCGGTTCATTTGTTACATATATACATATTCCTGTTAAAGATGGAGAAACAATAATGCGCTCTTTTTCAGGTTTGGATATAACGAACAATGAATTATTGGACAGTATAAAAAAATGTAAATGTGTAACTGATGTATGGAGGGTATAATGCAAGCAGTTTTTAGTTTATTGGCAAGTTTGGTAGGTGTTTATTCATTGTTGATTATTGCACGCTTTATAATGTCGTGGTTTTCCCAATCTGTTCCCGGAAAAATATCAAATTTTTTAATTAAAACGACCGATCCTTATCTTGATTGGTGGAAGAACAGAGTTAGTTTAAGACTCGGACCTTTTGATTTATCTGTTATTTTTGCCTTTGTAAGTTTATCGCTTGTTCAAACGATTTTTCATATGCTTGCAGCATCGCAGCGGATAACTATCGGCTTTTTATTGGCAATTATTTTAACTGCTCTTTGGTCAATTGTATCATTCATTGCCGGCTTTTGCCTTGTTGTTATAATACTAAGAGGTTTCGCCTATCTTACAAAAAGAAATACTGTCGGCCGTTTTTGGGGAACTGTCGATTCAATTTCTCAGCCGATTTTATACCGAATGAATAGACTTATTTACGGAAACCGCACAGGAAATTTTTTAAATGGAATGATAATTTCAAGTGTTATACTGCTTGGAGTAATAATCGCAGGAAAATATCTTGTGGCTTTTCTTGCCGGTTTATTAAGATCATTGCCTATATAATGTTCTTACGTTCTCTTTCTATACCGTTAAAAAAAGTTTTTAAAAATTCTGACGCATCAATCTTAAAACTTTCCCGTCTTGGTATTTTTACTGTAGCGGATTTGCTTACGCATTTTCCAAGAAAATGGGAAGACAGAAGAAGTATAGTTCCCATAAGTGATTTTCAAAAAGCAAATGTTTGCACAACGGTTACAGTTTTAGCAAAAGAATGGATAGGATACGATCAATCAACATTAAAAGTTTTAATAGAAGATATTTGCGGAACTCAAGCGGTATTAATGTTTTTTAATTGTCAAAAAAGGCAATGGCTTGTAAATCAGCTCACTGTTGGTTTCCAATATAAAATTTACGGTAACTTTAAATATAATTACAGGGAAATTCAATCAAGTGATTTTGATTTTGAACCTTTAGAGAACGCAAAAAACTTTGATAAAATACTTCCGGTTTATCCTTTAACAGCAGGGCTGACACAAAATAAAATACGCCAATTAATATCAACCCTTCTTACTGATAATTTAAAAAAAATAGAAAATGAACTTCCTGATGAAATAATTAAAAAAAATAATTTGATGTCAAAAAACGATGCGTTAAAAGCGATCCATTTCCCGTCTAAAACGGAAGATATAGAAAAAGCAAAAAGAACGCTGATTTACGAAGAATTATTTTACCTTGAATTGATAGTAGGAAAACGTGCAATAGAAAGAAGAAAATTAAAAAAAATACTGAACGGCAATGAAATAATTGAGCTTACCTCTTTGCAAAAAAGATTAATCGAAAGATTACCCTTTACTCTTACTAAGGGGCAAAAAGACGCTGTTTTAGAAATTAACAGGGATATGGCTGACACTTGCGGCATACCAATGTCCCGTCTTTTGCAAGGCGATGTCGGTTCCGGAAAAACCCTTGTTGCTTTTTTGGCTGCTCTTTTTACTATTGAAGAAAAAAACGGAAAAGAAAAAGGGCAGGCGGTAATAATGGCACCGACAGAGCTGCTCTCACGTCAGCATGCAGAAAATGCCGCGCGTCTTCTTGAACCTTTAGGGATGAATATCGCCTATCTTACAGGGAATGTAAAAGCTAAAGGACGCAAGGAACTTTTAAAAAATTTAAAAGAAGGGACAATAGATATTGTTGTCGGGACTCACGCTCTTTTTTCAAAAGATGTCGAATACAAAAATTTGCGCCTTGCTGTAATAGATGAACAGCATCGTTTCGGTGTAACACAACGCTCTCTTATCATGTCAAAAGGGAATAACACAAATCTTTTAATGATGAGCGCAACTCCTATACCGCGCACTCTTGCCCTGACAATATTCGGCGATATGGATGTATCAATTATAAAAGATATGCCTGAAGGCAGGCTGCCGATAAAAACGCATCTTGCAAAAGCGTCTAACGCTCCTGTAGTTTATGATTATATAAGAAAGGAATTAAAAGAGGGAAGGCAAGCATATTTTGTTTATCCGCTGATAGAAGGCAATGATGAAATAAAAGATGCAGTAAGTATGTCGGAAAAACTGGCAAAAGAATATTTCCCCGAATATAAAACCGCGCTTATCCACTCAAAAATAAGCGAAGAAATAAAAAAACAAACGATGGACGATTTCCGCAAAGGAGAAATAAAAATACTTGCAGCAACGAGCGTGGTAGAAGTAGGGGTAGATGTACCGAATGCAACTTGCATGATAATAGAGCATGCAGAGCGTTTCGGTTTATCTGCGCTGCACCAATTACGCGGGCGTGTCGGCAGGGGAAAAGAACAATCGTATTGTTATTTAGTTTATGCTGATGATTACACAGAGGATGCAAAGGCGCGTCTTTTAATAATGAAAGAAAACACAGATGGTTTTATCATTGCAGAAGAGGATTTAAAATTGAGAGGTCCGGGTGCTATTGCAGGCACTGAACAATCGGGCTTTATGGCTTTAGGAATTGCAGATCCAATCCGCGACATCGAAGAGCTGGAAAAAGCCCGCAAAGATGTTTTTGAAATTTTAGAAGGCGACAGTGATTTACTGCTTGAAAATCACAGAATAATTGCCAGAGTATTGGAAGAAGCGCCGCCATTTAACGAAATGACAAGCATGGTTTAATTTTATTTAGGCCAAACAATCAAAGGTCTTCTGTTTCCTGTCGGCTGGATTGCTGTTCCTTCGGGCAGTCCCATTGGGGTTTGTTTTTCCGGTACAGGTTCTATAGGTTCCGGTTTTACAAATGGTTTTGGTTCAGGTTTTTTAACCGTTTTTGGAGCGGGCTTTTTAATAGTTTTTTCTTCTTGTTTTTTTGTTATTTTCTTTACAGGTTTTGCGGCTGGTTTTTTTACTTGTTTTGTTCCGGTTGCAGGTTTGGATGATTTAGAGGCAGGTTTCTTTGTAGTTTTTGTTGACGGTTTTTTAACAGTTTTTGCAGTTGTTGTCTTCTTTACAGTTTTAACAGCAGGCTTCTTTGTAGTTTTTACTGTTTTTTTAACCGTTTTTGCAGAACTTGTTGAAGTTTTCTTTTTTACTGTCTCTTTTTTCATAATACCCGCCTTTTTGAGAATTAAAATTTTACATTTTGAACTATAGCATGAACTATAGCATAAATTAAATATAATGTGAACTTTTTTTTCTTAAAAATTATCATTTTTTCATGAAATTTTAATAAAAATTTTGTATTTTACCGGCAAATTCGGGTTTTAAGGGTAATTTAATACACTTAAAACGAAGTTTCCAGCATTCTTTTCATACTTCCCATGGATTTATCAGATTTATCCCTTCAATATCATCAAAGTCTTTTATGTTTCTTGTAATTAAAATCATATTATGATGTATTGCAGAAGCTGCGATTATTGAATCGATAACAGGAAGCGTTCTCTTGGTTACTGTAAGAAGTTTTCCCCATGTGTAAAATAGTTCTGTACTAAGAGATATGATCCTTTTATTAAATTGCTGCGGCAGCTTTTGATATAACCATATTGATAATTCATGCTTTTTTTTACTTACAGGAAGTTTTTCAACTCCGTAACAAATTTCTCCTATTGTTATTGCAGATAAATATACATTTTTCCAATTGATATTTTCTAAAAAAGTTTTTACATTTTGATCGCATACTGTTTTATTGATTTCTGATATGACATTAGTATCCAAAAGATATTTCATAAATCAATCTTCCTGATTTTTTCTGGGGTTCTTGGAGGTAATTCCAATTCAACTCCGAAAAGCGGGGATTTTTGAAAAAACTCTATTATTGATTGTTTCGGGGAGGTTAATTCATCATATTCATTATATGATATAACAACCGCTTTTTTCTTTCCATGAACTGTAATAATCTGAGGTTCATCTTGAGATGCTTTTACAACTTCGCTGAACATTGCCTTTGCCTCTTGTAATTGCCATTCACTATTATCGGATTGCTTTGAAACTTTTGATTTTGTTAATAATCGTTTTGTGTTATGTTTCCTTGCTGCGGATTTTTTTTTAACTTCAGTCTTTGTTTTCATTTTCTCTGCCTTTATAAAATAGTCATTCTAGTCAGATTATAAAATGCAAAAATTTAATTGTCAAGTTGATTCTTACTTTTTTTACAAAAAAATGCTAACCTACTCCTATGTTTAACAGTATAAGAGGCATAGTCAGCGCAAAAGGTGCAGAAGCCGTTTTTCTTCTTTGCAATGATATTGAATGGGAAATTACCATGCCAGCAAATGATATGTATTCATTGCCCCTTAACGATGAGTGCAGGATTTTAACATGGCTTTATCACCGCGAAGACCAAATGAAACTATTCGGTTTTATTGATGATAAAAGACGCAATACTTTTTTGGAATTAATTAAGGTTGAGGGTATAGGACCTAAGGCAGCCGTTAAAATAATGGGCGGGATAACTCAGGATGATCTTGAAAAAGCGCTTGATAATGCTGATTTAAACCGGCTTGAAGCAGTTCCCGGTCTTGGAAAAAAGACAGCGCAGAAAATGGTGTTGGCTTTAAAAGGAAAATTAGTTTCCGCTCAGGATAAAGCTATTCCTTCTGCGTATAATGATTTGGTTGAAGCGTTAGTTGGAATGGGATACGACAGACGGCAGGCAAATGAAGCGATAAAAAAAGCAGAAGATTTAATTGCAGATGGATTAAAAGAAGCGGAAAAAGAAAAAATTCTTTTTAAAGAAGCGATAATTTATTTAAGCGGTGTATAAAAACAGAGAGCAAGATTTATGGATAAAAAAGATATCAGTTTGGTGCGTCCTGAAAATATAAAAGAAGATACTCAGGATGTTGCCCTTCGCCCGCGCACACTAAAAGAATTTTTAGGGCAGAAGGGAATGAAGGAAAATCTTAATATTTTTATAACGGCTGCAAAAGAAAGAGGGGACAGCCTTGATCATGTTTTTTTAATCGGTCCTGCAGGCTTAGGTAAAACCACTATGGCTCAGATTATTGCAAATGAAATGGGATCGGGATTTGTACAGACAACAGCGCCTGCTCTTGAAAAACCAAAAGACTTGGTTGGTTTTTTAACCAACTTAAAAAAAGGCGATGTTTTTTTTATTGATGAAATTCACAGCCTTAAACCTGCTATCGAAGAATTGCTTTACATAGCGATGGAAGATTACGGTATTGATTGGGTCGTAGGGCAGGGACCAATGGCAAGAACAATCAGGATAGCAATAAAACCTTTTACTTTGGTAGGCGCTACAACAAAGGCAGGTGTAGTATCAGGTCCCCTAATCAATCGCTTTGGCATAACGTGCCGTTTTTCTTTTTATGAGCAAGAAGATTTAAAAGCAATCGTTCATCGTTCTGCAGGACTATTAAACATAAAGATCGAAGATGATGCCGCCTGTCTTTTAGCAAAATCATCAAGGGGCACACCGCGTGTTGTAAACCAGCTATTAAAGCGCATGAGGGATTTTGCTCAAGTATCATACGGTTCAAAAGAACCGAAAGGTTCACCTTCCATTACTATGGATGTAGTGCGCACGGGTTTGGAACGTCTTGAGATAGACGAGCTTGGATTAGAAAAACAAGACAGGGAAATTTTAAAAATTATAATTGAACGATATAAAGGCGGACCTGTAGGGGCAGAAAATCTAGCGATAACAATAGGCGAATCTGTTGAGACACTGGAAGATTATTATGAGCCGTATTTAATTCAAGCAGGGCTTTTGCAGAGAACACCAAGAGGGCGTGTTGTTACAAGTTTTACTTACGGTCATTTAGGAATTACACCTAACGCTTTCAATTCATCAGAGAACATTGAGAAAAATCCTAACGATATTTCTCAGGGCATTCTTTTCCAATGAAAACCGACGATTTTAATTTTGATCTTCCTTTGCATCTTATCGCGCAAGTACCGCCTGTTAAAAGAGGGGACAGCCGTCTTCTGACACTGGATCGCAAAACCGCAATGAGGGAGCATAAAACTGTTTTGCAATTACCGGAAATTCTTTGCACAGAGCATTTCTTAAGCGAACAAGGAGAGAAGCCCCTATTGGTTTTTAATGATACAAAGGTGAGAAAAGCGCGTCTTATAGGAAAATCATTGGAGACCGATGCATCTGTTGAGTTTTTATTACTTGAAAAAAACGATATTGAAGAATGGAAAGTTCTTGTTCAGCGTTCAAGCCGCAGAAAAACAGGTAGTTGTTATGTGTTTAAAGATGAAAACGGCATGGAAATTGCAAGAGCGGAAATTACCAAAGCAGAAGGAGAGTTTAAGTTTATAAAATTTGAAAAACCAATTGATGAGCAATGGCTTGAAAAAAACGGGCATATCCCTTTGCCGCCGTATATAAAAAGAAAAGATGTTCCCTCCGATGCAGATCGGTATCAAACAATTTATGCAAAACAAACCGGCTCTGCGGCTGCTCCGACTGCAGGTTTGCATTTTACAGACGCTATCCTCAAAAAAATTGCCGATTACGGAATAGAAAGCGCTTTTATAACTTTGCATGTAGGTTTAGGAACATTTGTGCCTGTAAGAACTGAGAATATAGAAGATCATATCATGCATGAAGAACAATTTATAATAACAGAAAAAAATGCATCTATAATTGAAAATGCAATTTCAAGAAAAAGAAAGATCATCGCAGTAGGCACGACAAGCCTTCGCACTCTTGAAAGCACGGCATTGAACAATGTTAAATGGAAAAATAATAACCGGCAGAAGACATCTATTTTTATTTATCCGGGATTTCAATTCAAAATTGTTGACGCTCTCTTTACAAATTTTCACACCCCGCTTTCCACTCTTTTAATGCTTGTGTCAGCTTTTGCCTCATACAACGGAGTTTCCAAAACAGGAAGGGATTTAATCTTGGAAAGCTACAAAGAAGCGATACTCGAAGAATACCGCTTCTTTAGTTACGGGGACGCGATGTTGATTTTTTGATTTACGATGACGGAGTAACGCCAGTTAGACGACATTTGAAAATATTCAATTGACTTTGTGAAAAAAATATTTCCTAACATATTACTAGTTGACACATTTTCATTATAAAGCTATAATATTGTATCATAAAGACGATTTTTGGAGAATATATGGAAACAAGTATTTTACGTAATAAAATTGAAGCAGGCGATACGAATATATCAAAATTGTTG
>WQSW01000058.1 GCA_009787695.1 Treponema sp.
ACTTGGACTATAAGTTCCAAAGGTAATTCACCGCTTTCCGATAACTTCAAGCCTGTTATATCTTTAAAAGCATTTGAAAGACGCAGTTCTTTCCGTTCAGGGAAATCGTCTTTTCCGTTATAAAGTACGATAAATTCCGGTGTAGGGATTAGTTCGATCTTTTTCTGATACAGCTTATCCCTGTTGATAATTTTCTCGTAAACACGGCCGATGTACATCAAAAACCGCAGCGGAACATTCTCATTTATAGTTGATTGGTGTTCGACCAAAACAACAAGACGCCCATTGATGGTGAAAGACAGATCGTTGATCTGCTTCATGTAAAGAGCATCCGATAGAGTGTTGATATCGACAATCGCGTCATGGGGAATGTCGATTCCTTCAATTGCAGAGTAGAGCTCCCGCAGGATTTCCGGCGTGCTGAAAAGGGCTGAGAAAACACTGTCCTTGTGTTTTCTGTTCACATTCTGATTCATATTAAACCTCACAAAAATAGATTCAACTTCAAAAAAAGTTGTAGCTATATATGGGTTGCAGATGCGTAGTGCTTGACCGAAAATGAAAAAAACAGATTTTTTTCTGCAAAGACATTTGTATAAATATTAAGTTTTTGGTAAAATATAATAATTAGTAAAAAGGAGAGAATATGAAAACAAAGCTTATTTTGGCATTCTGCTTTAGCTGCGCAATCATCGCATTGATGTTCACAGCCTGCAATCGCGGAAGCAATAATAAAAATGAATCCGAAGGGCAAAGTTTCCCGCATACACAATCGGAAACAGTAGTCGATGTATCAAAAGATGTTAATTTTTCTGTCCATTACATTCAAAATATAGATATGAGCCGCCTTGCAAACAGAAATATAATTCGGCACGAGGCAGCGCATAACGGAGAAAAAATAATTATTTCCGCCGATGTTGACTTGCATGAATTCAAAATATACAGCATAGGTATAGATGATGAAGATTTTACTATTTTTATAGAAAATACTGTTTACTCTCTTGATGTTCTGAAGTCAAACTCCGCCATCGAATATTCAACCTATATCCCCGATGGAATACCGGCAGAAGCTCTATCCTTTAAAACCCCTGACGGCACAACGCATGCATATATACTTGGAGTTTCCGGTATGGACGGCACAGTGGTTTTATTACCATGGAGTATACCTTCGCAATCCGAATATCCAACTCAAACCGCTCTTGAGCATGAGGAATTGCGTATCGGCTCATCGGTTTCCGGTGTTGTTGGCAGAGACTGGAAAGAAAAATATAATATTAGATCATTTGAAAAAGGCAATATAATTTTAAAAATAGATAGCGATGTGGAAATATATTTGGAAGTTTATAACGGTCAGCAATTTATTACATCAAACATTAATGACAGCGATGAAATTTCTTCAAGAGCAGAAATTTCAGCACAGCCTAATACTGTCTATCTTTTGACAGTGCAATCTTATGTCCGTGATGTAACAGAAGCCGCATTTCGGATAACGGCATCTTTCGACCATTAAAAAAAGCCGAACAACTGCTTTGCGTCTTAACGGGTAAATCTTCCTTATTACTCAATCTTAAACCGCGATACTTCTTTTAATAATGTATCAATACCTAATCTGTTTTTTACGGTTATTTCATTGACATGAGTTACCGCGATATTTATTTGTTCCGCTCCTGCCGCCATTTCGCTCATGCCGGAGGTTATCTCCTGAGTCACTTTTTCAAGATTATCACTTTCTGCGATTACTTCCTTTGCGCCTTCAAGCATTTCTGTTGAACCGCTTTTTACATGACGGGTGATTTCGTTCACTTTACTTACACCGTCTAAGGTTTGCTTCGAGCCTTCGCCTTGTTCTTCCATCGCGTTGCGAATATTTTCTTCCTGTTCTGAGACGGTGCTGACACCGGTATCTATCGCTTTGAACTTATTCAAAACATTTTCTGTAGAATCAGTGATTTTATCAATAGAATTTTTAATTTTTTTTAAAACAGTACCGATGGTTTTTGATTGTATGCTCGATGATTCTGCCAGTTTACGGATTTCATCTGCGACAACTGCGAATCCTTTTCCCGCTTCACCTGCATGAGCTGCTTCTATCGCCGCATTCATCGAAAGTAAATTTGTTTGGCTTGCTATATTTTCCATAACAGAGTTTATTTCCATCAATCCTTCCGATTCTCGTGAGATTTCCCGAATATCACTTGCAACTTCCTGCAATCCCGAATGGCCGTCTTCAGATGCTTCTTTTAAATTTTTTACATTATGAGAGTTTTTAATAAGCGTATCTGTTACAGAAGAAATATTTGCTACCATCTCTTCTGTTGCAGCAGATGCCTGAGAAACATATCTGCTTTGATCTTCTACATGACCGTTTAATTTATTGATATTTGCCGTTACCTGCTCCATAGTCGCATGAGTTTCGCTTACACTCGCGCTTTGATTTATAACACGCACTTTTATACTCTGTATGTTAGCGTTGATTTCATTTACTGCGGCGGCTGTTTCGTTCATGTTACTTGCAAGGTCTATTCCTACTTTGGCAAGTTTTTCTGTTTCACTTTTTATATTAATAATAAGATTTTTTATTTTTATTAATGTATTATTAAAATAATGAGCAAGAAGACCTATCTCATCATTTGATTTAATTTTAATGTTATGTGTAAGGTCTCCTTCGCCTTCTGAAATATCTTTAAGGGTTTCTGTAACCAATGATAAAGGTTTTGTCATTTTGCTTAAAACTATAAAAATTATTACACCAACAATTACAATTGCGATTATTGCAAGAATAATTGTAAACATTGTTATTTCATTTACATCAGATAAAATATAATCTTCTGTCGCTGCAATCATTACAGACCATGTAGTATCCGATGTGCCTATTTGAAAGGGAGATATACAAATTTCAACATTCGATTCTAAAACATTTGAATAGCTTTTAAGGGAAATAGGATCGCCGTTAATCACAGCATTATTTACATCATCTTTATAATTGCCGAATATTGTTTCCGCTTCTGTTAATTTTTTTCCTATACGATCACTTTGATAACTTGCTAAAATAAAACCTGTATCTGTGTAAATCGACATTGCAGAAATTTCTGAATAATTGCTGATAACTTTTTCAAGTTCCTGCTGTATCGGCGAAATTACAAGGAGGCAAGCCACACCTCCTACAACTTCAGATGTCTTTGGATTAGTGATGGCAACCATCATTCTGATTAAATAAACATTCTTGCCTTGAATTTTTCTTAAAATAGGATCTTCAACGCGATCTTTTCTTGAGTTAGGACCTAAAAAATACGCCATTGAATCTTCAATATCTGAAGATGTTCTCATTTCTATAATACCGGTTTCTCTTGAATAAACTGTTGCATACTGCCCTGCAGGGGAAGAGCCTTGCCTTCCGATAAAATGTTCGTCCATCCCGTCTATGGCATTCGGTTTCCAAATTGTATAAATTTGAAAAAGATCAGGCTGAGAAGTAAGCGTTCCAAGCAATATACTATTAAATCGATCCCTTCTGTTTTCTCTTTCATATTCTTCATAATCGCTCATAATGTCGGCTAACACTTTTAGTACCAGCAATTTTGAATCCTGCAATCCCTTCCAATATGTTACCTGCTCATTTGTTAGATATTGTATATTGCGTTTTCCCAAATTAATTGTAATTGCCGATGCTCTGCTGACTAAAAGAAATGCAATGCCTGTTACAACAGCAATTAATATTAATATCATCATTATACTTAATTTAATTTTAATTTTCATATTTTTCTCCTAATCAAAAATAAATAAAAATTGCGTTATGTGAAATGCGAGTATGATATAGAAGAGCATAATAAACTGCAAGAGAAAAATATGTCAATAGATTATTTTAATAAATTATTTTCGCGAATTATAAAAAAGTATATTTTCCATGAAAAGATTATTTCCGTGTGTGTCGATACTTACAATCAAAGGACCGAACTTGTTTGTTTTTAAGCTCCATATACATTCTGCCATGCCTAAATCTTCCCAAAACACGCCGTCTATCTTTTCAATCTGACTTGCACCTAACACAGCGCAGCCGCCGGGGTACACGCAATGAATTGCACATTCTTCGCGGCAGGCGGATGCGGTTTTTTCTCCCATGCCGCCTTTGCCGATCATTATTTTTATACCTGTTGTCTTAATAAAATCGTATGCCCACTTTTCAAGACGTATGGAAGAGGTGGGACCTATCGAAACAAGTTCGTAATTTTCTTTAATTTTTTTTACAATAGGACCTGCATGATAAACAGCCATCCCTTTTAAATCAACTGGAGGTTTTTGCTTTTCTTCTGTTATTCTGTGATAAACTTCATCTCTTCCTGTAAAAAGCGTCCCGCTAAGATAGAAAATTTCCCCGATTTTTAAATCTTTTATATCATTGTCACATAACGGAAGAGTTAATAATTTGCAAACTTCGTTTAAACTCATAACGTAACATCCTTAAAGGTTGGAGTTTCAAAAGAAAGGTTACTTTTTAAATTAATAATCCCGCGCCTTAGCACATAACACGAAACATTGACAGCGCAGGCGCGAGTGGCAGTATGTCTTGCAGAAGATTCAAGGTGGACGCCCATAACAGCATTTTTTCCGCGCAACCCCTGCGCTCCCATCCCAAGATTGTTAAGAGCATCCAAAATGCGTTTTTCCAATTCCGCTCCCTTTAGGTGAGGATGTTTTGTACCTAAAAGCCTTAATACCGCCTTTTTGGAAAGGGAAGCTGCGTTTTCAATGTTATGCCCAAGCCCGACACCGACAAGGAGGGGAGGGCAGGCGTTGACACCCGCACCGCAGACTGCATCAAGTACAAAGGAGATAACTGCATCAAGCCCGTCAGACGGTTTAAAAACTTTCGCCTGTCCCGGCAAACTG
This sequence comes from Treponema sp., assembly GCA_009787695.1. Classification (GTDB taxonomy): domain Bacteria; phylum Spirochaetota; class Spirochaetia; order Treponematales; family Breznakiellaceae; genus WQXQ01. The sequence continues at coordinate 4,888 of WQSW01000058.1, forward strand.
CATCCGGCGCCTGAAAAATAAAGGGTAAGTTCCATATCTTTTGATTTAGGAATAATTTCCCAATCGATCCAAGGAGTGCGTTCCCCTGTATTATCGCCTGAATTTTTTTCATCAAAATAATTTACAGCATTAGGACGCAAAGGAACGCTTACTGTCGCTCTGCGAACAGCTTCAGTTATAACATTTTGCGTAATATCCAAAAAAGGAAACTCAGTTCCCGCCTTAATATAAAACTGAAGCATCCCCGTATCCTGACAGCAAGGACGGTTTTGCTTAATTGCCATTTTAAAATTTTCAAAATAACTGTCGTAGATCGCTTTCTGTAAAGGAGAATCTTCTTCTTTGCGCATTTCGTCAAGCCGTGACATAACATCATCGCTGAGACGGACAGCGCAGAGGGCGATGAACTTTTCAAGGAGGGTAATGAATTTTTCTGTTTTACACATATCTATATATTATACATAAAAATTATTTTTTTACCTATAGTATCTTCTTCCGTAAAATTCTAATCTGCCTTCGCACTTCTTTAGGCGCAGGACCTCCCGGCAAGTTCCTCGCTTTAATACATGCTAAAGGTGTTATCGCTTTGTAAATGTCTTCTTCAAAAAGTTTTGAGTGTTTTTTTAATTCCGCTATGTTTAAAGATGAGATATGTTTAAAACCTTTCTCGATGCAATCGCGTACTATTTTTGCCGCTGTTTCGTGTGCCGCTCTGAAGGGAAGTCCTTTTTTTACAAGGTATTCTGCTGTGTCTGTCGCTTCAAGAAAGCCTCCGATGCAAGCCGCTTTCATGCGTTTTAAATTAAAGGACGCATCTTTTATCATTCCTGCAAACATTTTTAAACAAACGCTTAGCGTGTCGATGCTGTCAAAGAGGCTTTCCTTGTCTTCCTGCAAGTCTTTGTTATACGCATAGGGTAAACCTTTTAGTAATGTTAAAAGAGTGACAAGGTTTCCTGCTGTGCGTCCTGTTTTTCCTCTGATTAATTCTGCAAAATCAGGATTTTTTTTCTGAGGCATAATTGATGAGCCTGTGCTCCAGCTGTCAGAGAGTTCTATAAATTTAAATTCTTCGCTTGCCCATAAAATGATGTCTTCGCAAAAACGTGAAAGATGCACCATAGTGACAGCGCATGCACTTGATATTTCTATCGCAAAGTCGCGGTCTGCAATTGCATCCATCGAATTTAATGTAGAGCGTGAAAATCCTAAGGTGGCGGCAGTTGTTTTGCGATCTAAAGGAAGAGTAGTGCCGGCTAATGCGCCGCTTCCTAAAGGACATTCATCAAGCCTTGTTAGCGCGTCACTAAAGCGGGTTATGTCTCTTTGTAAGGCGCAAGCCCATGCCGTTAGGTGATATCCCAATGTTACAGGCTGCGCTCTTTGAAGATGCGTGTAACCTGGCATAACGCTCGTTACGTGCAATTGCGCCGTATCTAAAAGAACATTGACGGCAAAAGAAATTTCTGATTGTAAAACCGGGACAGTCCTTTTTAAAAAAAGACGGAACGCAACCGCTACCTGATCGTTGCGGCTGCGTCCTGCATGAACCATTTTTCCGATGTCACCTAACCGCTCTGTAAGAGCCGATTCTAAAAATGAATGGATGTCCTCTTGTGTTGTGTCAATCTCTAATTTGCCTGATTTAATTTCAGCGGCTATTTTATCAAGTTCATTTTTTATTTTAGAGGCGCTGTCTTTTGTAATGATTCCCTGTTTGCCGAGCATTACAGCGTGTGCCTTGCTGCATTCTATATCATCAAAAACAAGCCTCTTATCAATATTTATTGATGCTTGAAAAGCAAATGCCTGCTCTTCAGGTTTTTCCGAAAGACGTCCAGCCCAAAGAGGTTTTGAAGTTTTTTTATCTTCTTTTCTCACTTCTTGGATTTGCCTTTACTGTTTGTCTTACCTGTTGTTTTAGGTTTTGCAGCAGGTGATTTGCCGCCTTTCTTTTCAAGCTCCATTAAAGAGCGGACAAGAACAGGAAGCCCGTAAAGTTTTATAAATCCTTTTGCATCGGCATGATTGAAAAGTTCGCCTGTTGTAAAACTTGCAAGGCTTGTATTGTAAAGTGAATTCGGTGATGTAACGCCTGCAGAACTAATCGATCCCTTATAAAGTTTTAACCTAACTTTTCCGCTGACAGAAGTTTGAGTGTTATCTACAAATGCGCTTAACGCTTCGCGCAATGGAGTAAACCATAATCCGCCGTAAATAAGTTCTGCCATTTTCATTGATACCTGCTGTTTGAAAGAGTAGGTCTGCCTGTCAAGACAAAGATATTCAAGTTCTTTGTGCGCATAATACAAAATTGATCCGCCGGGAGTTTCGTATACACCCCTGCTTTTCATTCCGACAACGCGGTTTTCAACAAGGTCTACTATACCGATACCGTTTGCACCGCCTATTTTATTAAGCTGGTTTATTAATTGAACCCCTTCCATTTTTTTACCGTTAAGCGCAACAGGAATTCCTTTATCAAATTCAATTTCTGCATACTCAGCTTTGTTAGACGCTTTTTCAGGGGCTACAGTCATCGCAAGTAATTTTTTTAATTGCGGCTCGTTTGCAGGGTCTTCAAGTTCCAAACCTTCATGAGAAATGTGCCAAAGGTTATCATCCATGCTGTAAGAATTTTTCTTTGTTACAGGGATGGGAAGTTTTCTTCTTGCAAGAAACCTCATTGCATCTTCGCGGCTTTTAATTTTCCATATTCTCCATGGAGCGATAATTTCCAAATCCGGAGCGAGCGCCATGATACCGAGATCAAAGCGAACCTGATCATTTCCCTTTCCTGTCGCGCCGTGAGCTACAGCTGTCGCTTTTTCTTTGCGCGCATATTCAACTAACACCTTTGCTATAAGAGGTCTTGCGGTAGAAGTGCCAAGCAGATATTTATCTTCATAAATTGCTCCTGCTTTTAATGCGGGCCAAATATATTCTTCGACATATTCTTTTTTAACATCTGCAACATAACACGCACTTGCTCCAATTGCCATCGCCCTTTTTTGAATCGCTTTCCAGTCCGCCGCTTGCCCGACATCAACACAAACTGCGATAACTTCGCAATCTTGATTTTCCTTTAACCAGGGGATGATAACTGTGGTGTCCAATCCGCCGGAATAAGCAAGGATAATTTTCTTTGACATTATTTTATACTCCTTAAAACAATTATATAATTTGTATTTTCCCTATTATCTAAAAATATTTAAATTTTTGCAATAGAGTTATATCGGGAATGATAAATTGCCGATATTAATTTGATAAATGAAAAAAACAACAGCAAAAAATAAGAAGACGCCTGTCAGAAGAACTCGAAATTCAAGGAAAAAACATCAAAAAAACCGATTTTCTGACGGTTTAAAGGCATTATTGCTAGTTATTTTGATTGTTGCTTTATCTGCGGTAATTTCTTTAACGATTATTTCGATTCACAATGTATCAAAAAACAATAACAATGTATCATCATCATTGATCGATCAAACTGATGATACACAAAGTCAAACAACAACTCCTGTAACTGTTGTTCCGGAAACTCAAAAAAAAATTGATGAGCCTCAGCCTGCAAAACCTGTTACGCCGGTAAATCCGTCTGCAACCCCTTCGCGTCCTGTTCCTGTAACAAATGCAGTTCCGTCAAAACCTGTTGAAAATAAAGGTGCATTGATTTTTGTAATTGATGATGCAGGCAATAATCTAAGAGAGTTAGAACCTTTTTTGCGTATTCAAGGTCCCTTAACAATAGCAGTTCTTCCCGGCTTACCGTATTCGGCAGAAGCTGCAAAACGGATAAGAGCGGCAGGAAAGGAAGTGATTCTTCATCAGCCGATGGAAGCAATCGGCGCGCAAAACCCAGGACCTGCGGCGATTATTTCAGGCATGAATGCAAATGAAATAAGAGAGGTATTGACACGTAACATTGCAGAAGTCGGTCCTGTAGCGGGAATGAACAATCATCAAGGATCAAAAATTACGATGGATACAGAAGCGATGAAAACCATTTTAAGTTTTTGTGCAGAGAACAATATTTATTTTTTAGATTCAAGAACAACAGCAGAGACAGTAGTTCCCGTTGTTGCACAGCAGATGGGGATGAAAATTGCAGAAAGAAATGTCTTTATAGATAACGAACAAAATAAAGACGCAATGATCCGTTACATTTCAACGGGTCTTACAAGAGCGCAAAGAAACGGCAGCGCGGTAATGATAGGTCATACATGGTCGCCTGATTTAGCGCCGTTACTTGCAGAAATGTTTCCGCGTTATATTGAACAGGGTTATACACTAAAGAAAGTATCTGATATACTAAAATAAAAAATGAAAGTATTAGGTATAGAAACTTCATGCGATGAAACTTCTGCCGCAGTTGTGGAAGACGGTTTTAAAATTCTCTCTAATGTAATTGCTACGCAAATTCCTTTTCATGCACCTTGGAACGGGGTAGTTCCTGAGATTGCAAGCCGAAAACATACCGAATGGATTTACACCGTAACAAAAGAAGCCATTGAAAAAGCAAATTTAAAAATAGAAAATATAGACGCAGTTGCAGTTACAAGCCGTCCCGGACTTTTGGGCTCTTTACTTGTCGGGCTATCTTTTGCAAAAGCATTTTCGTGGGCGCGTAACATCCCCTATATTGCAGTTGATCATATGTTAGCGCATTTATACGCGCCAATGTTAGTACAAAATATCGATCAAAGACCAGAATACCCGTTTCTTGGATTATTGGTTTCAGGAGGGCACACAATTATTTGCCGCGCAGATAATTTTGACGATATAACAATACTTGGAACAACAATAGATGATGCGGCAGGAGAGGCTTTTGATAAAGTGGCGAAGTATTATAATTTCGGCTATCCCGGAGGATTGGTAATCGATAAAATGGCGCGTAACGGTGACAGCGATGCATTCCGCTTCCCGATGCCGTCCCTTCACAAAGGCGACCACCGCTATGATGTTTCGTATTCAGGAATAAAAAACGCAGTTATAAATCAGCTTGAAACTTTTAAAAAGAAAAATAATTACACCAATAATGATATTGCAGCCTCTTTTCAAAAAACAGCAATAGAAATATTGTTACGCGCACTTTTTAACGCCGCAGAAGATACAGGGCTTTCAACAATAGTTGCAGGCGGCGGCGTTGCGGCTAACAGCCTCCTTAGAGAACGTCTTACCGAACAAAAACATCTTTGCTGCTTTTTCCCGCCCCTTGATTTATGCGGCGATAACGCTGCCATGATTGCGGGATTAGGGTATCAATACCTTGCAAGAGGAGAGAACTCTCCTCTTAATGTTATTGCGCAGGCTCGTGTGAGCGGGTTTAAGAAGAAGTATCCGTAATATTTTAATTTTGAATTGTTTTCAACTTTAATTTGGTTGTTATATGAAATTCGTATACAGGTAGTTATGCGAAAATATTTTGCCAAGATATATTATCGCAGCACGCCCTCCTTGTCGTGCGAAATTAATTATTATTTTTTTTAATATTTTTATATTCTTCGATTATCGTTTCTCTTATAGTTTCTTTGACAATCACTATTATTTTATTTACGATGGACTTTTCTAAATGTAATAATGCTCCCTCTGCGGTAGCTGATGCATCAAAGAGTTGAAAAGTCTCAATATTAAGGGCACTTGCAAGTCGATCCAACATTTCAGGTGTGGGGAATTTCTTTGAAACNTCGACCATAGATAAATAATTTGCNGAAATTCCCGCTTTTTCAGCAAGTTTTTCTTGTGTAAGACCACATTTCTGCCTATTTTCCTTCAAATTTAGGGCTAAAATTTCCCTAATATTTAATTTTTTTCTTTGCATACCAACCTCTAAGATAAGAATACCTTTTTTATAGGTATTGACTTACCGCCGTAAAAATATGTATACCTATCTATAGGTTGGATTTCCTGTTCATTTTTCTATATTATGTTAGGATTTCAAGAAAACCTAAAACACATAATATTTGGAGGAAAAGAATGAAGAAAATTGGAAAATTATTTGGGATTATCACAGCATTTGCGTTGATAATGTGTTTAATAGTAGGATGTGATTTCCCTACTAATGATAATGACACTAATGGAACAGGTGGCAATGGTGGCGGCGGAGGATCAATAGATCGTAAGATTACGATTAAAAATGATACAAGTATTGATCTTGGATATTTATGGATAAAACCATCTTCTTCAACCAGTTGGGGTTCTGCAATATTAAGTGGATGGTACTATGAAACAATAACAAGTGGTCAATCACAACAAATAACTTTACCACAATCTTTACTTGAGTATATTAATTTTGATATTCAACTAAGTACATCAAGTGGTGCAACTTCTACTTCTGGAAGTAGATTTTTAAGATATAATGTTCCATTATCAAATGGAACAACTGTTAGTTTTACAAATAGTAATTTGGATAATAAAAGTAATCTACCGCAAATTACAATTAAAAATAGATCAGGTGTATCTTTGAGTAATATACAATTAAAACCATCATCTGCAACCGATTGGGGCATAAGTTTTGGTTCAGTGTCAAATAACAGTTCACAGACAATTACTATACCTATGCCTCTTACAAATTTCTCAGTATTTGATATTCAAATGACTTCTACAGATTCAATAGGTTCTGGAACCTATTCAAAATCAAATGTTTCAATATCAAATGGAATGACTATAATTATTTATAGTACAGACAGAAATACTAGTAATTTATATCCAGTTATTATAATTCAAAATGATACAAGCATCAATCTTGGATATTTATGGATAAAACCGTCTTCTTCAACCAGTTGGGGTTCTGCTATATTAAGTGGATGGTACTATGAAACAATATCAACAGGTGATTCTTATGCAATTAGATTATCTGATACTTTATCTACAAATAGTGTTTATGATTTTCAACTAAGTACAAATAGTGGTGCAACTTCAACTACCGGAAGTAGATTTTTTAGAAACAATGTCACTATCACAGATGGTTTTACGATAACTTTTACAAATAGTAACCTGCAATGATAAAAATTGAATAATAGTTTTATTATATCATCGCCGCCATCCTTGGCGGTGATGATTTCAAAGTGGGTAAAAAACCTGCATTTAACGAAGTTGGCGAAAAACCCCAAAGTTGCACCTAACAAAAAAGATCGACAGATAGAAGAAATAATGTTAAAATAACTCTCATATGGTAAAATATAAAGAGACCGAGAAAATGGTTATTAAAATTATAAGTTATGTGCAATAAAAAAATAATTTTTGGAACTAAATAATAAATGACGTGTAACATTTTTTATTTTAAAGGAATATGATGGAAAATAAATGACATTTTCTGTAACCTCAACACACAGCGACGTCTCGGTCAGTTGCTTATCACGTTAAATACAAGTTTGGCTTGTGTATAGCAGAATTTATTAAAAAACATAAAAAGGTATACTTTTTCTTACCCCAAAAATGCGTTTTTAATAAAAAACTATACTTTTTCTTACTTGTTTTAATATTAATAATAACGATATAAATGGTAATATGCATAAAAAAGGAGGTTTTTATGAAAAAGATTGTTAAGAAAATTGCTATGATCCTAATTTTGGTAATGCTTGTTAACAGCTTTACAAGTTGCAGATCTGAGGATAAAGGTATTTGGACATTAGGTGGAGTCGCTGTACTTATTGTAGGTGGATGTTATTTAGCAATTTATGGAATTGGGGCTTTAATAGAAATGGCTGCAGATGGAGTAAGGAAGGAAAAACAAAAGGAAAAGGAAAAAAAATCTGAAAACATGATGTATATTTCAGAAATTGAAAATGAACCGTTTGTTGAAACTATTAATAAAATATTAGAAACTGAAGAAATCCCTTTTATGGAACAAATAAGCTTACTTTCTGAAGCAGAAATTATTTCATTTAAAAATCAATATTATTCAATTCCCGAATTAGAACGCATCAACGCAATAAATACTTTAAATACATTACCAGAAAATGCTATGTTTAACTTATTGCAAAAAATTGATTTATACGTCGGTTTAGATAATAGCGTTTACATAGGTGTACGTTTACAATATTAATATGAGAAAATATTCTGTAAAAAAATTAAATGATCAAAAAAGTTCATTTTATTATCATTTTTTTTATATATTTATAAGGTCTCGTATAAGACTTTAAATTTGTCATCGGACTTAAATGTCCAAACTTTAGTACTAAAGTGTTCAGGAGAAACTTATGCCATTTTTGGAAAAAATCGAAAAGACAATGATTAAGGTGAAAATCTCACCAGAGATAATTAAAAAAATCGGGATTGAGCATCCGATAAATAATGAAACGCAAAATGTTATTGCGGTCATTGAAAAAATGGATAAATTATTATCAAATGAACAACTGCTTGCTATAATGGAAAAACAAGGCTGCTGCAAAAGCGGTCAAAGAGATCGTGATTGTAAGGCATTTGGTTTTGAACACAAAGATAAACCGCTTGCAGAGAAAATAAAATTATTATCCGGTATACAGTATATGATGACACCACGCCTTAACAAAGATAATACAATTACAGTATCCTATGGCGGTAATCAAAATGGCGTACATACGGGGAAAACAACTTGTTCATGCGGGCAAATAAAGGAATTAAAACAGCCGTTTTCCGTGACTTCAGCTTATTGCGGCTGCTGCGCAGGGCATTTTTTATATCATTACCAAAATGCACTTGGAATTAAATTAAAACTAAAGGAAATAGTATCTTCACCGTTAAACACAAACGGAGAAAAGCCTTGTGAATTTACATTTGAAATAATTGATTCAAAAAAGTAAAAACCAGCGTATAAATATAGTTATGCGAAATACTACCATAGACTATTGACAAAAAACATATTATAAATATAATTATACAATGATAAAATATTTAAAATATTGCCAAATTTTATTTATTATTTGTTTTTTATCAGGTTGTATTTTTAGGTATCCTGCTTCTCCATCTTATGGAGGGAGGATATCAATAGAAAACATATCTGCATATAATTTATATGTCGTTTTTGGAACAATTTATAAAGATTATGATAAAGAAGTAAATATTCTTATAGAAAAAAAGGATCATATTATCTTATATCATATTTTTTATGGTGGTGAAAAAGAAGAAACCATTTTCATTTCGAATCCAGTAAATTATTATACTAATATTATATTTTATGATTTAGACAATGGCAGTCTGTTAAATAATATAGTTGTTGATAATAGTATTTTTAAAATTATTAGTGGATCTATAGAACAGAATGATGCAATATTCAAATTTTTAATAAATGATGATTTATTAAATAATTTATCGCATAATGAAAACACAAGTGTAATGATTAATAACACTAATGTTTATACTGGCAGAATAAATCATGATATTGTATACTATAAAAAAGAAATAAATAATTCATCCTATGATATATTTTTTCAATGCTATTTTAATGATGGAAATGTATATAGAATAGAATTGTTAAGAAACACAGAATCAAATACAAATGAACCATATAGTCGTTATCCTGATAATTTTCCATATTGGAAATATAATGAGAATCCAAATAATTTAATAAATAAAATATTATTAGTAGAATTAAATTCTCAAAAATTACTAAAAAGAATTGAAGGTAATGATATTAAAGATTTATATAAATTTAATAACTATGATAGTGTATATGGTGAAAAAGTACAGTATTTCATTTTTGAAATTACAGATGATATTTTTGAGGATTTATAGAAAATTAAATAATATGATGGTTTTTCGCTTAACGAAGTTGGAGAAAAACCCAAAAGTTGCACCTAACAAATAAAAAAAAGATCGAGAGGGGAGCCTTCGCCTTATAAACCTTCGCCTTATAAACCTTCGCCTTATAAACCTTCGCCTTATAAACCTTCGGTTTATAAGGCTCGGTCGAGGTTCGAGTGACGCAATGGTAGTAGCCACCCAAATTTTCTGGTGTACTTGTGGATAAGGGTACTGGAAGCTTCACCTCTTCGAGGCTCGCTGTAAGTACACCAGATAGTTCAATCAATTTCCATTAACCGCTCTACGAGGAGCGGTTATTTTACTTTTTTTCAAAAAAAATTCATTTTCAGTCAAGCGCCACGCATAGGCAACCCATATATAGCTAGAAGTTTTCTTGTTTTTGAA
>WQSW01000059.1 GCA_009787695.1 Treponema sp.
AAACTAAAATTACACATATCTGCATTTACAAAAAAAGCTTTTTTAACTTTATTTTTTGCTATTTCCAACATTTCATCGCTTATATCAATACCTGTTACTGTAAATTGGTTTTGCAAATATGCAGCTTGAGCACCTGTTCCACAAGCTATATCAAGTAGAGTATTGCCTTCAGATTTTTTATATTGATCAATAAGCGAAATCACTTTATCAATCTCAGACTTGTAAGATTCGTCGTTAACATACATCATGTCATAGTATTTCGAAACGATTTTATACATAAATTATATCTCCTTAAATGTATATTCTAATATTTTTTTAATTATGTCAACAACTTTGCACCAATTTCACATAACNTTCTATAAATGAAATATTTATATCTAAATAATTACTTAAAGGTCTGTGTGCGGAAAATGACTCCCTTATGCGAGTTATTCCCGAGCAGAAGGGAGCATGTTTCGGCACACAGACCCTTCAATTAAATAAAGATATAAAATTAATAATCATCATTTAATTCTAAAAGTAACCGGATACCTGTATCTGCAGGAAACTGCCTCTCCGTTTGCATAGGCAGGAGANCCNTTTTTTCCTGTAAAGGCTTTAATGGCAGCTTCGCCGAAACCTCTGCCTTCGGGTTCTTCGCGTAAGACAGTAATACGCTGAACAACTCCTGTGCGATCAACGAATAATTCTAGAATAACCCTGCCTTCAATGCCTGAGCGAAGCGCGATGGGAGGATAAATAAGGTCTGAAGTAATTGCGCTTTCGTCAAAACCGGGGCGGACAGAAACCATATGCATTGCAAGATAATTATCAAAATTGAGACTTAAAGTGCCTGCGCCCACTACATTCTGAAGCGGAGCCGTGTCTGTTTCTATCATTACTTCGGCGATTTCTTCAACCTGCGGTATTTCAGGATCGGGAGAAGGAGGCGGAAGTTCTGTAAGATCAGTCATTTTCATTATTCGCGCATGTTCNGAAGGTTCCTGCCTAAAAACTTTCGCTTCAAAAGCTACAAAGAAAATAAGAATGAGATGTACCGCCGCAGTAACGGCAAATATTAAAAATTTCCTTCGTTTTTCATTCATCGGCTTTTACCACAAAACTTACAACTCTGTATTGAAGAATCTGCATTATCTCCAAAACGCTGTTGATATGGTTATAAGGAGTATTTTTATCTGCGATTATATGTATTCTTGTATCAGGAGCTGAAATATAAAGGTCTGTAACCTTTTGCTCAAATGCAATACGATCAGAAGGATTGCCGTCNAGATANATATCGCCGTTTGAATTAATCCATACTTCAAGATTTTTTTCNGCTGTTGTGCGAAGAGCAGTTTTTGCNTCAGGGTAATCAATTTTTACTTCAACCCTGTAATTAATTAAGGAGACAAGCATTATAAAAATTAAAAGAAGAAATGCGATATCAGAAGTAGAGAAGAGAGGCACAGATATAATTTTACTGTTTCTTTTAAGATTCACAAATTCTCCTTTTTCATGGAGAAAGAAAAAGCGTCAACTTGCAGGTCCTGGGCAAGTTCTACAAAATAAACCACATTCTGCCATTTTGCCTGTTCATCAATTGTTATTATAACTGCGATATTAGGATTTGCTTTCTGAGCGGTTTGGATTACATTTCTTGCATGAGATATGCTTATTGTTTCTTCGCCGTAAATTATTTCGCCTTGCTCATTCATGTCAAAACGTACAAGTTCTTCTCTTAAAATCATTCTGCTGGAATCTTTTCCGGGAAGATTTAAAATAAAACCTTTATTTACATTAAAACCGGCAATAACCAAAAAATAAATAATAAGCAGAAAAGCAAGATCGCTTGCCGCGCATGTTTCAAGAAAACCGGTTTTTTTTCGGCGTATTAACTTCATATATATTTAAAACACCTGTTATTTATGATGTGTTTCGCTTATCTGCGAAATTAATTTTGTGCAAACGCCTTCAACTTTAGATGCAAACTTTTCAACAATATGGCTGAAGACCGAATGTGAAATCATTGCGATAATGGCAATTACAAGTCCGAATACGGTTGTAATAAGAGCTTCGTATATGCCGTTTGCTACAATCTGCGCATTTACTTCCGTAGCTTCTGCAATAGATCTGAATGCGCCTATCATTCCTGTTACTGTCCCCAAAAAACCTGTGAGGGGTGAAAGTGAGCCGAGAGCTGTAAGAAAGTTAAAACCGTTTTCCAGCGAATTAATACAGTCTGAAGCTTCTGTCTGGACAGTCCTCTCTGCGCGGTGTTCTTCGAAAGTTTTGCCGGATTTCTTCTGCTTAATAAGAGATAAAAGAATACGCGCGCCCATGCGTTTATCGGTTAAGCCGCTGAGGTATTCAGCCGCTCCCGAATAATCATTTTTATCGATATAATCTGAAACATTGACGGATAAATCGTCAATATCAAGATTATGCTGAAAAAAGAAGACAGCGCGTTCAATTGTGATCGCTACAGCCGCAATAGAAAACACAAGCAGCGGCCACATAACGACCCCGCCGAGTTTAAATAGTTCCAGTAAAGAAAAAGATGCAGTTTCCATAAGTACCTCACTTTATTTTAGTTAAAATTATTTCATTAGTAAATATGTTAATTATGTTATCCCAATGATATTCCATATATATCCAGGGAAGAGCTTCTTCCCAGTCTCTGAGCATTGTTGCAGAATCTCTGACAGGATGCAGTCCTTCCGGGAAAACGCGCTCTGTATATCCTTTATTCCAGCGGATACCGTCGGCGCTTTCGAACTTATCAATACCTTTATTTAACCAGAGATAAGGTCTTTTTTTCTTTGAAACAGTTTCAGGGAATAAAATGGGTTTCCAGTAGTTTTCAAAATCTTTAAGCGATTGTTTTACAGGAGCGATTTCTTTGGTTTTCATCCATTCTGTTACAGCTATAATGCGCTCTCTTCTGTTTCTGAGAGCAGAAAGCGCTTCGTTTCCTGTTATACGCGTGTCATAACGGTGTATACTGCCTTTGCTTATCTGTATTTTTTCAAAAGCAAGAGCGCTTAAAATTGCTTCATTATCAAAAGAGACAGCAATAGTTTCACCGAGAAGATCGAGCGTATATTCGTTCCAGCCGTGAGTATTTCCCGCAAGATATTCAATGGAGATAAGATTATAAACATTATCATGTTCAGCGTATAATCCTTTTAATTTAATCATGGGATAATCAGATAAGGAGATAATTAAAAATTGTTCATTATTCTTATTTTTTGTTAAGAACATATCTATGCCGGAAGTCTTGTAATGCGAAATTATTTTTTCTTTAAACGCGGAGCCGTCAAGAACCTGTCCTGTTTTTTCCATTAATCCTATGCAGCCGCACAATATAAGCGATGAAAATAAAATCAAAGTAAATCTTCTCAAAATCAACTCCTTATTTCTAATTAATAAATTAATTATTAATAGCTTAATTTAAAACCAAAAGATGGTATAGGTATTGGTATTCCGTAAGTTGCATTGCTGCTTCCTGTATCAACTTCGCCTGTATAAGTATTAAAACTGGTATCTCTCTCAGGTCTGTAAACAAGCGCAAGAACGTTTTCAAGGGCAAAATATATTTCATAGCGGGATTTACCTGTTTTATTGCTTCCAAAGAAAGAAAATTTAATATCCATGGGAAGGGTCAGGGGAGTGCGGTAGTTTTCATCGCGTTCTGAAGGCCATCTGTATCTTTCTATTAAACCGGGATCAGCAGGATTAAAAGGATCGTTTAATACAGGATAGCTAACAGGACTATCTCCAATACGCCGCGATCTCTGGGTTCCGCTTGCGATTCCAAAACGGGTATAAATATTTATTTTATTTGTAGGTTTAATGTTAAGAACAAGGTTTAAATTATGATAACGGTGAAACCACGGAAAATACCAGTCAGATCCGCTTCTGCCGCCTGAAAGTCCGGTATTTGCGTTTTCGCTGGAAGGGTCAAGATAACGCGCATAGCTGTAAGAATAGGAAATCCAGCCGTCCCAGAAACGCGACTGCATTTTTTGAAGCATTACATCAATTCCCCAGATAATGCCTTGCCCGTCATTTTTTGGTCTTGGATCAACACCTGTAGTTCCATCTTCCGCATTACTGCTGAATGTTACAGGAATATACATTCTATTAAATATATATTTGTAATAGCCTTCGATATTAAAACTTAACCCTTGAGGAAATTCGAATTTTGTTCCTGCAACAGAAGTCCATGCTCTATTCGGCTGTATATCTTTTAAATTAAATCTTTTTTCTGCCATAAAGACATTATTATCCATGGCGGAAAAAAGTCCTGTTCCAAGGCTTATATCAAAAGATTCTAATATACCTTTATTCTTTAATAAATTAAAATCAATGTTTAATCTTGGACTTAATGCAGGCGTACTCTGAAGAGAAAAATCTTCGCCTGCAAGATAATAATGATCTAAACGCAAGCCAAGTTCAGTTTTTATACGGCTGCCTATATTCGCTTCATTTAAAATATAACCAGATGTAGTAAATAAATTGTTGGATGCTTTCGGATTATAATCAGGATAAACAGAAAGATATAAATCTTTCCAGAAATCATCATTATCATTTGGATCAAGACCATAATATTCAATAATACGTTCTTTATATAGATCTACACTAATAGGACTATTTTTTTCAAAATTATCAAAACTTATTGCAAAAGCTCCCTGCTGTTCACCTTTTGAGCTGTATCTTGTAAACATTTCCTGAACGCCTGTAGATATAAGGAAACCGTCGAATAATTCCCAGTCAAAATCAATTCGTCCCTGAGCATTGAACATAATTTCTGATTGTTCTATATGCATTTTTGATTCATATGGTTTTCTATCAGTATGATCTGTTATTTTATATTTATCCAGGAAAGGTTCTGAAAAATTTTCTTTGTACACACTGCTATTCATATCCCCGGCAATCTGGGCATCTGTATAACCTGAACCTAAAGAAAATTTAAATAAAGTATTATTGCTTGGATTCCAGTTAAGATTTGTAATTATGAAGCCTTGATAATTTGTAAAATCAAATATTATACTGGATTTACTTGTAAGAAGTCCGTCCGTTTCTGGTTCATTTATAAAAGTTACGCCTACTCCGTCCATGCCGAAAAATCCTGTGGCGCGAAGCTCAAGATTGCTTGTAAAGCGGTAATTTCCAGTTATTGTGCCGCTTCTTATGTAAGGCGCTACGCGTATTGAATTAACAGCGTCAAATTGATCATCGTCAATATATTTTGAAAGTTCTTGTGCAAGAGCGATAATCGGATCATAGTAAGTGGTGCGTCCCATAATTAAAATGCCTCCCTTTCCTGCAAAAGGAAAAGAAAGATTAAAATTAGCGGCGCTTGTACTCATGCCAATTTCAAATTCAGTCTCGGAAGGAGAGGGGTTCTTTGTTGTCATATCCAAAAGCCCGGACATTGTATGTCCGAAACGCGTAGAAAAAACGCCGTGCGAAAGCTGCGCGCTTTGTATCATGCGCGGATCGAAAATGGAAACGCCTCCTCCCCAATGATACGGATTAAATACATAAAAACCGTCAAGCGAGGCGCTCATGTCACCGGGGAAGCCGCCTCTTATGCTTGGCTGCGCATTGAACGTTCCCGAATAACCTACGCCCGGCAAAAGTTTTATCGCATTCATTACGTCTTCTATTACGCCTATTTCTGCTGATTGAGCAATTTCACGCCCTGAGATTGCAACGCTGCGTCCTGTTTTTGTTTCGTTTGCTCCNGGTTTCTGCGCTTCAANTACAAGTTCATTTCCCTGCATAACTCCCGAAAGACCAAGATAAACATCGAGAGAATTCCCTGCAGCGGGAATTATAAATGTGCCTGTCTCGTAACCGGGATAAATTACCTGAATAACAAGCTGCCTGTCATCAGGCGCTTTTACAATGGCAATACCGTCATGGTTGCATTTATATTCGTTTCCGTCTCTTGCGCGGATAGTCGCGCCTTCAAGCGGAAGATCAAGGTCAGCGTCAATAACCTTTACAGCAACATCACGGCAAAAAAGCGGAAGACAAGAGAAGAAGAAAAGAAAAAAAATAATTATTTTATTCATTTTTTTGGCAATTCGCTTTCTTTTTCGGTATTTTGCTTTGTTAAAAGCGTGTCAAGCTGCTGAATCATTTCTGTAAGTTCCTCTGCAGAAGAAGTTGCAACCCTTGTTGACTGAATAAAATTAGTAAGACCTCTTGAAATATCCGTAATGGCAACGCCGATATGTTCAGATGATTTTTGCTGCTGATGCGAAAATACTGTTATAGTTTGCGCNTGATTTGCTGTTATTTCAGCTCCCGATCTTATTTGACGGAAAATATCCTCAAGTTCTTTTATTAAATTGTTTCCTTCGGTAATTTTATCCGCGCTTTCTTCGCTGGAAATAATTAAAGACGATGATGAATTCTGTATTTCTTCAACCTGTTCGCGGATTTGCCTTGTCAAAGATGAAATGTCATCTGCAAGACGGTTAACTTCGCTTGCTACGACAGAAAAACGCTTGCCCCTTTCGCCTGCGCTTGCCGCTTCCAATGCTGCGTTAAAAGCAATTACCTTTGTCTGGTCGGTTATGGTGTTAATGTTTTTAACAATATCGCGTATTTTTAAAATTTTATTGCCAAGATTTATAATGCCTGTAATTACGCTGTCGTTTTTCATTTTAATTGTTTCAAGCTGATCCACATTGCGTTCAAGAACGGAAAAACCGTGGATTACGTCATTTTCCATTTTAGAAGCAATACCTGCGACGCTTGATGTTTTTTCCGATATTTCGCCCGCTATTTGCGTATTCTGGCTTATCGTACTTTCAATTTCCTGAATGCTTGCCGCCTGATTATTTGCAGTTGTAAAAATATCTTTNGAAGATAAAAAGATTTCGTCTGTCGATTTTTTTATTGTTTTTGCCATTGAACGTGTTTTATCTACAGTTGAAGAAGCATGTATTGCCGCGTCATTCTGAGATTCAATCATATTGTTAAAAAGGGCAAGATGGCGTTTGCATGCCATGCCTGCAATTGCTCCAGCCACAATCATTGCTAAAATGCGGAAAAACTCGTTGTAAAGCGGGAAACTGACAGGTATCGTTTTTCCGGCAATTGTGAAAGTGTAAGGAACATCAAGCACGCTGCCGTTTGCAAGAACGACTATTAAATAGCAAAACCCGGAAAAGAAACCTGAGAAAAATGCGCAAGGAACGCTGTACCGGAAAGATCCTGCCATAATTAAAACTATATAAAAAAGAGCCTGAACCGAAAGAAACACAATGGGCGGCGATAATTCAGGATAAGTGCAT
Source organism: Treponema sp. (assembly GCA_009787695.1). Taxonomy (GTDB): domain Bacteria; phylum Spirochaetota; class Spirochaetia; order Treponematales; family Breznakiellaceae; genus WQXQ01. The sequence goes on from WQSW01000059.1 coordinate 7,293, forward strand.
CCTATCCAGATAGCCGCGCTTATTAGAACAGCATCCAAAATTACGCAAACATATTTAAAATAAGGGGGAAGGGAGGTTTTATTTCTGATGTAATAATATACGGCAGCCGAATAAATAAAAAACAGGGATGTAAATATATAAGCGCGGAAAGGAAAATGAGAAAGACCTTCAATGTTACGTAAAATAGATACAACTAAAACGCTGATTATAAATATTATTCCTAAAGCAAAGCGGAACTTGTTAATTAGTCTTTCTCCCAGATACTCATCGCGCTTGATTTTCTCTGTAATCTCATTAATTGTCATACAGCACCTCTTTTCCTTATTTCCTCAAATATATTACAACACCGTCCCAGTTATCTGCAGGCGGATTAGCTTCAAAATCTCTGGCGCGGTCAAGGTATAACTTTGACAGATAATCGCTGNTGTCGTTTTCAAGCGCTTTTGTAAAATATTCCTGCGCCAGTTTCCATTCTCTCATGTAAAAGACCTGGAGTCCCTTGTTGTAATTGGAAAGTGTTTCCCTGTTAATCAAAAGATCTGAAACCGATACAATATCCGTCATCTCACCCGATCTTAGTCTTTTGCCTTCTGCTCCCTGGAAACCCGAATAGACAGCATAAATGCCAAGCGGTTTTGTCTTGCCTTTTACGCGCACATTATCAATCTTTCTAAGCAGAAATTTTTCCTTGGTTTGCTCAAAAACAGCTTCTGATACTATTATAGGATGTTTATATACTTTTGTAAGCCCTTCAAGCCGGGAAGCTATGTTTACAGTGTCGCCTATTACTGTAAAATCCATTTTATTTTTAAAACCGATATTGCCAAGGATGCATTCTCCGCAGTTAATGCCAATTCCTATTTCAATTTTTTCCTCGGATATAGCCGAAGGAAGTATGTTAATCATCTCCATAGCGGACAGCATCTTTACGGCAGCTCTTATTGCGTTTGCAGGCGAGCAATCCTGTGTCTGGAAAGCGCCGAAAACTGCCATTATCGCGTCTCCGATAAATTTATCAATATGACCGTTTTCTGAAATTATTTCGCTTCCCATTTTTGAAAAGTACGAATTGAGAAAATCTACGACGCTTTGAGCGTCAGAATTTTCCGAAAGATTTGTAAAATTTCTTATATCGCTGAAAAGGATAGAAACATTTCTGTTTTCGCTTAATTGCGCTTTTTTTCTGGTGTCATTTATCAAATCATCCATTACATCGGCAGGAACATATCTTGCAAACGCAGTGCGCGTGTTGCTTTGAAGCGCCGCCATTTCATGCATGCTAAGAGCGTTGGAGATAACAGGAGAAGCGGACAGCGCAAATACGTTTATATTTTCCATTACAGACGGAGAAAAATAATCATTAATTGTATTGGCAATATGGAAGCTGGCAAAAATTTCTCCTCCTGATGACAGGGGAATGGATATATATGAAATAATTTTTTTACTGTTTTCACCTTCGCGGAAAAAATTCTTCGTTGTCTTTGATGAGTATTTATAATTGGGAAAATAATTATTAAAATCAGCAATGCTTATATCAGTAAAACTGCTGACAGTCTCTTTTGTAAATTCTGAAAAGTTCGCTGTATAAAGATATATAAGCCTGTTATTTCCTTTAATTATTAATGTTGCAATTTCTGCTTCGCATACAGTGTGAAGAAGGTCAAAAACTCCGCTTGCAACCAGTTCCATGGAATGAACTTTGCCTGCTAATTCATTAAGAAGACCTGTTACTGTAGTTTGAAAAAGCTTGTTGTCAAGCATATTGTTAACAATTTCTATAATAGAATTATCGTTTATTTTTTTAGCTTCTCTTTCAATTGCGTTAAAATCAATATCGTAGGGAGAAGATAATATGGTATCTGCAGCTACCATAAGCGGATGCAAATTATCAGGAGATTTTTCTATATATAAATCCGCTCCTGCCTGGTTTCCCCAAAATTTGTCTTTTGTTTCATCAAGAGAAGTAAACATTATTATTGGAATCGATTTAGTATTTTTTCTGTTTTTTAAAAGCCGGGTAACCTGATATCCCTTAAAAAGAGGCATCTCTATATCTGTAATTATTAAATGCGGCATAAAAGAATATACTTTTTTAATTCCTTCAAAACCGTTAACGGCTCTTTCTACTTCATAAGGTTTTTCGCTGAATGCGCTCAATACCATGTCTGCAAAAATATCGGAGTCTTCTAAAATAAGAATACGTTTTTTATCTTCATCCATTATTGACCTCCGATAAGTTCATTTACAGCTTCCAGTAAATTATGATTATTAAAAGAGTTTTTAATAATATATTTTGAAGCGCCGAGCCCGAACGCTCTGGTTTGATCTTCTTCGCTTTCTTTGGAAGAAATAACTATAATCGGAATATTGGAAAGCTCTTCGTTCTTTTTTAAATTTTCCACAAGCATAAAGCCGTCCATAACAGGCATATTAAGATCGGTGCAGATTAAATCATAATGTTTGCTCTTTGCTGCCTTCAGCGCCTGAGCGCCGTCCGATGCCATGTCAACAAGGAAGCCTTCGGATGAAAGTATTTCACTTTCAATTTCGCGGGTTGGAAGGGAATCGTCAACAACAAGAATTGATTTTCTTGATTTTTCAAAATCAAGATTGCGTTTTTTAATTTCTATTGCTTTAATGCGTTTTGCCATCTTCATTATTGTAGGTATATGAAGTACGCTTATCATCTCATAATCTTCATTTAAAACTATNCCGGAAAAAATCGGCATATTTTCCATAAATGAGGGCATGGATTTTAAAATAACAGATCTCATGCTGTCCACATTATCAAGAGCGAATGCAGCAATATCGTCATAAGAGCGTATTATCACAATAAATATGCTGTCCATNTTTAATACTGTATCAGTTTTTATCTGAAGAACCTGGCTTAAATAAAANAGTTTTATCATTCTGTCGTTGTATTTAATTTCAGGACGATCTATTACCGTAATTATTTCCTCTTTATTTAAAAGAAGAATGTTCTCCACAAAGTTTGCAGGGATTATAAACTTCATTCCTCCGCTGACGGCAGGGAAGCCCATAAGAGCCGCAATTGAAAGCGGTACAATTATGGTAAAACTAGTTCCTTCACCTCTAATACTGTCAACAAGTATGCTTCCCTTTAATGCTTCAACAGTTTCCCTTACAACATCCATGCCGACGCCTCTTCCCGAGACATTGCTGACTCCTCTTGAAGTTGAAAAGCCGCTTTGAAAAATTAAATTGGTAAGGTCTTCTTTTGTTAATAAAGCCGCGGATGCTTCCGCAACTAAACCTTCCTTTATTGCTTTTTGCCTGATTTTTTCCAAATCTATGCCGCGTCCGTCGTCAGATATAATTATTTTCATGCTGCCGCTCTCGCGCGTACAGATAATTTTTAAACNGCCTGTTTCATTTTTACCTGCGTTAATGCGTTCTTCGGGATTTTCAAGTCCGTGATCGATAGCNTTGCGGACCATGTGCATAAATACATCGGAAAGCGATTCGATAATATTTTTATCAATNTCATTTTCCTTGCCTTCGATTGTAAGCTGAACCTTTTTTCCGAGCTCTTCTGATAATTGATAAACATAGCGCGGATAACTGTCAAAAATTGTAGAAATGGGAAGCGTGCGAAGCGAAATTACGCTGTCATAAGCGCCTCTGATGTGGTTTCCTGAATCTATGGCATAATTTTTTAATGATGAATTGAGTCTTTCGCATAAACGTTCAATTTTTCTGAAGTTTCCAGCTGTGTTTGCGTCAAACTTTTTTTCTTTTATTGTTTTGGAAAATTCTTTTATTAGTTTGATAATTTCAACGCTGTTTTGAGATAAACTTTTTGCAGAAATTTCGAGAGTCTGCAAAGATGCGATGCTTTTTATTATACCGTCAATTTTATCAAGAGAAAGGCGNATTGTTTCTGATTTGTTTGTTTTGCGTTTATCCGAAACTGTATCGCCGGATTTTGACTTGGCTTTTTTCTCAATTTTTTCCGGTTTTTCTTTTGTTTCTGTATTTTCTTCTTTTGAGTGAGCTTCCTGCGAATTATCAGGAATACTGTATTCTTCATTAGATGCAAGAAGTGCCAGGTTTTTAACATGTTCGCTGATGTCAATTTCATCTGTTTTTGTCTGTTTTAATTTTTCAAAACCTGACTTTAATAAATCCAGAGAAGAGAGTATTAATTTTACCGCATTCTCGGAAAAACCTATGCGCTGTTCCCTGACTGCGGCAAATACGCTTTCCAGAGAATGGCTTAACTCTTCTATGTTTTTAAACTCAAGCATGCGCGATGAGCCTTTTAATGTATGAAGAGCTCTAAGCAGGGTAGACAGATCGTCATCTACAGAAATACCGTCTTTAATGTCAAAAACAAGAGTTTCTACAAGAGAGACATTTTCAATTCCCTCATCTATAAATTTATTTATATATTTATCTTTATTTATTGCCATGATTTATTTTCCTGCATTTTAATTGAAGCGTCTTTTATTGTTAATAAATCACCTAATTCCGCAGTCATCTTGGTAAGTTTTTCTGCGGAAGAAGTGGCAACCTTTGTAGATTGGATAAAACTTGCCAATCCTGTTGAAATATCCGAAATTGACGAAGTAATTTCCTCTGTAGATTCAAGCTGCATTTGCGTAGAACCTGATATAGTCTGCGCTTGATTTGTGGTAATTTCAGCTCCGGACCTTATTTCGCGGAAGATATTTTCAAGTTCTTTAATTAAATTATTGCCTTCTAAGATTTTATCGGCGCTTTCTTCGCTGGATAATATTAATGAAGAAGAAGAGCTTTGAATTTCTTCGACATGGTCTCTTATTTGTTTTGTAAGGAATGTAATGTCGTCTGCAAGGCGGTTTACCTCTCTTGCAACTACCGCAAAACGTTTGCCTTTTTCGCCTGCGCTTGCAGCTTCGAGGGCGGCATTAAAAGCGATTACTTTGGTTTGATCCGTTATTGTGTTTATATTTTTTAATATATCGCGAATTTTAATTATTTTATTTCCAAGAGAAATAATTCCTGTTATTACTCCGTCGTTTTTCATTTTAATATTTCCAAGCTGCGTAATATTGCGTTCCAGAACAGAAAAACCGTGTATAACGTCATTTTTCATTTTTGATGAAATTTTTGCAACGCTTGTTGTTTTAACNGCAATATCNACAGCCAGCTGAGTGTTTTCGTTAATAGTCGCTTCTATTTCCTGAATGCTTGCAGCCTGATTATTTGCAGTAGAAAATATTTCTTTTGACGATATGAAAATATCATCNGTAGATTTTTGAATTGTTTTAGATATANTGCGGGTTTTTTCTACAGTATTAGAAGCGGTAACAGCGGCTGTGCTTTGAGATTCTGTCATGTTAATAAAGAGGGTAAGATGTCTTTTGCACGCTATTCCTGTAATAAAACCTGTAACAATCATGGCAATAACGCGGAATAATTCATTTAATACCGGGAAATTAACGATGATTCTTTTATCATCGATTAAAAAATAATACGGAAGATCTAGATTTTTTGCGTTTATTATAACAACAAGCATATAGCAAAATCCTGCAAATATGCCTGAGAAATATGCGCAAGGAACGCTGTATCTGAAAGCGCCAAGCATTATAAGCACAAGAAAGAATAATGCCCAATTGGAAAGATATGAAATACCGGGAGCTGTCTCAGGATAAGTGCAGCCAAGCCAAATACTTGCGGAATGGATAATAATATCCAAGCTGATGCAGACATATTTATACAATGAAGGGACAGTTTTTCTGTCTTTTAAATAAAAATAAATGCAAATTGAATAAATTAAAAATAGCAGGCAGCAAATATATGCATGAGAAGGAAATGGGTTTTCTCCGCCCAATACTCTCATAAATGAAATAAACGGAACGCTTGCCAAAAAAATAGCCGCTATAACAAGGCGAAATCTGCAAATGAGTTTTTCGCCGTCAAATTCATCAATTTCAATTTTATCCAATATTTCTTTTTTTGTCATTCTGATGCCTCTTTTGCTTTAAGAGTATTTTCTTTTTCATCAGAATTTATATTTAATATATTTCCAAGCTGCTTTATTGTTTTTGAAAGATCATCTGCNGAGGAAGTGGCTGCCTCTGTTGACTTGATAAAATTGGTAAGTCCGCCTGAAATATCCGCGATAGCNATATTAATCTGTTCAATNGATTTTTGCTGTTTCTGGCTTGAAATTGTAATTGTTTGCGCTTGTTTTGCNGTNGTTTCCGCGCCGTTTCGCACCTCAGAAAAAATTTCTTCAAGCTCTTTTATTAATTTATTTCCATTTATAATTTTTTCTGCGCTGTCTTTGCTTGATACTATTAACGAAGAAGAAGAGCTTTGTATATCATCAGCCTGTTTTTTAATTTCTTTGGTAAGNGCGGTAATATCATCCGCAAGACGGTTTACTTCGCTTGATACAATAGAAAAACGTTTTTTATATTCGCCTGCGCTTGCNGCTTCCAGGGCNGCGTTAAAAGCAATAACCTTTGTTTGATCCGTTATTGCGTTGATGGTATCTATAATGTCGCGGATTTTAACGATTTTATTTCCAAGCGAAATAATGCCGTTAATTACGCTTTCGTTTTTTGATTTAATTTCTTCAAGCTGTTCTACGTTTTTTNCCAAAACAGTTAAACCNTGTTTTACATCTCCTTCCATTTTAACGGAAATAGACGCTACTTCAGACGTTTTCTCNGAAATATCTTCGGCAATGCCTGAATTCTTTTTTATTGTTGCTTCAATTTTTTGAATGCTTACAGCCTGATTATTTGCTGTTTTAAAAATATTTTTGGATGAAAGAAATATTTCATCTGTGGATTTTTGAATTAATTCAGCCATGTTTTGAGTTTTTTTAACTGTATGTGAAGCTGATCTGGAAACATCGGACTGCGAGCCAATCATTGTGCTGAATAATTTTAAATGTCTNTTGCTTGCGATTGCCGCTATTNCGCCTGTAACTATAAGGGATATTAATCTGAATGATTCATTAACTGTCGGAAAGCTTAAACTTATTACACGATCTTCTATATCGTAATAATANNTAAAATCTAAAGAATTGGATCTTAAAATAATGACAATTAAATAACAGAAACTNGCAAAAATGCCTGAAAATAATGCGCAGCGTATACTGTACCTGAAAGCGCCGAGCAATATAAGCACAGTGTAAAAAAGCGTCCANATGGAAAGATATTGAATAGGAGGATCAATCTCAGGATAGCTGCATCCTACAAAAATACTTATGCTTATTATTGTCATGTCAAGAGCGCTGCATATATATTTGAATGA
>WQSW01000060.1 GCA_009787695.1 Treponema sp.
GGAATTGGGGTGAGGCGTTAAACCAATTTGCGATCATTTATGGGGACAGAGTCCCATTATGATAATTTGCGTTTTACACAAAAAATATTATGGGTTCTCTTTTGTTTCTCCCAATTATGAATGTGTTCTTCCAAGTTTGTCTCACACATTTCATTAACTTTGTTATCAGTAACCGCTTTCCCTTGTTTTTCAAAAATATTCATCATCCATTCAACAGATTCCCATGGCGGAAACTTTATATTAGTGTAATCGGGTATGATGTCATTATCTTCGGCGGAAAAATTATGTTCTTTTAATTTTTTATCATTCCAGTAGATTATTAGGCAGTTTTGAAAATCACCCCAAAATGAATCCGTCCCCCAATGTGTTGTAATGTTTAGACACATTGGAAATACTATCTTCGACACAGTAATTATAACACAAATCAATAACGGCAATTGCAAATTTCACAGATTCATTTTTTGGCGATAAATTCTGTAACTCTTGATACCAGCATGAACGATTGTTTATGTAATTCTCATTTGAAATATTACTCTTTACCTGTTTTAAAATAGTTAATGCTTGACAGAACAAATTCAAAATATTGGAATTTTCTGAAAATTTATTTTTAACGTTTTGAAAAGCGTATCATCCTGCTGACACTGGAAAGAATTATTGTTGAAAAGGGAGTGCTTCTTTATGAGCGAGAATAATGATTTAAACACAAAGGCACTTTTAAAGTGCCTTTGTGTTTATGAGATATAATTATTAAAATCATTTTTTAAATACTAATTGTATTTGTAAGTCTTTATTCTCCCACGTATCATTATTTTTTCCTGAAGCACCGTATCTGATTATAAATTGATTATTTAAAAAATTATTAATAGAAATGTTTGAAAATTTTAATTCGTCTTCATAATGAACCCACCATGATGTGTCTTTTTTTCCTGGAGAATGTTCAAATTGACATTCTGCAATTTTGAAATCATTTGATTGGCTTGCTGAACTAAAAAGAAATATATGCCGGTATCCGTCATCAATCTCTCTTACATTCAAACGAATATTAAAATTAATAGTTTTTAATCCTTCTTGTTTCATTTTGTCTAAATTGATATTAAATTTATCAAAACTGACAACATCAAAATGTTGGTCGAACCGGCCTGAGTCTGTTATTTTTACGGTTGAAGTACGGATAGATTTAAATTCTGTTTCTGTTAGTTCAACAGGAGATTGTGTTGGAATCGGCAATGATTTATAAAAATTTTCATCAATATCAATCGTATTTATTGATTTATTATCAAAAACTCTGTTTTCTGAGTATTCTGAACGCAGAAAATAATCATTTGGGCGGGCGCAAACAAATGTTTCCCAACCTATTAGTTCTTGATTGGATATTGAAATTATTATTTTAAAATATACATCGCAAATTCCATAAACAGCATATCTGTACATTCCGCGAGGATTTGTATTAGTGCCGAATTTATAATTAATTGTTTGGGATTCTGCATATTGTGAGACTGTAGTTGCTGTGTTAGTAGTCGATTTAGTAGTTGTGCTTGAATTTTCTCCTGTCCATGTCCATTCAAAATTACTTTTTGCTGTAAATTCTGAACCTATTATTCCTATTCCTACTTTGTTTTTCCATTCAAGACCAACTCCGATTGTTGTGCTGTCTGTTCTGGAAATAGTCATGCTTTCGGAGATTGTTTTGGTTAATGAATTTGTATAAGTTTCTGAAGTACTTATTGTTTTAACAAAATCAATTGGAACTCCTGTATAATCTATAGCTGCAAGAGTTGAAATGTACATATCTGAAATATATCCAACATCAAGTAAAAAGTAATTATTTTTACCATCAGTATAACTATCAAGAACTCTGGGAATTCCTGTATTAGTTGATGAGCTTGTTTTTGCATTTAATGGTGGCCCGAATACAGTTATAGAATCCTGTTCACCAGTTTCACACGCGCTTAGCGTAAATAATAAAATAGAGATCAAAATTAATAAATTCTTGTTCATAAAAAACTCCTTCAAACTAATATAATATTTAAACCCACAACGTAGGTTGTTTCCTCTTCTACTCACCACACCGTCGGAACTCCATCAACGACAAAGGGAGTTATAAATTTAACTGTTATAAAATTCAAGTTAAACATTTATTTGCAAATACCTTCACAATTTGTATTACATCCAATTGCATGAATCTTGGATGAATAATACCGCCAAGAAGAACTAGTTTTGTAAGTATCAACACTACCTACAGGTACTTCTATTCGTAAATTGCTATTGAGTACATAATCATAAAAACTTAAGCCTCCTACCCCAGAATTATTAGGTCGGTCAATAGTTGTAATATCTGGTGTTGCTCTTTGGATTATTAAATTTGTTAAGTTCATGCAAGATTGGATCATAAATTCACCGATACTTGTGACGCTACTTGGTATGATGATGCTGGTTAAACCAGTGCAACCATAGAACGCATAATCGCCGATACTAGTCACATTATCAGGTATAGTGATGCTGGTTAAACCAGTGCAACCATAGAACGCACGATCGCCGATACTAGTCACGCTATCAGGTATGGTGATATTTCCGCTGATACCTCTAGGATAAACAATTAGCTGTGTTTTTTCTTTATTATATAAGATACCATTTTGACTTGTATAATTAGGATTATTTATATCAACAATAAAACTCGTTAAGTTACTGAAACCATTATTGAACCTCCGGTCGATACTGGTCACGCTGTCGGAAATGATTACTGTTTTTATATATGAACTATCTCCTGAAAAAGATGGATTAAAATAATATGTAATAGATAGATTTAAGCATTCAGAAAACGCACCACTACCGATACTAGTCACGCTGTCAGGAATCGTGATGCTGGTTAAGCCAGTGCAACCATAGAACGCACGATCGCCGATACTTGACACACTATCAGGTATGGTGATGCTGGTTAAACTAGTGCAACCATAGAACGCATAATCGCCGATACTGGTCACTTTGTCAGAAATAACTGCAGTTTTTAAATAATTTCTTAATTCACTTGCTGTAAGTAATGAATTATAATTCCATGTTATTGATAGATTTGTGCAATACATGAACGCATAATTGCCGATACTGGTCACGCTATTAGGAATCGTGACGCTGGTTAAGCTAGCGCAATTATAGAACGCATAATTGCCGATACTAGTCACGCTATCAGGTATGGTAATGTTGGTTAATTTTGTGCAATCATAGAACGCACGATTGCCAATACTGGTCACTTTGTCAGAAATAACTGCAGTTTTTAAATAATTTCTTAATTCACTTGCTGTAAGTAATGAATTATAATTCCATGTTATTGATAGATTTGTGCAACCCCAGAACGCACGATTGCCAATACTGGTCACGCTATTAGGAATCGTGATGCTGGTTAAGCTTGTGCAATCATAGAACGCAGAAGAACCGATACTAGTCACGCTATCAGGTATGGTGATATTTCCGCTGATACTTTGAGGACAATAAATTAATTGTGTTTTTTGTTTATTAAATAAAATACCATCTTGGCTTGCAAAGTTTAAATTATTTACATCAACATTAATACTCATCATACTTTTACAACCAGAGAATGCATCATATCCGATATTTATAATGCTATCTGGTATTATGATGTTTTTTAAAGTAGAAGAGTTATAAAAAGCAAAGTTTGCAATTTCTGTTACAGGAAGACCATTATAGGTTGCTGGTATTATAATAAATTCTGTGTCTTCTGATCCATTTTCGTAACCTATAGAAACTGAATATGCTGTATTATTATCTATCAACAAGAAAGATAAGACAGCCCAAACAGAAGGTTCTCCGTCAAGAAAACGCCAATATGTATCAACAAAACCTTTATTTACTGTAGAATAATAATACATTGATGCGCTTGTTAGCTGATTATTATTCGAACCAATTGTTATTTCTGTCCATTCTAAATTATTATTTCCGCCAAAAAAAACCATACTTAAACTACTGCAATCTTGAAACGCAAAGTTACCGATATTAGTTATTCCGGAAGGAATTACAACGCTTGTCAGGTTGCTGCAATGAAAGAATGCATAATCACCTATTCTTGTTACACCGGTCGGTATAATTATATTTGTTAAATCCGTATAGTTTATAAAAGCTGAGTCTGCAATTTCTATTACAGGAAGGTTATTATGGATAGCAGGTATTACAATAACAGCACCTTTTGCCGTTCCTTTGAAAACTGAATATGCCGTTCCGTTTTTTATTGATGTGAAAGCCAAACCGGGTGTGGTAATAATACCGGTCGGTTCGCTTTTTACACTCCCGGAGTTTTCAGATCGTGTAACAGTTACAGTGATAGTTGAACCTATATCATTTTCTTGTACGGTATAAGTACTGTCGTAGCTAACAGTATGTCCGTGGCTTTCCCAATAATATTCGATCCATCCGTCTCCGCCAAGATTGTCGGTATCTGCTGTAAGTGTTTCTCCTACTTCAGCGATTCCAAGAATACTTACTTTCCCTGTTAGAGCAGGTAAATTATTGAAAAGAATTTCCTCCTCTGGAGGAACATTTGGAAGTGCATTTTTAATCTCATCGCAGCTAATAAAAATAGCTCCGATTATTATCAAAGTGAACAAAACCCCTGCTTTTTTGACCAAATTCTTCATAAAAACACTCCTTTTCATTAGTTTTTTTGCATAAATGTAAGTTTTAAATTGATACTAGTTTTTTCGTACATTATAAAAAATAGTACTAATATAATGGTATCCGGTTATAATATTGACCATTATAATAGGAATGTCAACTATATAAGTACCAATTTTATCGTATTTTTAAAGCATGGGATTTAAAGAAAATTTGAGGTCTCAGCTAGATTATTCGGGTTTGCTAATAAAAGAGCTTGCTGCTCTTTCCGGTTTAAAAAAGAAAACTATTGACAGTTATATGAGAAAAGACGGTCCTACCCCTTCGGTCGAAGCAGCCATCAGTATAGCAAAAGCCTTAAATGTGTCTGTTGAATATTTAGTAACGGGGAATGACCCTGTAAAGGAAATGCCCCTTGCTTCGCTGCCTAAAGATATTCAGGAAATAACCTTTGAATCTATAAAGTTAAATGCAAAAGATCGTAATGTAATATTGAGTCTTGCCCGTCTGCTAAATAATAGATAATACTTAGCAAATTTTTACAGCAAAATACCTCAATGGATATCTTGACACCCCCTATTTAATAGGGTATATTATACGATATATGACTCGTGAATTCGTTATGATGCCGGAGTTCGATCGTCAATGGCAAAGCATGGGACTTGGCGATAATGAACTCCGTCAACTGCAAGAAACCTTGCTGGATAATCCAAAAGCAGGGAATGTAATACGGGGAACTAAAGGACTGCGTAAAATACGCATCGCCTTTGGGGGACAGGGAAAAAGCGGAAGCGGCAGAGTTGCTTATGTGGACTTTACTATCCACGAGACAATTTACCTTATTACCGCATATCCTAAAAATGAGAAGGATAATCTATCTAAAACTGAGCGGAATGCAATCGCTAAAATAATTGTCCGGCTGGAACAAGTTTTAAAGGAACAGGAGAATATAAAATGAATGTATACGAAAGCATTTCACAGGGTTTAACCGAAGCCATAGATTTTCAACAAGGAAAAATCAACGCCCGAAGGACAAAATTAACTATAAAGCCGGTTGATACTTTCAATACCGATGACATCAAGCAAATACGGCAAAGAACCGGTTTAAGTCAGGTAATTTTTGCCGGCTCGCTAGGGGTTTCTGTTAAAACAGTAGAAGCTTGGGAAAACGGCAGAAACAAACCTGAAGGAGCTTCCCGCCGCTTGCTTGAGATTGTCCGAGATGATCCTGGTTTTTTAAAACGGTTTCAGGTTTAAGATGTGTTGAGCTATAAACCGCATACGGAGACCAACATTGTCTGATTCAAACCAGCCAACACTTGCTACAGACCGCATCGGAAAAGAACCAATAGGGAAATTATTACTCAGTTTTTCCATTCCGGCAATAATCGGAATGTTGGTTCAGGCGCTTTATAATATTGTCGACCGTATTTATTTGGGGCATGGTGTCGACCCTCTTGCTATTGCAGGTATAGGTCTTGTCATGCCTGTAATAATGATCATTATGGCTTGCTCTATGCTTGTCGGTATCGGAGCGAATTCGCTTTTTGCGATACGTATGGGCGAAAGACGGCATGATGAAGTTGAAAAAATTATGGGTCATGCTTTCGTTTTGCTTTTTCTTATTCCCGCTGTTTGTATTGCCGCTGTTTTGATTTTTATGGAACCAATTCTTCGCGATGTTATGAAAGCGGAAGGTAAGGTTTACGAATATGCTGATACTTATTTGCGCATAACGATTTACGGAGCTGTTTTCGGTGCGATGAGTCCGGGTCTTACTCATTTTATCCGCTCCGACGGGCATCCTAAAACTTCTATGATTGTTCAAATTACAGGCGCTCTTTTAAATATCATTCTTGATCCTATCTTTATTTTTGTTTTAGATTTGGGCGTTGCAGGTGCTGCATGGGTTACGGTTATTTCTCAATTTGTATCTTTAGTTTTTGTTTTGGGTTATTTTAATTCAAAATGGACGCGCCTTAGGTTTCGTTTTAAATACATGAAGCTGGAAGCAAGGCTGACAGGAAAAATTCTTGCTATAGGTTTTGCCCCCTTTATTATGCAGTTTGCAATGAGCCTTGTCGGTATTTTGCAGAATGCAACAATTTTAAAATACGGCGGAGATGATGCTCTTACAGGAATGACTATTTTCTTTACCGTTTTAATGGTTATTATAATGCCTGTGATGGGCTTTGGGCAGGGCGCGCAGCCGATTATCGGTTACAATTACGGGGCAAAGCAGTTTGATCGTGTAATAAAATGTTTTAAATTGGCAATGATCGCCTGTACTTGCTTTCTTACTTTAGGTTTTCTTATTACGCAATTCGGCTGCGGTTTAATTTTTTCCATGTTCAGTAATGATAAAGGAAACTTGCGTGAACTTGCAATTTTAACGATGCGGATTTGTACCGGTATGTTTCCTTTCATTGCAATTCAAATGATGGGAGGGCAGTTTTTTCAGGCTATCGGAAAACCTGCAAAGGCGGCTATCGTAAGTCTCTCCCGGCAAATTCTCTTTTTAATTCCTGCTCTTTTATTTTTACCGGGTGTGTTTGAATCAATCGGTATACGCCCGTTATACGGTGTTTATTGGTCTTTTCCTTTATCTGATTTATGCGCGTCAATTATTTCTGCAATTTTTGTTTACAAAGAATTTAAAGCGTGGAAAAAAATGGGAATCTGAATTTCTTTGCCTGTAAAATAAAATATTTTGTAATAAAATTTCCGTCAAGCGGGTTCGTTATCTTTCTCTGTTGTAAGGTGCATCTCAATACGTTTAATTAGGTCAGGCGGAGAAAAAGGTTTTTTTATAAAATCTATTGCACCCATCTCAATACCGCGTTTTTCTGATTCTTCATCTTCTTTTCCGGTTAAGAAAATTACAGGGATATTTTTATACTTTTCGTTTGATTTTAAAATAGATAAAGCTTCAAAACCGTCCATTACCGGCATAAAAACATCTAAAAGTATTAATTCAGGATTAATTTTTTCAAGGAACTTAAACATTTTTTCTGCGGAGGGCAGAGTATAAATTGTATAATATTTAGAAAGTAAGTTTTTGGCTGTTATCAGGTTTGTAGTGTTATCGTCAATTAAAAAAATCGTTTTCATGAATATTCAAGCCTCCCTATCTATACACTTGTAATATATAACACTTTTTTAGAAATTACTAGATATAAAATTGTTCAGCAAATTAAAAAATGATTTTATTCCTGCGCTAAAAACCCTTGCGGAATTAAAGAAAAAAGTAATATAATGATAGGACAAAAATATGAAAAAGATTACTTTTTTCTTTCTTATTTTAATTTTTGTAATATACTCTGTTTTTTCTGATGAGTTTTTCTTCCCAACAGCNGTCGGAATAATAAAAGATACAGCTAATCTTAACTCCAACGGCAGAATAGAAGGTTATGAGCGTATGACCGTCATTGATGTAAGAGAATCAGGCGGTGAAATTACAGTTGTCTATACCATTCAGCTTCTTGATAGAAACGGAAGACCGATACGCAATTCTTCTGAACGTGAATACAGTCTTATTATATCAAACGGAGTTTTAATTTATCCTGTAAGTAATATAATGGACCCGTTTTTTGCCGCAAAAAATTTGAACTACACTATGACAGCCGGCAATTTCTTAATTCCTTCAACTTTGGCGCTTGGTAATAAAATCGAAGATACATGGATGAAGTTAGTCGTTTCTGTTCCTTTAATCGGCTCGGTTACGGCAGATGTAACAATGACAGATATGGTATGTATCAGCGTAGAGAATGTAACCGTTCCTGCAGGAACATTTATGGCTTATAAAATTACGCAAACAACCACAACAAAAACCACAGGGTGGGGCAGACCGCTGATAGTCAACACCGGAGAAACATGGTATGTCAAGGGAATCGGTGTTGTTAAAAATATAACTTATGATTCAAGGGGCAGAGCAGAGTCTTCCTCAGAACTGCATGAATTGCGAAGATAGGACTCTTGACTAATCTTTTAATTTTGTATAAAAATGAAATATAGAACAAGGGCGTTCACCAAATAGCATGATTTTCCGGCAGTTTTTTCAGCCGTCATATTTTATGCTGTATGATGAACGCCTTTTTTATAAAATTGTTTTAAAAGCACTGTTAAGGAGACTATATGCAGCGAGAAGGACAAGCAAGAATCCCGTCAGGCTGTGCCATTTCCGGTATTATAAATAAATCAGGAAAACGCATAAGCGGAGAAGCGATAATCAATTCCATTTCTGTAATGCATGACCGTTCAAACGGTTTAGGCGGCGGTTTTGCAGCATACGGTATATACCCCGAATACAAAGATTTTTATGCCTTGCACATTTTCTATGATTCAACCGCCGCTAAAAAAGAGTGCGAGGAATTTCTTGAAAGGCATTTTGATATTATTAACCTTTCTAAAATACCTGTTCGCAAAATAAAAGAAATTACAGACGAGCCTTTGATTTGGAGATACTTTGTTACGCCTCTGCCGACCAAGTTGGCAGACAGCCAGCTTGATGAAAGAGAGTTTACCGTAAAATGCGTGTTCCGCGTCAATACAAGAATAAACGGTGCTTATGTTTTTTCTAGCGGAAAAAATATGGGATGTTTTAAAGCTGTCGGTTTCCCGGAAGATGTAGGGCGTTTTTATAAACTGGAAGAATACGAAGGCTGGTGTTTTACCGCGCACGGGCGTTATCCGACAAATACTCCGGGCTGGTGGGGAGGAGCGCATCCTTTTGCTCTCCTTGATTATTCAGTTGTGCATAACGGGGAAATTTCTTCTTACGATGCAAACCGCCGCGCTATCGAAATGTACGGTTACAAATGCACACTGCAAACAGATACAGAGGTAATCACTTACATAATTGATTATCTGCACAGAAAGGTTGGATTAACACTCAAAGAGATTGCTTCTGTTATCGCAGCTCCTTTCTGGCAAACGATAGGGCGGATGTCTGCCGAAGACAGGGAAACTCATGAATATTTGCGCGTAATGTTTTCAGATCAGCTTATTACAGGTCCGTTTTCGATACTTGTCGGTTTTGATAACGGTCCTAATGAGAGAGGGCTTATGGCTCTTAATGACAGATTAAAACTTCGCAGTATGGTAATCGGCGAAAAAGACGATACGGTTTTCATGGCAAGCGAAGAAGCGGCTATCCGTATTATTGAGCCTGCTCTTGATAAAGTATGGTCACCCAAAGGCGGACAGCCTGTGATTGTTCAAATAGCAGATAATGTATAACAGAAAAAAGAATGATGAGGAGTTAAAAAGTTATGCCTGTAAATTATATATTTCCTGAGTATGAAATTGCACGTAATTATGACAGATGCATTTGCTGCCGTGCCTGCGAGAGACAGTGCGCCAATGAGGCGCATGAGTTTCTTTCTACTGAAAATAAAATGGTCTGCGATGATGCAAAATGCGTAAACTGTCATCGCTGTGTATCGCTGTGCCCTACGCGTGCGTTAAAAATTACAAAGAGTGGTAACACTTACAAAGAGAATGTTAACTGGAGCTGCAAAACCATAAATGAAATTTACCGTCAGGCAGAAACGGGCGGTGTTTTGCTTTCCAGTATGGGCAACCCGGAAGATTTCCCAATTTATTTTAATAAAATTCTTCTTAACGCTTCGCAGGTAACAAACCCTTCGATAGACCCTCTTCGCGAACCGATGGAAACAAAAGTTTCGTTAGGTGCAAGGTTTCAGCATATTGAACGTGATGAAAAAGGAAGGCTTATAAACAATCTGCCTCCGCAAATATCCCTTTCCATGCCGATGATGTTCTCTGCAATGAGTTACGGTTCTATCAGTTACAATGCGCACGAAAGCCTTGCACGCGCTGCAGAAGAGTTAGGTATTCTTTACAATACGGGCGAAGGCGGCTTACACGAAGATTTTTACCGTTACGGAAAAAATACTATTGTGCAGGTTGCCTCCGGCCGTTTCGGAGTTCACCCGGATTATTTAAATGCAGGCGCAGCAATCGAAATAAAAATGGGGCAGGGTGCAAAACCCGGTATCGGCGGACACCTTCCCGGAAAAAAAATAGTAGGAGATATTTCGCGCACCAGAATGATTCCGGAAGGAAGTGATGCAATCTCTCCTGCACCTCATCATGATATTTACTCAATAGAAGATTTACGCCAGCTTGTTTTCTCTTTAAAAGAAGCGACCGGGTATAAAAAACCTGTTATTGTAAAAATAGCCGCTGTTCACAATGTCGCGGCGATTGCAAGCGGCATCGCGCGAAGCGGCGCAGACATCATCTCCATTGACGGTTTTCGCGGCGGAACGGGGGCTGCTCCGACCCGAATAAGAGACAATGTCGGCATCCCGATAGAACTTGCTCTTGCAAGCGTTGACAAAAGACTGCGCGATGAAGGCATCCGCGACAATGTGTCTCTTGTTGTGGGTGGAAGTATTCACTCAAGCGCTGATGTAATTAAAGCTGTTGCACTCGGTGCGGATTGCGTTTACATTGCATCGAGCGCTCTTATCGCGCTTGGCTGTCATCTGTGCAGAAGCTGTCACGGAGGAAAATGCAACTGGGGTATTGCAACACAAGTTCCCGAACTTACAAAGCGATTAAATCCTGAAATCGGTTTTAAGCGTCTTGTTAATCTGCTGACGGCATGGCAGCACGAGATCAAAGAAATGATGGGCGGTATGGGAATCAACTCTATAGAAAGTTTAAAAGGAAACAGATTGATGCTTCGCGGTGTCGGTTTAAACGAAAAAGAACTTGAGATTCTGGGGATTAAACACGCAGGGGAATAAGTTCTATTCGGATTAATTAAAATCTAAATCCCATACCTACGCTAAATACAAATCCGCCGACAAAATATTGCTGTACAAGATATTTAAATTCTTCATCTTCATTTGCAAAAGATTCTTTTATTCCAAGTGCGCCTATATAACCGATAGAAGGTTCAAGAATAAAACCTCCCGGTTTATTTTTGCCGAAAGCAAATCTCCATCCCAATCTTCCGCCGTAAGTTAAAAAACTATGATCTTGCCTGTCTGTCATCATAAAATAAGAGTATCCGAACATCCAATCCAGAAATAAAACACCCTGTGAAGGATAAACCCTGATATGCGCTTCAGCCGATAAAGCTGTTATTTCCAGATCATCAATTTCAGATTTTATGTGCTTTAACCCAACTCTTGATGCAAGGCTGACCCAATTAGTTAATTGATATTCATATTGAAGGGCGGTAAATAATACATAGTTATTAAGATTGATGGTGTCATTTAATGCGGTTGTAACCAATAAAGAACCGAAGGTTGGTAAGACGTCAATTGTAAGTATATGTCTGGGGAATGTGCTTTTTTCATTATCATCGTCAGCGAGAACAACAGTGTTTACAGCCAAAGTTAACATTAAAATTATCAATAACTTTCTTGCCATTTCTTAATTCTCCTACTTTAAATATATCAAAAATAAATAATTTTTCTATATTTTGACCAAAGATTCTTTAAAAAATTATTCCTTTACATCTGTGTAGCCGGTTACTTCGCATCCGCGATCTGTAAAAAGTTTTTTTGTATTTTCGGCTGTTTTCTGTGTCCCTCCGCCTCCGGAAACAAGAATAATCTCGATTTTTTTCCCCGAAGGTATTTTTTCGACTATATTGTTAAATGCAGGCGCAGGATGGCTTGCCCAGACAGGAGCCATAATTATTATCTTTTCATAAATATTTAAATCTGCCGCAATCGGTTTTATCTTTACGGTCTTGCGCTTTACTGCTTTCGGAGCGCCGATAAAAAAAGAGCCGATAAAAGACATTTTCTTTTCTTCGGTTATTTCTTCGATATCCGCATTAATTTCGCTTGCCTTTTTGACAGCAAGCGTTTTTGTTTTTCCTGTAAAGGAATAATAAAGGATGATGGTTTTCATATTTTTATCATAACACAAAATGGTGTTAGCTGCTACTATTGTTTAAGTAGGTAAGTAGAACGAAAATTAAAAAAGGGTTGTTATACTTCCACCTGTCACGCAATACGTAACATAAAAAAACAGCCCAACTGCTCGCGAGCGGTCAGGCTGTCTTTTCAATCTCTAAACCTTACAGCGCGTTTTAGTACAAAACATGTTTCAGATACGCTCCTTCGTAATTAATATCTGTCATGTAACCCACAAACATCGATTTTGTAATATTTGCTTCGTGAAATTTACTAGTTGTATCTGTTGTAGAACTAGTATTAACCCGGTATGTACCGATTATTGTTCCGCTTGTTGGCACTCCATTACAAATATACAGACCCGATGCCGGTACATTTTCAGCGGGAACAGTCATAACTTCCCACGCGCCTGTCAGCCTGTCGTTTTCATCCGAACCGGC
>WQSW01000061.1 GCA_009787695.1 Treponema sp.
AAGTCAGGCGGATTATTTTGATTTGCAATATATGAAAAGATTTCTGAATATTTTATATTTCTTTGCTCTTCATTGGCTACATCAAAAGTATCTGCAAAAGCGTCATTAATAAATCGTTCCAAAGCTTCACCCATATTGTTAGCTCTTATACGGCTTTTGTAAAATTCTTCTATTGCCAGGTTCTTTAGCTTATGAATACGGATTATGGCTTCTAGTAAGTTCCCCATTTTTCCCCTCAAATTGATATAATTACTCATTATTTCAATGGAGGAAGGATACAATATAAAGGGAATTTTGTAAACACCCCGCATTGTCTCTGTCAATAACTTGCGAAAATTTCACCCCCCTATATCTTAAGCCACCTGACTATTATGACTATCAGCGTAGTAATTTTTGTCTATGAGAAGTTTTATAGAAGAAGAAACCCCCTGTAGGTTTTCATCTAATTATGGACGATTGTATCGATGATTTAAAGGCTTTAATACCACAAATTCATTGCTTTAAATAAGTGGAAATGGTTTCAAGCAAAAAACAGGCTTAAAAAAAACTTTTTAGAGGCTTTTAAGCCTGAATTCCTAAATTCCTATTTTTTAATTAAATTCTTAACTCCTTGTTATATAAAGAATTAACTTATTTTTTAAATACATCTTTTTGCCAATCTCTATGATTATTTACAAACGCCTCTTGAAACTTTCCGTCAATGAGTCCAAAATACCTTCCTGCAAGGTTTAATAAAAACTTTCAGCTAGGTTTTTGATTTTTGAGGCATCACGCATCCCTATTTTAGAGGTTTTTCTATATAAAAAAGTCATTCCGTTAGGCTAAACTAGCATTTAACGAAGTTGGCGAAAAATTAAAAAGTTGCACCTAACAAAGATAAAAAGATCGAGAGGGGAACCTTCGCCTTATAAACCTTCGGTTCATAAGGCTTGGTCGGGGTTCGACAATTAACATAAATAATGTTAAAAATAACTCTACATAACTGTGAACGATGTCTTGAGGTTGTACCAAAGGGTGTTAAAAATTTAAACAGGTTTATCGAAAATACCCATTTTAATATTTTCCATAGTATATTTAATATTATGAATAATTGCTTTTTCTATTCTTGCAAGCATGATATTATCGTAATAAATACTATCATCTGTTAAGAAAAATGCAAAAATAGGAATATTTAAGTTTTCTGCCAATTTTTCCATTAAACTAGCCGAAGCAAATACTATTCCTCTTTCAATTTCACTTAAATGCTTTACAGTAATATCTACTTTTTCTGATAGTTTTTCCTGAGATAGTTTATTCTCTTTTCGATAATATTTTAAATTTTTCCCAAAAATCCCCTTTATATTCACCAGAAGGTTATGGCACTTTAACTATTAGAAACATTGATAATTATGGTCAAGGACTTAGAGCGGTTATTGTCAATGGTATTACTGATCAAAACTATTCTTGGAGTTGGGGGCATTTGAGTTCTGGAATGCTTGGGTCTAGGACTAATATACCACCAGATGGACGCCTAAGTGTAGGACATGAAATTGAATGGACTGATATTAAAGATGGTGAAGAAAAACAGGTAAAAAGAAGATTGCTTCCCTTTGGAGAATATGAGATAACTGTTTTCTGGCATATACAACATCAATCGGGTGAGAATTTTTATACAAGATATCGAGTTTCTGTCAATAACTCAAGGAAGGAATTAGAAGTGCAAGTTCCATATAGCGTTATTCGTCAAATGGGTTTATAAGATTATTAAACAAAGTGCAACCTTCGTCTAACGAACCAAGCGAAACTCCAAAGTTGCACCTAACAAATAAAAAGATCGAGAGGGGAAAATTCGCCTTATAAATCTTCGGTTCATAAGGCTCGGTCGAGGTTCGAAAATTAAAATATATGAATTTAATTCAAATGTAATATCTTAACAAACAAATCAAGCTGTCAAGAAAGCTTCTTACATCCTCAAAATAAAAAAATTACGAATTAATAGGTTAATTATTAATAATACACCTATCCGCTTGTAAAGTACTTTTTTATAGTTTATAATTTTTATCATCAATAAATTGGAGGTAAAAAATGAGATCGCTTGTAACAATTCAAAAAGTAAAAGCGGTAAGCGCTATCCCCGATTCAGATTTTCTTGAACTTGCGCATATTATGGGATGGCAATGCGTCGTTAAAAAAGGCGAGTTTAAAGAAGGGGATTTCGGTGTTTATTATGAAGTAGACAGTTTTCTTCCCATTGATGAACGGTACGAATTTCTTCGCGCTTCTTCATACCGTGATAATGTTGATAACGGTCAAGGTTTTAGAATACGCACAATGAAAATGAGAGGGCAGTTATCGCAAGGTTTATTGTTGCCGCTTGAAAAATTTTCTGAACTGGAAGGATGCGCGGAAGGAACAGATGTTACAGAAAAACTCAATGTAAAAAAATGGTATATCCCGGAAACCGCCAATGCAGGAGGAACGATAATAGGGGAGCGCCCTCACGGGATTCCTGCATCAGATGAAATCCGAATACAATCTGCGCTTGAACTATTAGATCAGCTTAAAGGGAAACCTTATTATATCACCACAAAAATGGACGGCACATCCGGGATAGTATATTATATTGACGGAAAAATCGGCTGCTGCAGCAGAAACAAGGAAATTAAAGATGAAGAAGGCGCATTATACTGGACTCCGGTTAATAAATACGGCTTAAAAGAAAAACTTGCAAAGTTAGGTAAAAATCTTGTATTAACAGGAGAAATTTGCGGACCCGGCATACAAAGAAATAAATTAAGGTTAGCCGAAATTGAATGGTATGTATTTGACGTAAAAGATTGGGATGCAGGAAAATATCTCCCTTACGAAGAAGCGGTAGCGTTATGCGCAAATCTTGGACTTTCCTTTGTCCCGTTAGAAGAGCGTGCAGACAATTTTGATTATACTCTTGAAACATTACTTGAAAAAGCAAGAGGTAAATACCCAAGCGGCTTAGACAAAGAAGGAATAGTAGTGCGTGACGCGAAATTTCCCAAAGCGGTGTCATTTAAAGTATTAAACAATGACGCATTATTAAAAGATAAGGATTAGTAAATATTTAATCGCCAAGTTCTTCTTTATTTTCTTTCCTTGTAAATCCTTCTTGCAATCTCCAATAACTTTTCCCGTGTGTTTTGCTCGGGGTCGTCCAGTACTGTTTCAAGAAGTTCTTTTAGTATCATTCCCATTATTTTGCCGGGCGGGATGCCTTCTTCTGTAAGATCGTTTCCTGATACGGCAAGGTCTTTCAGCGTAAAAGCGCGTCCGCTTTCAAGCATTTTGTCTGTTCGTTTTGCAAGTAACATCAGAGTGTGGGGGTTTGTTTCTTTGCCGGAAAAACCGTATGTGTCACAGCGGCGCAGGCGGTACATCTCTTCCAGATTTTCTTCTTTTATGCGGGCGATAAATCTGCGCACTGCCGCGTCTGTCCAATCTTCGGTGTAGTGGAACATATGTTCTTTAACAAGGTGGCAGACGCTGTCAATTACCGCGTTCGGATAGTGGAAGCGGTTTAAAATTTTGCGGCTCAATTCGGCGGAAATTTCTTCGTGACGGTGAAATGTATAAATACCGTTCTCGTCTTTTTTTCGCGAAGAAGGTTTTCCTATGTCATGAAAGAGCGAGGCAAGACGCACTTCATGCGAATAATTTTTTTCTGCCGCAAAATCGCAGGCGAGCAGTGAATGATCAAGCACATCAAATTCATGAAAACCTTTTTGTTCAACACCGCGGCAGATTGAAAGTTCCTCAAGGAAAAGTTTTAAAAGCCCCGTCTTTTCCATTAAACGAAAGCCGGCAGAAGGAACGGGAGAAGCGAGTATTTTATCAAACTCGTCACGCACTCTTTCCCATGAAACTTTTTCGCTTATGCTGAGCGAGAGCGGGATTGCGTCTAACGTTTGTTTTTCAATCTCAAAACCGAGGCAGGAAGCAAAACGCACAGCGCGCAAAGGACGCAAGCCGTCTTCGCTGAAGCGTTCCCCCGCGTTTCCTACACAGCGGATTATTTTTGCCTTGATATCATTCTCTCCATTAAAAGGATCGACAAGAGCGCCGTCCGGAAGGCGCAGGGCGATTGCGTTCATTGTAAAATCGCGTCTTGAAAGGTCTTCCTCGACAGAAGAGGTAAAATGTATTTGGTCGGGTCTTCGCCCGTCAGTATAATCGCCTTCAGTTCTAAAAGTTGTAATTTCCGCGCTTTGATTTTTATAAAAAACCGTTACCGTCCCGTGTTTTATGCCTGTCGGCACAACCTTGCCCTTTGCTTTTTTTATAATTGCCGTTACCTCTTCGGGCAGGGCGTTAGTTGTTAAATCCCAATCATGGATTTTTTTGCCGCGAAGCATATCTCTTACAGCTCCGCCGACAAGGTAGATCTCTTTTTTTTCTGCAATAAAAAGCGAGGCGATTTCTTTTAAAACACTGTCGATGTTTTTTATCAATTGAATTTTCCTTATTTACTTAGTATAATGATTGATAAATTAAAGGTGAAGTATTGTTAGGGATTATTTTTACAGGCGGGCATGCGCCTGATACACAGATTATTAAACATATAATCGAAAAAGATGTGAAAAAAGACGACAAAACGCTCTTTATTGCAGCCGATTCAGGGCTTCTTACAGCCCTTAGCGCAGAGATAAAACCTGACTGGATCATAGGCGACATGGATTCGTTAGGTGACACTTCTTTGCTTTCTTCGTTTCCTTCTGAGAGTGTTATCTGCCATGAGCAAAATAAAGATTATTCTGATACTGAACTGGCTTTTTCTCTAGCAATAGAAAAAAACTGTGATGATGTTTGGATTATAGGCGGAGGAGGGGGGAGGATCGATCATCTTTTCGGTATCCGCTCTCTTATGGAAAGAAATATTTTTCCAAACCGCTGGATAACAGATACGGCTGATATTCACTGTATTGAAGCAGATAAAGAACAGAGTGATAGTAAAAAGTATTATTTTAATTCTAAAAAAGAAGCTGTTGTTTCTGTGTTTCCGTTAGGTGAAAGTCTGTGGGATGCAAAAAGCGAAGGATTAAAATGGACTCTTGATGAGTTAAGCTGGGACAGAGGTTTCTACGGGTTAAGCAATGTAGCGGTTGAAGGTGACTTTTCAATTACAGTATTGCTTGGACGGTTTATGGTTATTTTACCTTTTAATAAGTGAGGATGATGTGGCTGCAATTATAATGGATGGAAAAACTCTTGGATTAAAAATCCGGGAGAGAGTAAAAGAAAAAGTTTTAACTCTTAAAGAAAAGGGGATAATTCCCTGTCTTGCCGTTGTGCTTGTAGGAGAGAATCCTGCAAGCGTTTCATATGTTAACTCAAAAGAAAAAGCCTTAGCCGAAGCCGGAATGGAAAGCCGTGATCTAAGATTGCCTGAATCTACAACAGAAGATCAGCTTCTTTCGATCATATCTGATTTAAATAAAGATAAAAATGTTCACGGTATTTTAGTTCAGTCGCCTGTTCCAAATCATATTGATGAAGAAAAAATAATTTTTTCTATCGCTCCTGAAAAAGATGTGGATTGTTTTCATCCTTTATCAGTGGGGAATATGGTTTTAGACAGGGAAGGATTTTTGCCTTGTACGCCTCATGGGGTTCTCCTTTTGTTACGCGAATATAATATTCCTGTTTCAGGAGCTAATGTTGTAATAATAGGAAGATCAAATATCGTTGGAAAACCTCTTGCCAATCTTTTAATCCGCCGCGAATATAATGCGACTGTTACTCTTTGTCACACAGGTACAAAAGACATTGCGCATCACACTTTGCAAGCAGACATCTTAATCGTTGCGGCAGGAAAACCTGAATTTGTAAAATCAAATATGATAAAGGAAGGCTCTGTTGTGATAGATGTAGGGATAAACAGAGTGCCTGACAGCTCTGCAAAAAAAGGATATAGAGTTTGCGGGGACGTTGATCCTGAAGTTTCTGAAAAAGCCGCCTTTTTTACACCTGTGCCGGGCGGTGTAGGACCTATGACTATTGCATTACTTTTACAAAATGTTGCAGAAGCAGCGGCAGCGATAATGACTGTAAAAAAATAAAATTTATGTTAAAGTATTAGTAAGGAGTTAATTATGAACGATATTGAAAAGAAGAATGATTTTCCTTCAACAACAAGTTTGTCAAAATTGGGTGTAACCGCAGTCGGTTATACAGTGGGAGGAATATTTTTAATGATTTTGCCGATGCTTACCCGTATACCGTTTTTAGGAATTGCGGTAGGAGGAATTGTCAGTTTAATCGGTATCGGCTCTCTTTTATCAAAAGACCCTGCTGATAAAAAAGCCGGCATAATAATAACTGCCGCAGGCGCTCTTACATTGCTTTCCAAAATTCCGCCTTTCCAAGTTATTTCTAGCACCCTGCTTGCAATCGGCGCTGTCGGACTTTTGGCTTTAGGTATCTGGAAAGGAATAAAATTTTTTATAGGGCTAAAAAAGCGTTCTTAAATAAAACATGACATTTTTTTTTGAAACTTACGGCTGTCAAATGAATAGCGCTGAGTCTGCTGCATTGGCTCTTGTTTGCAAAGAGCGCGGGTGGAGCGAGGCGGAGGATACACAAAGCGCGGATTTAATTCTACTTAATACCTGCTCTGTGCGGCTAACGGCAGAAAAAAGAACACTGGGGCGTATCGCTCATTATGCAGGGCTTAAGAAAAAAAATAAACAGGGCGTTAGCCGCAATTTTACTTTAGTGATAGCAGGCTGCATGGCGCAAAGGTTAGGTGAAAATTTAAAAGATAAGTTTCCGCAAATAGATTATGTTATGGGAACATTCGCCCGTTCTAATTTTCCTTTGATACTTGAAGCAGCGGAAAAAAATATAAAAGCAAACATCAATATAAATGAGAAAGCGGTTTTTTCTTTTTCTTCTTCTCATTACGAAGAGGGGCATTTTCGCAGTTTTATTCCCATCATGCACGGCTGTAATAATTTCTGCTCTTATTGCATAGTCCCCTATGTAAGAGGCAGGGAAGTTTCCCGCGATCCGCAAAATATAACTGAGGAAATCCGCCTTGTTGCGCAAAGAGGCGTGCGTGAAATTACCTTGCTTGGGCAGAATGTAAACACTTATTGCTGGGAGCGCAAACAGGGTTTGCAGCAAGAGATAGCAAATAGTTCTAAGATCAATTTTGCATCTTTATTAAAAATAATAGCAAGCGAGGCAGAAAAAAGCGGTATTAAATGGATACGCTTTCTTTCGGCTAACCCCGGAGATTTTTCATTTGAAACGATAGATGTAATGGCGCATAACAAAATCTTCTGCCGTCATCTGCATCTTCCTGTTCAGCACGGCTCTGATAAAGTGCTG
This sequence comes from Treponema sp., assembly GCA_009787695.1. Taxonomy (GTDB): domain Bacteria; phylum Spirochaetota; class Spirochaetia; order Treponematales; family Breznakiellaceae; genus WQXQ01. Next base: position 7,342 of record WQSW01000061.1, read on the forward strand.
AAGGCGATGAACCGCGGCTATACATCGCAGGTGTTTTTAAAACTTGTAAAAGAAATCCGCTGTGCGATGCCGGATATCACCCTCTCCACAGATATATTAGTCGGCTTTCCGGGTGAAACAGAAGATGATGTCAAAATGACCCTCGATTTAATGGAAGAAGTAAAATTCCTCTATTCATATATGTACCATTTTAACCCAAGGGAGGGGACAGCAGCTTTTGACCTTCCTGACAGGATAGGCGATGCGGTTAAAAGGGAAAGGCTTTCAAGGGTGATTTCCTTGCAAAAAAAACATACAAATGAACTTTTAAAAAGCAGAATAGGAAGCACAGAAACTGTTTTAATTGAGGGGATTTCCCGAAAAAATGCCGATGAATTAATAACGAGGACAGAAAAAGATGAAATGGCGGCGGTTCCCGGTCCCAAATCATTGATAGGCTCTTTTGGAAAAGTAGTTCTGTCATCCTTAAAGGGAAATACATTCCGAGCAAAGGAGATTTTACCATGCCCTGGCGTTTAATAATTTTTATCGTAATTTTCGCGATTTTTCTTGTGTTTGTAACCTTCAATCTGAATAATAAATGTGACATAAGTTTTGGTTTTACAAAACTTTCCGAAGTACCTGTTTTTATTACTATTTTTTCTTCGTTTGTTCTCGGGTTTTTCTGCGCACTGCCTTTAATTTATCATATCAGGAAAAGAAAGACAGAAAGACAGCGCGGATCGTCAGAGACATACGGTTCGTCTGAGATGTACGATTCGTCAGAAACGCAAAATTCGCCTGTTTCAAAGAAAGATAAGCCAAAAAAGGGAGCTGATTCTTCAGATATTATCGATCCTGCTGAGGCAAGGAAAAAATTTCTTTCCAGAAAACGTGCAGCAAACGGAAATGATGATTAATAAAAACTTTAAAAAAGTTTATGCCTTTCTTTTAATAATTATTTTTTTCTTTCCTATAAAAAACATTTTTTCGCAAACAGGAGTCTCTTTAGCAACAGAAATTCAAAATGTTGAAAGAGCGGTCCAGAGTGCGTCTAACAGTGTGGAACGCCACGCCTCTCTTGTCCGTCTTGCAAGGTTACGCCAGCTTTCGGGAGACATCGAAGGTGCGGCAAGAAATTGGCTGGAGGCAGCCGCCGCAATTCCCGGCACAGTGGACGATGATGCTCTTTTATCCTGCGCTCTTTGTCTTGCCGCGATGGGGGAGTGGGACAGAGCAAGTGCCGCGCTTGAGCCGCTATTACTAAAAAATATTCGCGCATCATTTTTAAACACCGGTATTAGAGCGATAAAAACAGGCGATACATCCATGTTAGACGTCATTGCAGATAATCCTGAGTATTCTTCAGTGAAGCACGAGATTCTTTTTTTATTATGGAAAATTTCAAACGGGGAAGCAGCGCAAAGATGGAGAAACCGTCTTGCAGCAGAATTTCCGCAAAGCCCTGAAGGACGATTGGCGGCAAACAATTTGCGCGGTTCTTCGGAAACGCAGCTGACAATGAGTCCCAATCCCTTTTGGTTTTTTGTCAGCGGGCTTGATTCGCTTCCGTTATTGGCAAGTGAACGCGGTTCTTTAGAAACGCAGAGAACAGCGAACAGAGAACAGAGTGCAAGTAACAGAGAACAAAATCCTGCGAATAGAGAAGTTAGCAGAGAACAAAGTGTTACTTCGCAAACTGCTCCAGCTGCGCACGCTGCTTTAGCTGCGCAATCTTCTGCTAAAGTGCCGGAAACTTCTTTGCGAGTGCAGACCGGAGTTTTTAGCAGGGAGGCAAATGCGAATACACAAGCTTCCAACTTAAGGCAGGCAGGGTTTACCCCTTCGATAGAACAGCGTGTTTCAAATAATACTCCAATGTGGGCTGTTACAGTTTCCGCAGGAGCTGATGCAAACCAAACTATCGCAAATCTTCGGGCGGCAGGATTTGAAGGCTTTTTAATAAGGTAAAAATAATTTTATTTCAAAAAAACATCTACTTCCCTTTTTTTAAAAAAAAGTATAAAGTAAGTTTATGCAAGGCGATTGTACGTTTCTAACGAACCGTGCAGCTAAAGCAGCATTGTAAGCATAAGGAAGAAATTATGAAACATTATTCACAAATGAGCAAAACAGAATTAACAGCTCTTAAGAAAGAATTAGAGGAGGCTTTTTCCGTATATAAAAAAGCCGGACGCAAATTAAATATGACACGCGGTGTTCCTTCGGATGAACAGTTAGCGTTGTGCAATGAAATGCTAACCTGTCTTAGCGCGGAAGATTATAAGGCGGCAAATGGGATAGACTGCCGCAATTACGGCGGGCTTGACGGCATCCCTGAAATGAAAAAAATATTTGCAGACCTTTTGGAACTAACCGTTGATGAAGTTATCGTCAGCGGCAATTCATCTTTGGCTCTTATGTTTGATAATGTCGCTGTAAATATGTCGCATGGTGTAAGAGACGGGCTGCCTTGGAGAAGACAGGGGCAGGTAAAATTTTTGTGCCCTTCCCCGGGTTACGACCGTCATTTTACAATTTGCAATTATTTTCATATCGAGATGATTCCTGTCGCTATCGGTCAGGACGGTCCTGATATGGATACAGTCGAAAAAATGGTATCAAGCGATCCTATGATTAAAGGGATATGGTGCGTCCCGAAATATTCCAACCCGACAGGCATTATTTATTCCGATGAAACCGTAAAGCGTTTTTCAAAATTAAAACCTGCTGCTGATGATTTCCGCATTTATTGGGACAATGCTTACGCTTTCCATGATCTTGATGATAATAAATCGATCCCGAATATTATCCGTCTTTGCGAAGAGAACGGAAATCCGAATATGGTTTATGTCTTCGCTTCTTTTTCAAAGGTGAGTTTTGCAGGAGCGTCTGTCACCTGCATGGCGTCTTCAAAATCAAACTGCGAATACATACGCAAAAGATTAACCGCGCAAACTATAGGTCCTGATAAATTAAATCAATTGCGTCATGCGCGTTTTTTCAAAGATGTGCAAGGCGTATGGAAGCACATGAAAAAACACGCTGATATTCTTAAACCAAAATTTAAATTGGTTTTTGACACTCTTGCAAATGAATTAGGCGATTTCGGTGTCGCGCAATGGACAACTCCTTCAGGCGGATATTTTGTAAGTTTTGATTCTCTTGACGGCTGCGCGAAAAGAATAGTCGCGTTATGCGCGGAAGCGGGCGTTGCATTAACCCCTGCAGGCGCTACATTTCCGAACGGCAATGATCCTAAGGACAGGAATATCCGTATCGCACCGACATGCCCGCCACTGGCAGAGCTTGGAGAAGCGCTTAAGATTTTCTGTGTTGCAGTAAAACTTGCAAGTACGGAAAAACTTTTGGCGGATTAAGCTTCTAATATTTCTCCGTTAGTTGTCAATGTAAAAATCTGTCAATGAATAAATTTTCCGATTTTTATATAAAAAAATACCGCAATTAAAACTATTGGGACTCTTTGAGTTTAAACTTTTTCCAAATCTAAAAACTGTATTATTACATATTTTTCTCCTATTTGGTTTATATACTCTTGCGCTTTTTCATAATTGAATGAAGTTATTAATTGTTTTATATTGCTTAATTTTGCTTTTTTATCTTTTTTCATATCAATAGTATAATATTAATTCTGTATATTATTAATTCATGACATTACGTAATTTACGTATTACTATTCTTAAAGGAGCTCTTAAAGTGAAACGGAATTTGTCTACCCGGCAATTTTTCATCAAAACGATGATGGTAGTTTTACAGTTACATATCCGGATTTACCGGGGTGTATCAGCGAAGGGAAAAATCTTGGAAATACCTCCGGCATCAGCATTGGAAAAAATAAAATCATCCAAAGGTGAACTTGTTAATCTTATCTGCGCCAAGGTAAAAGATTCAAAGGTTGTTAAACGCACTGTTTGTATCTGTCACCTCCATTACTCCATCAAGCAACGAATCTAATATAATCACCACTTCCTACAGTATGTTTCTTCAAGCCATTTTGAAACGGTGAAGAATCTAATGCTTGCCGGAGATTGGAAAATTGCGATCCTTAATTCCTCTGTAAGAAGGTCTTCGTCCGCAAGAAACATGGTTTCTTCATATCTGTTCTCCGGTATCTTTTTTATGATTAAATAGTATCTTTCCAAAGAGTATATTTCACGCTCCTCCGTTTGTATTTCTACCGTATATGCCGCATAGTCTGCAAATTCCGCGTTTTCCGGATCTTCTATATTTTTCGCAATTTGCACCGTGTTTTCAAGAAACCTAAGCGCCGTTTTATTGCTGCGGTTATACCATGTGCCTCTTATTTTAATAAGCGCCTCTTCAGCGGTGTTATAATTTTCATGTTCGTATCCTGTAATCGTAAGCCTTTTGCGTTTATCGACAACGGCATTGTAGATATTGCCGCCTGTCGCTTCGCCTCTGAAGTAATGGGTTAAAATAACTTCGGCTTCTC